>CATLTV010000039.1 GCA_950059285.1 uncultured Pseudomonadota bacterium | reverse complement strand
AAGCAAGTGCCTTGTACTGCTGCTGGTTTTCCGACACAGCGCTCGCTCCTTCAGACCAGTCAGCGCCCGTACACAATTATTTTAACCGCTGTAACCGCTGTATGCACGCGCATCTTTATCTAATTTCTTCAATAAAGGCTTATATCATGAGTGATCGAGTCCGTAAAAACCTCACATCCATCTCTGCATTCTTGCTCCTCACTGCACTTGCTCTCCCTGCCAGTGCTTATGACATGTTTGAAATGACCTCGGCAGGTAGAGGAAACATTGGTATCAATACCTCTGTGAGTCTTACACAATCCATGAACGAACTTGAAGGCGGTGATAGTGTCAAAAACACCACCTTCTTTATGCTCGCCACTCCCAAGTTTGGTTACTTTGTCAGCGATCGACTCGAAATTAGCACCCAGGCAGGTGTGATGATGCGTCGTATTCAACGTGAGGAAGATACTGGCTCCACAGAAAGCTCTGCTCTGGTGAACGTGGGCGCTAATTATCACATCCCTCTGAACGCCAACTTGAGCCTTATCCCTGGCCTCGGGATCGGTGGTTATTTTGGCCGTGGCTCCCGTCCAACCGTTGTACCTGACCCCAACGACTCCTCGCAGACCAAGATCCTCGACGAATCTACGCGCTCTCGTGGTGTGGATCTGTTCAGCCAGCTCTCCATCGGTTATCGCGCCGCTGAAAAAGCTCAGATCCAGGCAGGTCTTGGATTCCATTACCTCTATGGTGCCGAGTTCACAGATAGCTCTGATGCGCTCCGCGTGAGCACCCTGAACACAAGTCTTCTCGTCGGTGTGATGTACTTCTTCTAGAAGAACAAAAATAAGTGAAAACACAAAACAATCCAGCAGGTTAACCTGCTGGATTGTTTTGTGTTTTGCTACAGTGAACGTGCTACTCTGAACCCCAGATCATCAATGGCATATGTGGGGTGGCTTCTTCTCCGATTTGAAGCAAGGCAACCACGTGACCTGTCTGCCCAACCACCACCGCGAAACACACGATACGAGCCATAGACTTCCGCATCATACACATCCCAGCACCACTCCCATACATTGCCCAACATGTCATGCAACCCAAAAGCATTGGGCTGCTTCATCCCGACATCCTGCGTTGAGTCGTTGGAGTTTTCTGCATACCAGGCGATCTGATCAATAGGGCCATACTGCACCTTGCCCGAGTCTGCCCGACATGCATACTCCCACTCGGCGTCTGTGGGTAACCTGTATCCATCGTTGTGTTTTGGTGAAACCTTCACCTCATGGCCCGAAACCACATCATAATAGTCTTCAAGCTCGCATGCACGACTGAGGGCGTTACAAAAGTCAATCGCATCAAGCCAGGAGACACTCTCAACAGGTCGATGTGTTCCCTTGAAGACCGAGGGGTTGTTGCCCATGAGATATGTATACATCTCCTGAGTTATCGGATATTTACTCATGAGATACGCGTCAAGCTGTGTGCTCCATGTGGTCTGCTTGCGGTCATCGCGCAGTTGAATTGTACCTTGAGGGATGTGCACCATAAGTGGCTTTAACATGCGTTGTGTCCTTTGCAATATATTGATTTATCACTCTAATTTAAACCTGTGAGCATGTGTCCAAGCTCTTCAATGGTGGTGAATTTCCCCTTTGTATGTGTGTACATGGAGGTAAAGAAACCAAGGTTACAAAAGCGATGTAACAGCGCCCATTGCATCATGGTCTTTGCGTTGAGCCCATGGTTTGTGCCAAGCAACGTGTCATACAGAATCTTGCATAACGCAGGATCTCCCTGAGCAATAAAGAGCACAGGATCGATCAGATCATAAATGATGGGAGCCTTGAGCGTGTCAGCAAAGTCGAGCACACATGAGATCTCCCAGCGCCCTGACTTGTCCGAAATCAACACGTTCAGACCATGGATATCTGCGTGTACGTTGTATGTGGGGAGCTTCATGCACGCATCCAGATCAAAGTCCTCAAAGAACGGTTCAATTTGATCAATCCATGCCTGCTCTGCATTAAATTTGCTGTGCTTCTTGAGCAAGTTTTCGCGTAGTTTAAGCGCTGTATCTGGCCAGCTCTCCCACTTTTCGGGCAAGGTTACGCTTTGAACCGCGTTGCTTTCATAGCTTGCTTGCATCCAGTCAGCGAGCTGACTGATGATGTAGTGCCTGTCCTTTGAGGTCACCCCTGCGGGCCATGTATACTCGGGACGTTGAATAATATTCAGACCCACTTCGTATGACATGACCATGTAAAACCATCCTCGCCAGGTACCATGCGTATAGAGTCTTGGCGCAGGTGCCCCCAGCTCTTCGTGTTGGAGCGCCTTCAGAATATCACGTTCAATCGCTGCATCATCCTGGTAAATAGGTGGGTACAGCTTGAGGATGCGATCGTGGTTTATCTTGTAGATGAGGTTGGATCCTCCTTTTAACACCTCACACTGCGAATGCTGGATTCCTGTATCCTTGAGCATCGCGTGTGCGATTTCCAGACGTAATGCACTGCTCTTGTACACCTTGTCATAATCTTCTTCGCTTTTGATTTCAGGGAGTTGATTCATAAAAAAGCTCTCATATGCTCATGTTTTATCTGCGATTGAACTTGCGCACTCTTAATTTATTGAAGCGAATTTCTATTCCATACGTTCCTTGTTTTGTGGGACAGATGCCACATCATGGCAAAAGATGTCTCACGCATGCGTGCAAAGTCTGCTATAAATCATGCTGGCACTTCAGTGAGTATAATGTCTTTTGTATCAATGTGATAAGGGTTGTTTGATCACATTGAGCGTACTCTCTGACCTCATTTAAAAAGGTATTTATGAAGATCACTACGCTTAAAAGAAACCTCTCTTTCGTCCTCGCTGGTCTGTTGTCAGCCTCGCTTGTTGCTTCTCCCGCGCTTGCTCAAAAAGGCAAGGGCAAGGGCCACGACAAAACGCCTCCTGGCAAAATGAAAATGGATAAAAAGGGTGGCAAGGCTGACGATAAAAGCAAGCCTGAAGGCAAGGGGAAACCTGAGGACAAGGGTAAGCCCGAGGGCAAGGGTAAGCCTGAAGGCAAAGGTAAACCTGAAGGCAAGGGCAAGCCTGAGCACGCAGGAAAAGATCATGCTCCTGGCCAGATGAAGAAAGAGTCAGGTGAGCATCCTGGCGGTAAGGCGCTTGGCAAAGGAAAAAGTAAGGGCAAGGCCAAGGCTTTTGGTAAAAAAGATCCACAGTCCAAAGAAGAACTCAAGCACCTTGAACGCATGGCTAAAATCGACCGTCTGGAAGAGCTTGGCAAAAAGAACAAAGACGAGAACTTGATTAAAAAAGCTGGAGAACTGCGTGAGAAAGAACAAACACGTCACACGAAAAAGCTCTCCAAGGTCAAGTCTGGCGACGCAAAGGCTGATGGCGATCAGAAGGCAAAGCCTGAAATCACCAAGCCTGAAATCAAGAAGCCTGGCATCGAAAAGCCAAATATTGAGCCCAAGAAATAATCGTAACTTCTTAAACTTAAACGTATATTTTTATGCGATGCGAATGCGCCAGTGGTGTATTGCATCTGCCCAATAGAAAAGGAAATCTCATGAAACGTATTATTACTTTGGGTCTGGTCAGCCTCTTTGCCATCTCTCCCATGCTTGCTTGTGACAAGGAAGAAACCACAAAGACTGATGACACTGTGGCCAGTGTTGACGACAAGACAACGGATGACACCGCAACTACCGAGGAGGCACCTGCTGAAGCTCCAAAAGAAGAGCCAGGTTTGACAGAGGCCGAGAAAAAAGAAGCCGCAGCCGAGCTTGAAGCTCAGGTCGATGCTGAAATTACAGAGGAAAACGCTACAGCTCAGGCTGACGCCCTCGCAGCCGAACTTGAAGCAGAACTCAAAGAACTTGAATAAGATAGAGATGAGCAGCAAAAAATCTTCGATTTTTTGCTGCTCATCTCTATCTTATCCTTGATTCAGAACTCTCAAGAAGGATGTGACCTCATGCACAACACACGCTACCTGATCTCTTCCGCAGTCCTGGCTGTGTCATTTCTCTTTGCTGGCTGTAACTCGGACGCCGACACCTATGGCGTCGGCGCACAATGTCAGACGGATGATGATTGCTATCAGGAGGAGCCTTGGGCTCAACAATGTCTGACCTCCTTCAAGGGTGGATACTGCGGTCTCACAGGATGTACCACAGATGCGGATTGTCCTGATGCGTCGATCTGTGTGGCGCATGATGATGGGGTGAACTACTGCTTCCGATCTTGCGTGGATAAGAGCGAGTGCAATGAAAATCGTGACGTTGATGTCGAGTCAAACTGTTCGGCAAATATCACCACGCTTGATAACCCTGATAATCTCAAGGCGTGTGTCCCACCTTCTGGTTAAAAGCAAAACCTCAATCTTCGTCAGATTTTTGCGCCAGGATGCCGCTCTTTGCTAACCCAAGGAGTGCATCTCCAAGTGCGCTAAAACGCTTCATTTTTGATGTGACGCCAGCTTCAAGTACGCGGTGCGATCCTACCACGATCGCACCTTTTTTACTGCGTGTAATCGCTGTATAAATGACCTCTCGTGTCAACAATGGAAGCGGCTCCTCGGGTAGAATCAACGCCACGCGCTCAAACTCACTCCCCTGACTCTTGTGCACAGTCATCGCGAACGATAAATCCAGATTCGATCGCAAACTTTCAAGATTGTATGCCACAAAACTCTCGCCTCGTGGGAAGAAGACCATCAGCTCCTGTCGTCCATGATGCCATGCAGACATCACGATGCCCTGATCACCGTTAAAGATCTCGCGCTCATAGTCATTACGCAACATCATCACAGGAGAGCCTGGCAGCCACGCCTGTGTCGCTCGTGCTCCCGTTTGACGACGTAACAATTCAAGTACCGCGCGATTTAGTGCGCGTGTGCCCGTGGGGTAAACTCTCGTTAATGTAAGCAGCCTTGAGCGCTGTGTCTGTGCCATAACCTTGCGCAATGCTTCAATATCCTGAGCATTGGTCAAGACCTGATTGGCCTCATGTGAGATGTGGTTCACCACATAACTGGCCAAGTTGACATGTTTTTCTAGCTCAAGTTGATCATAGGCAAACTGTTGAAGAAAAAGGCGTAATTGTTCTGCGTTTACGCTCTGATGGTGCGATTCATCAGCATGTCTGACACCCATAAACTCCAGCCACTCGGCACCTCTCCACTGAATATCATCAAGGTTACGCCTCCTGTGTAGGCTGCCATCGCCCTGACCAAGCAGGCGTTCAATATCACCATCTCTGACTGCATTTGCTGTGTGTAGTACGCTGCGACCATCAGGATCATCATCGCGCATCCTGTGACTCTTGGTGAGTTTAACAGTCCACGTCGACCCCACACCCGCACCATGATGTGACTCTGGAGGCTCATTCAACAGCGCTCGCCAGGGCGTATCTGTGGACGGATCTTGTGCTGTCATATCACGTAACACGCTCCCTGCCTCCACCGAGGGGAGCTGATCGGCATCCCCAAGTAAGATCAGGTGGGCATCGGGCCTTAATGCACGAACCAGACGCTCCATCAGAAAGATGTCGATCATGGACGCCTCATCCACAATCACAACGCGCGCATGAAGTGGGTTGTACTCCTGGTGATGGTAGTGTTGCATCTGTCCCGAGTAACCCAACATGCGGTGAACTGTTTGTGGAGAAGGCAACCTCTTCAAGAACTCCTTGCGCGTGTCCATTTCGACATCAAGCGAGCGTTGCCACTGGCTCTCAATCGACTCCAGCATCCTGTTGGCCGCCTTGCCTGTGGGCGCTGCCAACGCGATCTCTTCGGGTTGCACTCCTAACTGGGTCATCAGGCGCAAAATTGCGACCACAATTGAGGTCTTACCTGTGCCTGGTCCTCCTGTGATAATGGTCAATGGCAGGTGTACCGAGGTCAGCACTGCATAGCGCTGTTCAGCGGTCAGTTGTGTGGTTGAACTGGATTGCCACACCTGCTCCAGATGCTCCTCAATGCCATCCGTTTGAATCGATGCTCCCTGTTTGAGCAGGCGTTCGGACAAGACATCAATCAGGCGTTGTTCATAGTGAAGCATACGCTGATGGTAGATGTTATTGTCCTTGATTATCAGTGGTTTATAATCTTCTTCATCGCCGTGGTCTGCGACGATATCCCTGAGCTTTTCGGAGCGTAACAGCTGCTTGAGGAGCGCATGTAGATCCTTTACACTCTCACTCTCAAGCGTGACCAGAACCTCTTGTGAAACAAGTGTTTTCAGGAGTGATAATAAGCCATGCTCAAGAGGCAAACAGGTGCTTCCCTGACGCAGTGCGATCAAGGTACAGAGCACCAACATGAGCACTGCCTTTTGTTCCTGACGCGTGAGGGCAGGGGGGAGTGATGCGATCTCCCAGGCAAGGAAGAAGACGCCATCATCGATATCAAAAGCTTCAACGAGCTTGATGACTTCGTGAAACAGTGCTGTTGCATCGTCACGCAATTGTGCTTCTTGCTCTGTAGCCTCGTCACCCTGTGCATACTCACGATCATAAGCGCGGAACTCTTCTCTGGAGCTTACAGTGCCAAATGGTACAAACCTTTGCTTCATGATGCGCTTTCCCCCGACATGGTGTCGTGATCTTCATGTGCTGAATCATTGGGTGCCTGGTTATGGTTCAACAAGTTTTCCTTGAACTCGATGACCTCACTCCATGTAGGGCGCCAGCTCACCAGGCCTGTTCTGCTGTCCTCTTGCATACCTCGAAGAAAGCAGTAGACCGCACCACCAAAACGTTGTTCAAATGCCTGCTCCGAGTCGATATCAAACATCTTGCACAGCGCTACCGTGTAGAGAAATGCCTGCTTTGTATAGTTTGCCTCAAAGTGTTGTTTCAGGTTTTGCTCGCTGTAGCGGTCCAACACATCACTCTTCCAGTCTGCAAAATAAACGCGATCTTGCCACTCAAAGGTGTAGTCAATATAGCCCTTGATAAATCCTGGCTCTATCTTTGTTTTTTGTGAGGAGAAGAGGTTGCTCTGAAGTGGTGGCGTGTGTTCTATCGGATAGAGAAACTCCAGCTCGCGGATGTTTGGAATGCAGTGACCAAGCCCGTAAATGACACCGTGTGCGACCTCGACGGTCGCTGTCAGCGCGCGCCAGATCATCCTCTGTGCGAGGTCCTTGTATTGTGGTTCAAGCCCGTACTCCTTGAACCCTTTCATAAAGACTTCCTGGACCTTTGGGTCGTCCCTCCATTCATCCACGCCCTGATAACGTGTCAATGTGCTGTAATCCAGATCCTCCAACATGGCGTGCAGGAACAAACCTGTGCGCACGCCTCCTGGAAGCTCCTCCTCGCTGACAATATCCTCATCACCACTGCCAAGCTCTGCATCGGCCATTAACTCTTGCTCATCCATGGGCAAGTCGTGTGTTTGGTATCCTCCAGCTTTTCTCTTGAGTGAGGAGTAGGATTCAAGGTGTTGAACTCGGCGCTGGATCTTGTCCATATCCTCATGGGCAAGCTCCTCTTCATAGGAGTGACGCACAACCCAGCGGGTGGGCGGCGCCCACTTTTGTAGCGCAGCGATGGTGTCGTGATCCTCGTGATTGAAGGTGGGTTGGATGCCAAAGTAGGGGATGTCACGAAGTTCGATAAGTTCTTGAATTTTAAATGCTTCTTTGTTCTCGTTTGCGCCTTCTGTGGAAGCGTTTTCATCTTCGATATCAATCGGTTGCTCAATATCAGGCAACATCGCTTTGAGCCTTTCATTGAGCACGTTATAGCTTCTTTGAGCCATGCTTTTACAGCAGGGTTGATCACCAATATAAGGAATGAAAGGGATGTAGAGTCGCGCCATGGCACGTGTGAGTGCCACATAAAATAACCTCTCGGATTCTTGCCTGTCTTCTGCCTCTACACGATCCCTTAAACGGGGGCTAATCTTTTGTTCAGGCTTGTGAATATGCAGTGCTCTGATGCGATCGCCCTGACGGTTCTGATAGTGAAAGCGCCATGAGTCGCCGCCCATGCCACCAAAGGCGAAGAGGAACACCACGGGGGCCTCCAAACCCTTGCTCTTGTGCATCGTCAACAGCTGCACTGCGTCTTCGCGTTCTTCCACGCGACGAATGTCGCCATGTTGTACCAGTGGTTTTTTCTTCTTCTCAATAAAGGCACGCATACGCGCGACCAGCTCATGTACATCGCATCGACCAAGGTGAGCCTCCTCAAGGAGGACATCAAAGAGTTGATTGTAGTCCGCAAGATCTTGATTATCCTCTGAAAAGAAGATTTCGCGGCGTACAAGTCCACTTCGCTCAAGAATGTCTGTAAACAACTCTTCAAAGCGCTGTTCCTTGGCCAGCACATGCCAGTGCAACAGGTTCTTGTAGAGTGTGTGGCTCTCAGAAATTTCTCGGCATCGAGTCAGCTCATCAAGGTCAATGTCGAAGAAGGGTGTGGACCATGCACGCAATCGTCTGCCTCGCTCTCGGGGGCGCTCAATTGCACGTAACAAGTCATACACATGTTGAGCTTGTGGTGAATCAAACAGACTCTCCTGACGCACAAAGGTAAACGGGATCTGGGCATCTCGTAGATGCTTTTCGAGCCGATATTCGTCTGAACGGGTGCGTGTCAGCACAAAGATGTCGCGCGCCTGGATGCGCTCTTTCTTTCCTCCACGCTCAAAGAACAAGGCCCCTTCATCACTTAAAATGCTCTTGATCTCATCTGCGATCCACTTCCCATAACACTCATAAAGGTCATTCATCCTTGAGGATTTATGCTGCTCATTCTCTCGCCGTTTCATCTGGCCGATGATGATGGGTGGAGGTTCTTTGTCCTTATAATCAAGTAGTTTACGTGAGGTGTCTCCACATCTGACTGGATGCAGATAGTTGATCTCCTTGCTTGAAAAGAAGGGGCTTGCAGCGCGCTGGTCAAAGATGGCGTTGTAGGCTGTAATCAACCTGTGGGTTGATCGGTAATTATAATGTAGTCTTAGCAGCGCTGCATTTTCTGCAAAGTAGTGTTCTTGTTGTAGGTGTGCAGCGGGCTCTTCAGAGGATTGCTCTTCACTGTCTGAGTGTGCGTCCTCATCACTATCCACGTTGTCATTGGCGGCCTTGTTGAAATCAAGTAGCTCGTTTTGCGCATCAAGGTAGGTGTGGACATCTGCGTTCCTGAACCCATAAATGGCCTGCTTGGGATCACCAATGACAAACAGTCGCTCACGGTCAGATGAGCTCTGGGTGAACAACTTACGAAAGATCTTCCACTGAATTTCATCGGTGTCCTGAAATTCATCAATGAGTGCGTAGCGATAGCGCCTGCGCAATGTCTTGACGAGCCAGGGCGCTGTGCTTCCCTCGCTGGATAGGCTCTTCCATAACATCTCCAACATGTCATCAAATGTATACGCACCTGTACGTTGCTTTTCTCGCTCAAGCGCATCGGACATAATGGGGAGAAACTTCTGTACAACCGCAGGTTTAAACCTCAACAATGCCACGGTAAACTTGAGGAAATCATGTTGCTCTTCATTGCTGATCTGAGACTCTCGCAGGGAGTGTTTGAAGTCTGTCATCTCGGGATCGGCGTGCATCAGGAAGCGGGGTACGCTGCGTGTGGCGATCCACTCCTTTTGAGCCCTCCTCATGGCTTGTTCACGCTTATCACAGCGTCTGCGATAGACC
Organism: uncultured Pseudomonadota bacterium; assembly: GCA_950059285.1. Classification (GTDB taxonomy): domain Bacteria; phylum Myxococcota_A; class Bradymonadia; order Bradymonadales; family Bradymonadaceae; genus CATLTV01. The sequence goes on along the minus strand of CATLTV010000039.1, from coordinate 24,100 downwards.
TCTCTGTAGCGCTCCCACAGATCATCACCAAAACGTTCAAGACCTTTTAACACGCGGTCTTCACGAAACCTTGGCCAGATTTCGGCGCGGCTAGTGACTGCCTGGGCCATCATCTGTTGTAACTCTTCCACCTTGGAGACTTCTAGCCAGGATTCAAGCCAGTCCTGTAATTCAGAGTCTCGCGCCAGGGTCCTCCTCATCGTGTCTGTGAATGCGCGGTCGAAAAGCTGATTGAATTCAACATGTTGTTGGTCGAACATGCGCTGGTTTGCAAACGCATATTCAGTCAAGATCTTCTGACAAAACGCGTGAATGGTGTAAATCGGGGCAATATCAAAAGAGAGGTGTGCCTTCTCCAACTTCCTTCGCTCATCCTCACCAATTTCCCAGTGGGGCGATCGCTCCGGGTCTAATGGCTCAAGGTAAGGGGAGTTTGGGTTTCTGGCGGACATCATTACGGCATCAAGCACAGTCTTGATCAGCCGACGCACACGTACCTTCAGCTCCGAGGTCGCCTTTTCGGTAAAGGTCACAACCAGGATTTGCTCAAGCTCTATATCCTCCTCTCCCAGCAAGAGGTCGACCACCAGGTGCTCCAGAGTGTAGGTTTTTCCTGTGCCCGCACTCGCTGCGATCAACACATGCCCACGCTCTGGAACAAGCTGGAGAATCTCTGGTTTTGGATAATAGATCTTTGTCATGTGAAGGTTTTAAGTGTTTGTGGTGTAAGGTTTTATTGCTTGTGTTCTGCTTATCTGCCCTTGAGCTGCTCAAAGTAAAGGCCGTAGCGTTTGGCGATGATTTTTTGCGCATCTTCAGGGGCTTGATAGCGGTTCGGGTCATGGACAGGGCCATGGTCCGAGCTCGTTACATCCCACGGGCTACGTTGCTTTCGCTCTGCGATTTGGGCCACGCTTTCCTCACCTGTGATGTGCTCAAAGACCACCTCAACAGGCATGTAATACGCGTGTACCTGAGTGAGCATGTCCTCCACGACGTTGCGAAGATAGTCCCTCGAGGTCTGTGCATCAAGCGGCTTGAACTGCCTGATACAGTGCTTGTGCTTGTAGCGTAGCGCCTCTTCTGCGGGATTCACGAGCACTGTCCATGGCTTGGTTTCGTGCTCGCCCACAGCTGAGAGGAACACCTGATCCAGAAAACCTCGCATAAAGAATTTTGGCGAAATGCGACGCGCGTTGTCCGCAGGGTGGGGGATAATGGTCGCAGGCCACTCCGGGATAAACACTTCTGTTCGCCCTGAAATCTCCACGCGTATCCTGTCCTTGTTTGGACCTACCACCATATCCATCGACAGGGGGGGATTTGCCACATCTACATAGTCCTGCTCCACAGGTCGTCCAAATCTGCGCACCTCCATGGGTGGAGATCGACCTGCACCAAGTAAGGGCAAGTTCTCTTGCCAGCGCTCAAGGAGCTTCAGGTGGCGTTCACGTGCAGCGCGCAAGAATGGTCCTGTGGGGAGCAATCCTTCAAGCTCAAAGTAGCGTGCATGTGTGTCGTAAAAGTCCTTGAATTCAAAGGGCTTGTTTTCCTGATGCTCGCGAGAGAGCTTCTCCAGGAAGACGTTTCTCAAGAGCATGGAGTTGGCGCGGCCACTGGGCTCAAACAGCTCGGACTCCTTGAGCAAGATCTCGTCTTCATCCTCATCAAGTCGTAACAAGAACCGCGCTGAACCCTGCAACGGGCACTCCAAAAAGGAGCGAATATCATAGGTTGAGAGGCGCAACACCTGATCTTGCTGCACCAGACCTTCCTGCTCAGGAGGGGAGCATAACCCAAGCTTTTGCTTGATTTGCTCCCACACAGGTTTACTCGCTGTGGCCTGAAGCGTTTCACGTGTGGGATAGGCGATGGCATGTTGACGACAGTGATCCTCAAGATCATGTCTGAGCGCCAGCGTGCTTGCTTCCTCGCGTGCTTCAGGCTGCGCACTTGGCGTGAGGAAGTCGTCTTCTGTATCTTCCTGATCTTTATCGATTATTTCGTGAAAGTAACGTTCATGAAAACGCTTTGCTGCATGATGCTTTACAACCTGTTGCTCCACACGTTCTGCGCGCTCCTGAATGGATTCTCCAGGTCGATCCTCAAGGTAATCAAGCTCAATGGCGTACAGCAGTTCACTGATAAGGCTGCTTGGCTGGCGCTCCTCTCCACTACGTGCATCATGCGACACGTATGATACACAAAGGTGTCTGGATGTGTTCATCAACGCACCAAGAAACATGTACTTGTCATGATCTCTCAGGTGCGCTTCAGGGATTGAGCTCTTTGGATCGATGACCTCACCCTGTTCATCCGTGGCAAAGCACAGATCCTCGGGGCGTCTACTGACCTGACGTGGGAACGCACCTTCATTCATCCCCGCGACAAACGTGACCTTGAACGGGACGGTTCGTCCAGGTTCAAGACCCATCACAACCACACCATCAAGCATGAACTGTCCCTTGCGAACCTCGACATCGGCGAGCAATTCAAGAGCAGTTTCGTAAGCAACACGGTAGCTTATAGGATCTCCTGTGAGGTCAAGTTCTGCCATCTTTGCCATGAGTTGTCGGCTTGTGTGTAGCAATAACTCATCTTCAGGTTCTTGCTGACAGAGATACGTCGAGATCATCCTACAGAAGAAGTCGGACCACTTGCTTAACGACATCCTCGCCTGGCGACAGAACCTCGCATCCTTGATCAATGACCTGGCCATCACTACCAGTCGCCCCGCGCTGACAAGCTGACTTTGCCCATATTCGTAGGGCAAATAATGTGCGCCTTCAATGGAGTAGACCCGTCGATCCTGGGCGGCGCGACCTGTCATGAACGCACCAAGACACAGCCTGCGAAGCCCTTGGTCCCAGTGAAATAGTTCGCCTTTGATGTAGGTGTCAGCATGATCGCGTTTGTCTGCGCCGTGCAAAATCTTGAGATCATCACACCACCTGAGCCACTCCTCTGCGTCAAGGTGTGAGAACTGACCCACCAGATTGGGGTGTGTCAGGAGGCGCAATAATTCATGTCGTCTAAACTGTCCAAATGGGAGTCCAAGCAACATGTGCACCGCTTCCATGGCACGGCTCCAACTCTTGGCGGGCATGTCTACCATGTTGTAGGCGAGGTGTCGTGTTGCGGGGAAAATAGACTTGATATGTGTTTGATATACATCGCGATTTTCTTCTGGAAGAAGCACTGCGATTTCATTGAGTCGTATCAACTCTACATCTGGATTTTGCTGATGGTCGCGCTCGTTTTCATCAATGATCCTCCATATTTCACTGGCGATGACCTCGACTTCACGACGAATGTTTGCCGCCGCAAGAACCTGGACAGAGGGGCGACTTGCTTCGTTGTCCGAGATGTTCAGGAGGGCAGATTGAGGTGAGCGCTCCATGTTAAAGATGTCACTCCTGAGACGACTCAACATGGAGTCTTCCTCGGTGGTGCTTTCATCAAAAAGGTCCTGACGTTGTGCACCAGGTAACTCTTCAAATACTCTCAGGTGTAAGCCTCCTGCATAACCCCATGTACGTAAGAGAAAGGGGACATGGTCTTCTTCGCTCCAGAAGCTATCATCGCCCTGATATTCGAGTGTTCCGCCATAAACAGGCGCACTTGAGAACCCCATGTTGGTGCCCTCTGCGACGGCAAGGGCTTCTTCCTGCGCGTGCATTCTGCCAAAACGCAGGTCGTGCCAGAACGCCTGACTTGGATTGTAGAGGTAGCAAAAGAGAACTAACCGTGTGCCCAGAGCATCAAATAACTCGTAGTGTGCGCGCAAGGTGGAGTGGGGGAGAAAGATGTGTAAGACCCTGTCAAATTTGCCTTTTCCTTTGCGGATAGCCTGTGATGCTTCATATGGCGTCCAGATGGTTCCATGGGTCTTGAGCGCTGCTCGCCAGAGGATGCTTTGCCAGCGCTCCACGGATTCGCCGCTGCTCTGGGAGTAAAACGTCTCGTCACGACTCCAACCATCAAGCACTTCGGGGCGCTGACGAGTATACCCTTCAAAGATCTCACCCAGTTGTGCAGCCAGCTGAAAGCGGCGACGCTCAAGTACATCGCGCTCCACATCGTCGTGTTTTGATGCTTCAAGGCGTTCTCGCCCACCAAGATAACGCAACGTGGCGCTCATTTCGGGCAAAAGTAACAGCTCCTCATCACGTAATGCGACCTCAAAGCGAGCCCGTAGTGTGCGATGGTTTGCCAGTGAACCAATGTCCAGCGCGCTGGCGATGATGTCCTCCAACTCCTGGAAATCAAAGTTGGTCATCATTCCATGTTGACGCGCGATCTCAAGTTTAAGCCAGCTCGCGATGCGCTGATCCGGGACGATCACTCGGGCCGTGGAGAAGGGCCCTTTGGGGTCCAGAGTGCGCACGGCACTGACCTGGTTGGTGAGCTGTTCCACAAGGCGTTTGGGTTGATTTGAGTGAAAGACTTGGATCATTTCTTGGTTTTTAAGTTGTTGTGTTTGTTTGTGTTTTTGTGATGTTTTTGTGGTCCTGTACAGGACAGTAAAAACCTGTCACATGGAACGTCCCATCAAAGCATACGGAGGGGTGTTGTGCAAGTAGATCATTCTGAACTTATGATCAGGTGTTTCCCTCCTGTTTTTGATACGATGTGCTCATGTTATCGCACCATGAAGACATGGCGTTGTCTGATGTGCGTATTTTGTTTGGAATTTCACATGAACGATTCGTTTGGATAGACTTAACATTCAGAAATTAAACAAAAAAGAAATTATGACTTTTCATTTTTAATCCTTCCATATAAGAACGCTCTTCAAAGCCCTCCCGTTGGATGTTTGTGAGGTGATTTCAAGCCATTGAAAGCTTCTCATCACACCTTCCTTGCTCTGGTTTTGGAGCACGTCTCAGGATGGGCGAATAATGACAGTTCCAGTGACTGTAAATAATGTTGTTATGTTTCCAAAGACCTTTTGCACAATGAGTTATAATCACGCAGTGCACAGTACAAAAAGGTCGCTATAGAGGTCAGCCATGAAGAAAAATACACACACAATGAACCCTTTCCATATGGGGTTGTTAGCGCTCCTTGTCTCGTTTTGTGCGCTTCCTATTCAGAATGCAGAAGCCCAGGTAGTTCGCGATTTTAGTGAGCGCTATCAGACAAACGACACGGGTGCGGTGCGTATGATCGGGAACACGGTGGTCTCCTGTACCTCCACGTTTAGCCCTACAAACTGTACGGATGCGCGTAATGGTACGCTCTCTACGGACCTCAATAACAACGAACACTTCATGTCGTTTGTCGATGTGGATACCTCGACAAGCACCTTCAACTCATCAAGCGCCACAGCATCTTTGCCTGCCAACATTGAGGTCCTCTTTGCTGGGCTCTACTGGGGCGGTGAAACAGGTGGTTTTGCTGGTTCGGGTGTGGTCGCTCCTGATGACGCGATCAAGGATGAGGTCAAGCTCAGAACACCAAGCTCCTCGGCTTATCAGGACATCACCGCAAACTCCTGTGATGAGACCGTGACAGGCTCCGAGTTTGGCGTCTATTACAGCTGTTTTGCAGACATTACATCACTGGTACCCTCCACAGGTTCGGGTGCGTACACCGTGGCAAATATCCAGACTTCTCAAGGGTATAACTCCAATGGTGGCTGGGGCATCGTCTTTGTTTACCGCGATCTGAATGAGCCTTTGCGAAACCTTGTCGTGTATGATGGATTTGCTGCGGTGACCACCGCATCTACATCGTCCTCACAGGTGACCATTGATGTGTCTGGCTTCACCACTCCTGCCACAGGGAACGTGTCCACAAACATCGGTATCATCTCTTATGAAGGTGACATGCTCGCGACCAACGCTCGTGCGCTGCTTAACAGCACCTACATCAGTGATGTGGTGAACCCCTCAAACAACATCTTTAACTCCACTGTCTCACAGTTTGGTCAGCTCGCTACAAACGCCAACCCTTCATGGCGTAACAAGTTCGGCTTTGATGTCGACATGTTTGACCTCCCTGGATTGCTTGGTAACAACGTCAGCAACGCGAGCATCACACTTGAGACCGATGGTGACTTCTATTATCCCGCCGTTGTCAGCTTCGCCACAGAGCTTTATGCGCCTGATGTCTATATGACGCTCGAGGTCATTGACCTGAACGGCGGAGAGGTCGAGCCCACAGACGTGCTCGAATACCGATTCTTCGTGGAAAACCTCGGTATTGACCCTGCTGATGATGTTGTCATTTCCAACGTGATCCCTACAGGTACAACCTATCAGATGGGCTCCATGATGGTGGATGCATCCACACAGACCGATGCCGACGATGGTGACCTTGGTACACTTCTTACAGGTCCTGCCCGCGTGCGTTTCCACCTTGGAAATGGTGCCAACTCGACATCTGGTGGTTCTCTGCTTCAGAATCAGTCTGCACGTGCTACCTACCGTGTGGTGGTTAACAGTGACCTCATGGCAGGCGAGCAGATCTCAAACCAGGGCCTTGTCGATTTCGTGGGTCGTACTTTGAATAATCCCATCACGCGTATTAGTGATGATGCAAACTCCACAGGTGGCGGAGCAACGGTGGTGATCATCGACTCCATTCCTCCTGATGTGGATATCCTCGCACCAGGTTCTGGAAGCGTGCTCGCCGAGCGCCGCCCCGAGATCTCAGGTACAGCAGAGCCAGGTAGCTCGGTGACGCTTCGACTTGATAACGGTCAGCAGGTCTCTGTCACTGTGGATAACAATGGTGATTGGTCCTACACCCCTACATCTGATCTTCAGGATGGTAACCACTCCGTGGTCGTGATTGCGACAGACAAGGCAGGGAACACCGCTCAGGATAATACCTCCTTTGAGGTTGACCTTACCGCACCTTCGCTCTCACTTGATACTCCTCAAGATGGCGTGATTATTAATGATTTGAGGCCTGTGATTTCGGGAACCTCCGATCCCAACACCGATGTGGATGTCTATGTTGACGGTGTCCAGGTCGCTACCGTGACCACAGATGCTAATGGTGACTGGAGCTGGCAGCCTTCTTCAAACCTTGCTGCTGGTCCTCATAGTGTGCAGGCTGAAACCTCGGATAATGTGGGTAACACCTCCACCGTGACGGGTAGCTTCTCCATTGATGTTACGCCTCCAAATATTGCCATTTCATCGCCCGTAAACAGCAGTATTATCACCGATCGTACTCCTGCAATCATTGGTACTGCCGAGGCCAATGTCACCCTGACCTTGCGTATTGATGGTGGTGCTCCCATTAACTTTGTGGTGCCCAACACGGGCTCCTGGATGCACATCCCCACAAACCCACTCGCAGATGGTCCTCACGTGGTCACCGCTGAGGTCGTGGATCGTGCTGGAAACGATGCTGATGCAGCGACGTCCTTTACGGTGGATACCACACCTCCAGGTATCGCGATTGGTTCCCCTGCATCGGGTTCAAACACCATGAGTCAGCGCCCTGTGATCTCGGGGACCTCCGAGCCAGGTCAAACCGTGGAGATCTTCATTGATGGCCAGCTTGTGGGCACTGTGATGGCAGATGGCGCAGGGAACTGGTCCTACACCCCCAACAGCGATCTTGGTGATGGCGCGCACTCTGTGACAGCGCGTGTGACAGACCCTGTGGGTAACAGCGCTGATGCCAATACAAGCTTTGAAATCGAGCCTGCGATTGTGGCGACTGTGGACATCACAGAGCCTGCAAATGGCGACTCGCTTATGACAACCAAGCCCACCATTCGAGGCACTGCAAATCCTGGTTCAACGGTCTCAATTTCGATTGATGGCAAGGAGCCTGTCACTGTCACTGCGGATGAGAATGGTAACTGGGAGTACACACCAGGCTCTCCGCTTGCTAACGGTTCACACTCCGTGACTGCTCGCGTGGATGATGTCGAGGACACCGTGTCGTTCAACATCGATCTTGCGCCTCCCACGCTCACGATCTCTTCTCCAATGCAGTCCGAGCAAACGATGAACGTCCGTCCTGAAATCACAGGTACGGCTGATCCTGGCGCGACTGTCTCTGTCTCCATTGATGGTGGTGATATTGTGGATGTTGTCGCTGATGAGCAGGGCAACTGGTCCTACACGCCTGAGGAAGATCTTTCGGCTGGTATTCACACGGTCGTGGTTCGTACAGAAGGAGAGGGCAACCAGATCGCCATGGACTCTGTTACATTTGAGGTCATCTCCGATGTGGTCGAAATGCCTGATATGGGTATGGGCTCCGAAGATATGGGTGGCATGGATGTCGACATGGGCTCTGTAGATATGGGAATGGGTTCCGAGGATATGGGTGGTGAAGTTGTGGTCATTACAGATGAGGCGACGTACTCCATGTCTGGCTCTGGTGGCTGTCAACAATCCCCTGGCGATGTTCCTCCTGCTGGTCCGCTTGCTATTTTTGCCATGGCATTTGGTCTGTTGAGGCGTAGGAATCGCAAGTAATGAAATGCTGTTAATCGTTTCATGAAAAACGGACGAGGCCCGCGCTTTTAAGCGCGGGCCTCGTCCGTTTTTCATGAAACTATTGCATGTGATAAGATGTCTGCTGTGTGAACCCAGAGCCAGGAGCCAACACATGAAAGCCATAGGGATCGTGATAAGTGTAGTGATAACGCTGAGTAGCTGTGCTCACACGCCTCATAAGGACGAGGTTGCAGTCACAACACAAGCAGATGATGACATCATTATGGATGCGTTTGTTGGTCTGCCCATGCCCACATCTCCTCATATGCAAGCGGCAACACTGGCCATAAAACAACTTGAGGAGAACGACTCTGAACTCTCCAATCATGTTCACCTTCACGCACTTTATATTCATGCGCTCAAGGTCTCTGGCGATACACAGCTTGCGTTAAACTACACTCGCCAAGTCAAGCATGTGAAGGGCTCCGAGTGGTCAGCACGGCTTCAAAAAGAGCTTGAAAAACCGTACTTTGCTACGTGGGAGTCGACGGGGGAACTGGATGAAAAACGCGTAGCCCTGCGGCCCTTGTTTGACCCTGTGCTCTCTGCTGATCCTGTGCTCAGGGGGCTGATTTATCCTCCTGGCGCGTCGAATTTCGTGAAAGATGATCTTGCTTATCTGCTTGATGTTGCTGAAGATTCTGTGCGTTATGGGCGCTTTGGTGAAGCTGTGCAAGTCCTTGAGACTTATGATTCGCTATCTTATGAGGAGAGCTTTCATGTGCTTCATCCCACACATCGAAAGCGCTGGAGTAGTCTCATGGCGCGAGCTGGCGAACCTGAAAAAATCAGAGAAAGTATTCGTAAGGATTTTCCGCTGCTTCTTGATGCTCAGCGTGATGCAGGTTTGCGTTTCAAGGGACTTTTGCAGGGGTGCGAGACGCTCTCGACATATGCCTTTTATGAAGACGCCAGGCGCTTTTGTGACAGGGCGCTTCTGGTGAATAAAAAACACAACCTTGGTGAGATTGGTCAGGATCGCATCGTGGCGTTGAGCTTTCAGGTGTTGGTGTCTCTTGAACAGTGGGATGACGCGCAGAGTTTGCTGGCCACGCATTCAAGCTCTGTCTGGAAGCAACAACATGGCTTTGAGCTCTTCAAAACACGATTAATGCACAGCACATCACTTCAGGAGTTTGATGAGCTCGCAGCGTTTGCACGCGAGGAGTTGTCGTGGTTTGAGGAGACGATGGCGCTTCTTGCAAAACGCGCCCACCTCGTGGCGTCCAGTGATAAAAAAGACAGGACCGCCATGCGTGAGGTCGACAGCGCACTTCAAGCTCTTATTGAGAAGACGTCGGACAGTTGTTGTGGCCTCATGCAACAGGATGTGAAAGAGAGCTCCGAGGACCTGATTACAATGCAGGTGGAGTTACTTTACTGGGCTCAAAAAGCTCAGATAAAAGATGACACACGTCTTGGTAAGGCAAGCTTACAGAATATGTGGATTGAGCAAGGCACGGATTGGGAGCTCGCCATGTTGCGATTTTACCAATACATACGGTTTGCTGACGCAGAGCAAAGTACACATCAGGTTCCCGACGAGCTGGTCTCCGAGCTACTGGGCTTGGCTAAACACTGGCGTTACTGTCCAGCAGCCATGAAAGAGGTCTTTCATCGCTATTTTGTAAAGTCTCCCGAGGTTTTGCTGGCGCTCACAACACGTATGAAAAGTAGGCAAGACGTCCTGGCTTTTCTGACTTCATTTGAGCAGAGCTCATTGCTTTCGGGCCTTTCATTCGAGCAATCCGAACGCTTTTTGAACGCCTTGAATGTGCTTGAATCAAGCAATGATATGGCGAGGGAGGTGATGTTACTGAGAGCGCTATTGAGCGATTTGCCGAATTATGAGTATGCAGATAAGTATCTGGATTCACAGGTGCTTTCGTTGAGTGCTTCTGTGCCGATTCAGAAGCTCAAAACCTCTGAGTTTACCGCCATGTGGTCTGCCTGGGGGCACCGTAAGATCATGCAAGGGTTCGAGTTTTCAACAATTTCCACGGATCTTGAGGCTGCACTTGGTCCCGAGCACTTGAAGGTGATCGCTCGCCAAATTCTTCAGATATTATCCGAGGAAGAGGTTCTACCATCAGGATTTACACCTTCAGACCTTCAGACGCTGGAGAGCTGGTTAGGGCTTGAGCGTGGTGGCCAGCGCGATGCACTCTTACATGCAAGAGTTGAGGTCTTGCGCGCTCGAACAGGGAACTGTCGCAAGGCGGGATCACTCAGTGTGACATTGTTTGAGGCGTTTCCTCCTGCGCTTGCTCCTATTCTTCAAGAATGTGCAGCCGCCATGCCCTCAAAGCAAGTGTATACCTTGCTGACTGTAGATCATGAGCCTCATAAACGCGCCTTACGTGAGATTTTTTATTTACTTGTGTATGAGTAAGTGATTCACCATGGCTTATAGGTTGTTCTTAGGTCTCGCTTGTGGGGTTCAAAGCATTCCAGAGAACGTAGAGTGGGGTAGCTTGAGAGGTCAATGCCGTCCTGTGGTAGAGACCGATCGCGAATGCCCTGAAGTTGCGCAGCGGCAGGGTGGGTACTTAAAAGATCCTCCCATTGATCCAGGTTCAGAGATGAAGAGAGCGTTATGTAGCGTACCGTGTCGGGTAGTCTGTTAAGTAGTGCTACGACGTCTGTATTATGACTGACTAACCCATGACAGATAACCTCGTTTAGCCTGGGGTATGCAGTCAGCCTCTCTTGTAAGATGTAGCCAAAGTCCTGAGAGGTAAAAAAGTCCAGATGAATCACCTCCAGGGAGCTACTCCAGAGGGTGGTGATGTGATCGGCGAAGCGTTCCATACGCTCTGGGGTAAGCCCCTTTTGATTGAATGCAAACGCAAATCTGAATTGTTGAAGTTCAGGGGCAAGTAGCTCTGCAAAGAGATCGATGACACGAAAGAGGTTTGTGTAGCTCAAGTTTTGGATGGTAAGCGTGTTGATGTGTTCAAGGTGCCTGGCTGGCAAGTCTTTGGCCAGTTGGATGAGAGCAGCTTTCGAGAGCAGCTTTTTGTCATAGTCCAGGATCAGGTGTCGCACAAAGCGTGGTACTCTTGATGTGAGTTTGGTGAGGCTGGCATCAAGCTGGAGAGTGCGCTCGGCGTCGTGAAATCGTCTGGATAATTCTTGATCAATATATGCACCATAACGCTCATCAAATGGGCCTTCCTGACCCTTGGCGCGGTTCATTCTGAGCAAGATATCTTCCATGACCACAGGCGCATCTTTTTGTGTGGTCTGAAGGTATTCACGGATTGAAGAGAAGACGTCATCGATGTGAAACATATAGGGCTCATCAATTGAAAAAAGAAATTCATGGGTGAACCTTGATAATATCAAGGTTCACCCATGAATTTCTTTTTATTTCAGATGCTTGGCGTGGTGTCTGAGGTGATCCTCAACGAATGTAGCGATGAAGTAGTAGCTGTGATCGTAACCTTCATGCATACGCAGGTTGAGTGGGTGTTCAGCAGCTTCGCATGCCTTGACGAGGTGTTCAGGCTGGAGTTGTCCTTCAAGGAAGGAGTCACTTGTGCCCTGATCGACAAGCAGTTCAAGTTTTTCAGTGGCCTGACTGACAAGCTCGCAGGTATCCCACTGTTTCCACTCTTCTTTATCGTCGCCAAGATAGGCGCCAAAAGCTTTCTCTCCCCATGGGACCTTGCAAGGGGCGACGATGGGGGAGAAGGCAGACACGCTCTGGAACATGCCAGGGTTTTTGAGCGCGATCATCAAGGCACCGTGACCACCCATGGAGTGTCCAAAGATGGAGCGCTTGGATGTGGTGTTGAAGGTGTCTTCAATGAGTTTGGGCAGTTCTTGCGTGATGTAGTCGTACATCTTGTAGTGCTTGGCCCAGGGCTCTTGAGTGGCGTTGATGTAAAAGCCAGCGCCTTGGCCGAGGTCATACGCATCATCGTTGGCGACATCGTCACCACGAGGGCTCGTATCTGGCGCGACAATGATCAGGCCAAGCTCACTGGCGACACGTTGTGCGCCCGCCTTGGTGGTGAAGTTTTGTTCGGTGCAGGTGAGACCACTAAGCCAGTAGACCACAGGGCAGGGTTTTGTACTCGCCTGGGGTGGCAGATAAACCGCCATTCGCATGGGACAGTTGAGCGTCTCGGAGGTGTGCTCCCAGATTTGTTGTTCGCCACCAAAGCTTGTGTACTGATCTACTTTTTGCATGATTCAAGTCCTTGAGAAAATTCGAGATTTGTGGAGTGTATTTGTATCTGTATGGCAACAAGGAGCAAAGATGCGCGCATCTTTGCTCCTTGTTGTATGCTTTCAAGTGATTGAAAACATTTGAAAAACAAAAGGGGGCGATTTTTTAACTTGTTAAAAAATCGCCCCCTTTTGTTTTTCTTAGAAGTGAATCACAGTACGAATGGATTTGCCTTCGTGCATGAGATCAAAGGCTTCGTTGATCTGCTCAAGAGGCAAGGTGTGTGTGATGAAGGGGTCGAGCTTGATGCGTCCTTTCATGGCGTCTTCGACCATGCCAGGAAGCTCGGTACGACCGCGCACACCACCGAACGCAGAGCCTTTCCAGACGCGGCCAGTGACGAGCTGGAACGGGCGAGTGCTGATGACTTCGCCTGCACCCGCGACGCCGATGATGATGCTTTCGCCCCAACCTTTGTGGCAGCACTCAAGCGCAGAACGCATGACGTCCACATTACCAATGCACTCAAAGCTGTAGTCCACGCCACCATCGGTGAGCTCCACGATGACTTCCTGAATGGGAGTATCGGGTGTGTCTTTGGGGTTGATGCAATCTGTGGCGCCGAACTCTTTGGCGAGCTCAAATTTGCCAGGGTTGATATCGACGGCGATGATGCGGCGAGCGCCAGCTTCCTTGGCAGCCATGACGCAGGCGAGGCCGATACCACCGAGGCCAAACACAGCGACGGTGTCGCCGGGGCGGACTTTGGCGGTGTTGTGGACTGCGCCGATGCCGGTGGTGACACCACAGCCAAGGAGACAGACCTTCTCGCTGGGAGCGTCCTGTGCGATCTTTGCAAGAGAGATCTCGGGGACGACGGTGTATTCACTAAATGTGCTGGTGCCCATGTAGTGATAGACGGGCTTGCCCTGGTAGGAGAAGCGGGTTGTGCCATCAGGCATCAGACCTTTGCCCTGTGTGGCGCGTACGGCCTGGCAGAGGTTGGTTTTTTGGGAGAGGCAGAACTTACACTGGCGGCACTCTGCGGTGTAAAGGGGGATGACCTTGTCGCCAGGCTTGAGGGAGGTGACACCAGCGCCAACTTCCACGACGATACCTGCGCCCTCGTGACCGAGGATGGAGGGGAAGACACCTTCGGAGTCTTTTCCGCTCAAGGTGTACGCGTCTGTGTGGCAGACACCTGTATGTGTGATCTGGACGAGGACTTCTCCTGCCTTGGGTCCTTCCACATCTACTTCGACGATTTCGAGGGGTTTATTGGCTTCAAATGCAACGGCTGCGCGGCTCTTCATACAAAATACTCCGATGAGACGATTAATAAATAAGTGAAGTATAAATAAATATATCCATCTCAGTTGAACTGAAATGGATACCATTTATCGTTGTTGAAGACATGATACAGACCAGGATCTATATTCGAAAGTCGAGATTGGAATTCACCAAAATTGAGCAGAATCAGGTATAAATTGTTCCGAAAAAAGCAGGATTAGGCAAGCCTCACTCATCTTCGTCGTCATCCCACTCCCAGATGGAGGGCAGCACTTCGACCTGAACAGTGGGGGTCTGTGTTGGATCTGCAAAGTCATTGGGGACGAGTTTCAAGGTCGGCACTTTTTTTGTGGGTTCTCTAAAGTGCTTGGTGTTGATGTAGGTTATCTTCTTATTATCATTAATACTATCAACAACTTCATTAAGTTGTTCAACTGCTTCCTGCGCCTGTTCAAGAAACGCCGCCGTCTCGTCTGAGACATCACAGGCTTCGCTGTCCATATCCAGTGAGAATGCCTGTGCTTGTTCTAGAAGTGAAGACGCTCGTTTTGAGAGTTCCGTGGCTTTGTTTACGAGAGTTTTTGTCTGATGTGTATCCATCGCGTGCCCTCCTTGGTGAGCTGTTATGATAAGGAGCAGACATGTGCATTCGTACACATCGGCACGATGGGAAACCAGTTTAGAGAAGTTGTTTGATAACTCACCGAATTGTTTTTTATTTTTCCTGTTTCAGGGCTGCCGACATGAAACTTTTTTGTTTTCGTTCTGGTCAAAGTATCTGATTTTAGGTATCCAAACGGGCGCGTTGAACGCGCATAAATCATGCGGAAGTGGTGGAATGGTAGACACGCTGGATTTAGGTTCCAGTGCCGCAAGGCGTGAAGGTTCAAGTCCTTTCTTCCGTACTCTGAATCAAAAAAAGCCGATCAATATCTTGATATTGTTCGGCTTTTTTTGTGATGTTTTTTCGCGATGTCAACGGGCCTAAAATCCAAAGGAAGGAAATCTAAAGTCCAATACCTTGAAGTCTGTGACCACGCGTGTGATTTCTCCCTCGGCGTTTTTACCAATGTAGGTCTGATAAAAACCTTCCCCAAACCCCGAGGAGAACGTCAAAATATTGCCCTTGCCCAGATGCTTATCAGAGAGGTTGCCAAAGCTTGTACCCTTTTGTTTAGCTTTGTGTTCCAGTCGATTAAGCGATTTTTCCAGTGTGTTTTGATCGCTATCATGGAAGATCTCCAGATAATCCAGGTAATGGTCCGCAGTCTTGGCGTCCATAAACGCACCAAGCGAGGAGATAATCGTGTACCCATGTTCATCCTTCGAGAACATCCCCACATCCTCGCTCGCTACTGTGGCAAGTGTCCATGAGCGTGCGTTCTCCTTCTTGAGGTGAATCGCAGCATAGGCGACTCGGGCCTCATCACGAAGCTCTGCGATCGTGAGATGTACGGGATATTCTCCTCGCGGCAGCTCGGTGACAAAAGGTTCTGTCGTGGGATGTATGACGGGGTCACATGCGACGAGCTGTCCTGTCGGCAAGATGAGTGGTCCGATAGACCGTGTATGGATGAGGATGTCATAACCTAGGGTTGAGACATATTCTCCATCTTTAAAGTCGCGATAAACTGAATAAATCATGGCGTGTGTGAGGAGCAAAAAGCTCACTCCAAAGAGGTGTGGAAGGGCGCGAGTATACGCCACAAAGCGGGTTAATTTAAATGAATTAACCCGCTTTTTATTCCGAAAAAAGAGGACGGGACCATGGCCCCGTCCTCTTTTTTGTTTCTGGTGTTACGCGTTTGAAGAGACCGCCAAAGAGACAAAGTCACTGACTTTGAGGCTAGCGCCGCCTACAAGAGCGCCATCAATGTCGGGCTGTGAGATCAGGTCTGAGATGTTGGCAGGTTTGACGCTACCACCATATTGAATGCGGACTTGCTGTGCGATTTCGTCGCCTGCAAGTTTGCTCAGGATGGAGCGAATAAACGCATGAACTTCCTGTGCCTGTTCGGGAGATGCGGTCTTGCCTGTACCGATGGCCCAGATGGGCTCGTAGGCGAGGACGAGGGCAGGGAGGTTCTTGTCATCAATACCCGCAAGTGCTGCGCGAACCTGAAACTCAATGCGGTCAAACGTCCTCTCTGCTTCGCGTTCTGCGAGTGTTTCACCAATGCAAATGATGGGTGTAAGGCCATGCGCGAGCGCGACTTTGGCCTTGTGATTCACGCCTGCATCGGTTTCACCAAAGTATTGACGTCGTTCACTGTGTCCGAGGATGACAAAGTCACAGCCAGCATCCTTGAGCATCTGTGCGGAGACTTCACCTGTGTAGGCACCCTTGGTAGGCACAGTGTGCATGTTCTGTGTCGCGACCTTGAGGTGTGTGAAGCCAGCGTCTTTGAGCGCTTTGGCAACAGGAGCAACAGCGAGCATGGCAGGAGCGACCACAAGGTCAACTCCGCCGAGTTCCTTGGTGTTCTGTGCGACGCCAGTGGCGAGCGCGACAGCGTCTTCAAGGAGCATGTTCATCTTCCAGTTTCCAGCAATGATGTGACGGCGCATTTGAAATCCTTTTGTTGTCAGATGTTTATGTGTCTTGGTTCTGGAGGTTCTTAGCCGAGATCAAACTCATGGTGTGCGCGAAGTGCTTCCACGCCAGGGAGTTTGCGTCCTTCTACAAATTCAAGGCTCGCACCACCACCTGTGGACACGTGTGTGATCTCTTCCTTGAGGCCAGCCTTTTGAATTGCGCTGGCGGAGTCGCCTCCACCCACAATGCTCTTGGCGTCACTCAATGCGATGGCTTGAGCGACAGCGAAGGTGCCTGCGGCAAATGCATCACGCTCAAAGACACCCATGGGGCCATTCCAGAATACGGTCTGTGCATCGGTGAGCACATTGGCGTAGAGGAGCTGTGTCTTGGGGCCGATATCAAGAGCCATCATGCCTTCAGGAATTGCTTCATCAGGTGTGGTGATTCCTTTTTCATCATCGAAGTTTTCGACGATGACATGGTCTACAGGGAGATGAACCTCGACCTTGGACTGAGTCGCACGTCTCAAGATGGCCTGCGCATCATCGAGCAAATCGTCTTCCACGCGAGACGCGCCAACTTCGACGCCCTTTGCCTTGAGGAAGGTGTAAGCCATGGCACCACCGATGACGAGACCCTGGACACGATCGACGAGGGAGAGCAGCACGCTGAGTTTATCGGAGACCTTGGCACCGCCCATCACTGCGATAAAGGGACGCTCGGGGCGGTCAAGGAGTTGACCAAGTTGTTCGAGTTCACGTTTGATGAGGTAGCCACCCACGCGCACCTTGGTCTTCTGGTCGAAGTGTTTGACCATGCCATAGGTTGAGGCGTGAGCACGGTGCGCTGTGCCAAATGCATCGTTGACGTACACATTTGCAAGGCTCGCGAGGCGTGCTGCAAACTCGGGGTCGTTCTTCTTTTCACCTGGATTAAATCGCAGGTTTTCCAACAGGATAATTTGTTTTTTGGGGTCGAGGTTCTCAAGCAAGAAGTCGACGTGTGAGTCCATCACATCCTCTGGAATGATGATCTCGTAGCCAAGCAGTTCACGCAAGCGCTCGCCGACAGGGAGCATGCTGTACTTTTCATTGAACTTGCCCTTGGGACGACCGAGGTGGCTGGCGAGGATAACCTTCGCGCCGCCGTCAATAGCGCGCTTGATGGTGGGGAGCGCGGCCTGGATGCGAGTGTCATCCGTGATGTTGCCGTCACTGTCGAGGGGGACGTTGAAGTCGCAGCGGATGAAGACGGTCTTCTCTGCCAAGGCGAGCTCATCGATAAAGTGGATTCCTGTGGTGTTCATGAGTGCAACTCGTCGGGAGGGGAGGGTAGATGTGTGAAAAGAGGAGGAAAGTGTTTCACGTGAAACATTTTCCTCCTCTTCTTCTTTGGGTTGCTTGAGTTTGAACTCAAGCGAAAGACTTAGCCGTTGATGACGCCATGGACGTGCTTCAAGGTGTCAATCATGCGGTTGGAGTAACCCCATTCGTTGTCGTACCATGTGAGGATCTTCACCAAGGATGGTCCAATGGTGGTGGTGATCTCAGCGTCGAACAAGGAGGAGTAAGGGATGGTCATCACATCGCTGGAGACGATGGGGTCTTCGGTGTAACCGAGGATGCCCTTGAGTGAGCCTTCGCTTGCTTCCTTCATGGCCGCGTTGATCTCTTCCACAGTGGCTTGTTTCTTGAGGTTAGCCACGAGGTCCACGCAGGAGACGTTGGGGGTAGGGACGCGTACGGCCATGCCATCAAGGCGGCCTTCAAGCTGAGGCAACACGCGAGTCACTGCGATGGCTGCGCCTGTGGATGTGGGGACGATGTTCTGTGCTGCTGCACGTGCGCGGCGGAAGTCACTGTGAGGTGCATCCAGGAGGCGCTGATCGTTGGTGTAGCTGTGGATGGTGGTCATCAAACCATGCTCAATGCCGAACACATCGTCGAGGACTTTGGCCACGGGGGCAAGGCAGTTGGTGGTGCAGCTTGCCACGTCGATGATGTCGTACTCGGCCTTGTAATCTTCATGGTTCACGCCCATCACGACGGTCATGTCGACGCCTTTACCTGGTGCGGAGATGAGCACTTTCTTTGCGCCTGCTTCAAGGTGCTTGGCTGCGTCTGCACGCTTTCTGAAAAAGCCTGTGCACTCAAGGACATAGTCAACGCCTTTTTCGCCCCACTTGAGGTTTGCTGGATCACGCTCGGAGGAGATCTCAATGACGTCGCCATCAATGATAATCTTGTTTCCCTCAACGCTCACTTCACCATCATAACGGCCATGAACAGTGTCGTACTTGAAGAGATGAGCGAGCAACTCAGGGCTTGTGAGATCGTTAATCGCCACGAGGTCAATGTTGGGATCCTTGGCTGCGATACGACCGACAGCACGACCAATACGACCAAAACCATTGATAGCAATCTTGAGTGTCATGTGTGTTCCTTTGTGAAGGGTTGTTAAATAGGGTCCTGTGAACCTCTTTGAGAGCTTCACAAGAGGTTTTCTTTCGGCCACATAATAAACACCCTCTTCCATAGCGAAAGAGGGTATTTCTGTAAAGAGTAAGCCGCGCTTTTGGCGACATTACCTTATGATGCTTCTCGTAAGGCTTTGTCAGGTCGAAGCGGCTCAGGTGCGTGCTCCAGAAGCCGTGTTGGACCATGATCCAACAACCTCTGTTTGAGCCCTCTCTCGTCGCTTCCTACCACAAACCTCGTCGCTCGCCTGAAACCGACATAAGCATAGATCCAGTTGATGAGCACCGAGACACGATCCCTGAAGCTGACCAGATAAAGCAGGTGGACAAATAACCACGCTAACCACGCTACAAAACCTGTGAGCTTCATCTTGCCCGTCTCTGCGACCGCTGATGCTCTACCAATTGTCGCCATCTGGCCCTTGTCAAAGTATTCAAATGGCTTGAGATCCTGGTCGCGTAACAGGCGAATAATGTTCTTGCCTGCGTGTCGACCCTGTTGAATGGCTACGGGCGCTTGACCTGGCAAGACTCCGCCATAATCCTCGTCCTCAAGATGTGCCATGTCTCCAATGACAAAGACCCTCTGATCTCCCTTGATGTTGAGCGTCTGTTCAATGTGTACACGGCCCATGCGATCTTGTTCTGCTCCCAGTGAATCTGCGAGCGTTTCGGCCTTTAAACCCGCCGCCCAGACAATATTATGCGCTGGGATAAACTGCTCGCCAGCCGTAACTCCCTTCTCATCGATGTCCTTGACGAAGGTGTTCAGGCGTACATCCACGCCTCGCTCCTGAAGCTCCTCCAGAGCATTCTTGCTGGAGCTCTCACTGAATGCTCCCAACAAACGATCCTGACCTTCAATCAGTACAATCCTCGCCCAGCTTGAATCGATCCTCCTGAAGTCATGCACCATGACTTCACGTGCGATCTCTGCCAGTGCGCCTGCCATCTCCACACCTGTGGGACCACCACCCACAACGACAAACGTGAGCAAGCGCTCACGTTCTTTGGGGTCCGTCTCGTATTCTGCGGCCTCAAAGGCAAGCAACATGCGGCGTCTCAGGTCGAGCGCCTCATCGACAGTCTTGAGCCCTGGTGCGTATTGTTCCCATTTCTCCTGATTTCCAAAGTAGTTATGCTTCATTCCAGCGGCGATGATCAGGTAATCGTAATGCAACTTACCTTCTTCAAATACGACCTCCTGGGTTGCGCGATCAATATGCTTGACCTCACCGATGACGACTTCGGTATTCTTTTGTTTTCTTAGTGTGTTGCGTAAGTTTGCTGCGATATCAGCAGGGCTCAGGCCTGCGGTCGCAACCTGGTAGAGTAGGGGCTGAAAGAGGTGGTAATTCTGTCGATCGACGAGCACCACGTCGACATCTTCCTTGCGAAATTGTCGAGCTGCATTCAGGCCTCCAAAACCGCCACCAATGATGACCACTCTGGGTCTATGATTTAATAATGCTTGTTGTTCCATGGGCTTCCTCCTCAATGTGGAAGTAAGTGTTTGACGCCCTAAATACTCTTCACAAGCATTAATCTATCAATGTGTTTTTATGACATTTAGCTCTTTTGATGGTGTTCTTAATCTTCGTAGAGCGCGACCATGATGCGGGATGCTGAAGGAGAGAAGAGCTCCAGCGCTTCCTTGATGACGGGGTGATTTTCCGTGTCATCTGCGAGCGTATCGCGACGTTGCCTGAGTTCAATGTCTCGAAGCTGTGCGAGCGTTTCAAAGCCAGGCAGGGGTTTGTCATCAAAGCGTGTCCCGATATTGACATTAAAGTCATCACCAAGCACCCGATGAAGGTATTCTTTCAGGATGGAGAGTCGCTTGTCATCATGCACAAAGGGGGAGTAACGCTGAGCAAAGGTCATGTTGATATGTTGCTCGGTCAACTCCTCGATATAGGCATGCTCAAGCGTGGCTGCCAGAGGTGCGTGTGTGAGTCGAATATAGTCCACGATCTTCTTCCACGAGTCCTGACGTCCATCCTTTGCGATATCAAGTTCAGGGAGTGGAATTTGTGCATCGTCTTCGTCGTCGCTCTCCTCATCAGGAGCAAGTGCGGTGGCCTGTGTGACAGCGTTGCGTTCTGTGTCGGTGAGTGAGAATACCTCATAACGCATTGATTCATCATGTGTATTTTCATGCTCCTCACTGTCAAGCCCGAGCATATCCTCTTCTTCCGCCTCCATGGCGAGTCGCTCAAGCTCTTCATCAAGCTGCTCGAAGTCGGGGTTGGACTCGTCTTCGTCGGTGTGCTCAATGGGTTCTGGCGTGGCAGGTGCTGGCTCGTCAGGTTGTTCCTGAGGCGTCGCTTGTGTGGTGGTGGTGGGGCTTGGTGCAGCAGAGATGGCATCATCCAGCGGGGTGTTGTTAAGTTCGCTGGGATCATCGGCTGTAAAGACGTGTGAAGGCGTCTCTTTTTTCGGTTCGGGGGAGGGCGCTGGTGTTGGCGACGCCTGTACTGGAGGTGGGGTGGGGTTGCTTGGTGCAGGCGTCGCAGGCTCAACTACTGGTCGTGATTCAATTTTTTTTTTTGAGTCCACCATGGGTTCCAGGGGGACGTCATCAAGCGAGCCTTCAAGCGCGTGGAGCTTATCAATGAGCAGATCAAGGCCCACGAGAGGCTCAAGCTGACACATGCGCACAAGCGTCATCTCGAAGATCAGCTTGGGATAGGGGGAGCGGCTCATCTCCTGCGCTCCCTCGATCATCACCGAGAAATAGCGGTGGAGGAGATCGGTGGTGACCTGCTTGAGTGTGGGCAGGACCACATCGATTTCGCTCTGCGTCATGGTCGTGACACGCTCTGGGTTTTGAACAACCTTGACGACCATGAGGTCGCGCATGTGGTTCACCATTTCGCTGGAAAACTGTTGTAAATCATAGCCATATCGGTGCACTTCATCGAGCGTAAGGAGCGCCTGCTGAGCATCGCCTTTCACAATGGACCTGCTCAGCTCAAAGAGGTGCGTGCGGTTGGCCACGCCAAGGATCTGTGTGACCTGTTCCTCGGTGATATGGTTTCCTGCAAAGCTAATGACCTGATCGAGCAAGGAGAGGGCATCGCGCATACCGCCTGATGCCTGCCTGGCGATCAATTGCAGCGCGCCTTCCTCGGCTTCAATCCCTTCATTGGGGCAGATCTGGAGCAGGTGCTCCACGATGTCATGCTGGCTAATGCGTTTGAAGTCAAAGCGCTGACAACGTGAGAGAATAGTGACAGGGATCTTCTGGGGTTCAGTGGTGGCGAAGATGAACTTCACATGGGGAGGAGGCTCTTCAAGCGTCTTGAGCAACGCGTTGAACGCCTCGGTGGTGAGCATGTGAACCTCATCAATGATGTAGATCTTGAAGCGGCTCTTGGAGGGGGCATAACGCGCGCCCTCACGAAGTTCGCGGATCTCATTGATACCACGGTTGGACGCACCATCGATCTCAAACACATCCACGCTCTGTCCCTGCGAGATCTCAAGACAAGATGTACACTCATAACATGGCGTGGTTGTTGGTCCTTTTTCGCAGTTCAGAGCCTTGGCAAGAATACGCGCTGTGGAGGTTTTTCCCACACCACGAGCCCCTGTAAAGAGGTAGGAGTGCGCGACACGATCCTGTTCAATCGAGTTTTTGAGGGTGCGTGCGACATGGGACTGGCCGACAACTTCTTCAAAAAACCTGGGACGCCACTTTCGTGCTAAGACCACGTAAGACATGTTTTAACTTACCTTGTTGGATACATTGTTAAAGGAGCAACTGGGCAGGCGATGATACCACCATCTGAGCATCAAAACGTGCGCTGTGTTTTTATCGCATTGTGGCCAGGATCAAAAGGGTCGAATGAGGGATCATCCCGATCGTGATGCGATCAGCTTGAACACGACCAAGAAACAAGACCTCCTGCCCCCATCCTGAATGTGTCGTTCAGGGAGAGCAGGAGATTGAAGGTCCACATAAACCTGTCTCGTGTCCTTGGAATTGAGACAAGGGGTCGTCGAGCCCAGATCGGTGCCTGGGTAATGTGGAAAAATACGGAATGTATGAAGAGGTTGGCCGTGAGTGATGAGCGATGACAGAGAGGATAAACCTACCTGCATACCATCAGGCCAGAACGGAAGGAGAGTTCTGCCATGCTCTGAGGACCAGAGCATCACAGGATCACCCTCGCGAGATGTATATATTTTGTGAGCAGAAGACCTTGATTATCAGGATCTTGGGCTTTGTTTTTCTTTTCGTCTCGTGTGGGGCAAAGGAACGGCCAAAGGTGTTGGGGTACAGTATTCGAATTCCTTGAGTTGATGGATTTCGACGGCTCTTGTTCCTGTGAACCTGCGAGAGTAGAAGATGTCAAAGATTAAGATACTTGAATCAAGACCCCTTGATGACGAAGGGGAACAGACCCGCTGCTTGTGAAGTAGTGTTCAACGATTTTTGCATTTGCACAAAAAAATCGTTCAATTTTCTTATGGTCTGAGAGCTGATTTCAACAGAACCTAAGCCGAGACTTTTTCGACTGGTTCGCTCTGACGCGCAATGCGACGGATGCCCATGATGGCGCGCATCAGGCTAAGCTCTTGAGCACGGCTAAGGTGGCCAACTGCGACCATTACCCAGGGTTGATCCCAGGCCCAAAACTCTTGTGTGTAGACAGACTTTGATGGAGCTGTTTTCTCTTGCTCATCCAGTGTGATGGAGCCAGAGAGCTGGTCGAGGAATGACGCCACAAGCTCATCGTTGATGATCATGCCCTCTTCATTGCGAGGGAGTGTGCCCATGGCAGCCAGAAGCTCTGCATCTTCAACAGCGACGCTCTCAGGGGACACCAGAAGCAATCCCTCATCGCTCGCCAGGACACAGGCTTTAAGTTTGAAATCGTCCATGACTTGCATCAGCTGAAAACGCATTGCAACGAGCGGATCTTTACTGCGTCGGCGACGACGCTCATCGTTGAGATTTGTGCATGTTGTGAATGCCATGATGTCACTCCTTGACGTGTGAGAAAATGTTTTTACTTACACGGACCTACATGTAGGTCTGTGTCGTTGTCTGTGTCTTCAATGTAGCTGTTTTTTGGGCAGGCACAAAAAAAAAGATCAAATAAGAAGCGCAACCAACACAGGGGGCGAGGATTGGCTAG
>CATLTV010000038.1 GCA_950059285.1 uncultured Pseudomonadota bacterium | reverse complement strand
CCCACCTCGTCTCCTTCAAGAAAGATGCAGGTGCTGTACAGCACCTGCATCTTTCAAAAAATAACGTTAAAACGTTAAAACGTTTTAACGTTATTTCAAATAACTAAGATATATCAACGGTATACGATGGTGAAGGATGTGCATTGAGCCACTCTTCACGAGTGAGCTTGTAGACACAATGACGTTTGACGTGGCTGTGGTCGGGCACATTTGGGTGGTCAAAGTCTTCTTGGAGGTTGTGCATTCCGAGCTTTTCCATGACCTTGCGTGAAGGTGTGTTTTGGATAGCTGTAAACGCTACAATCTCGGCCTTGTGAAGATGTTCAAAGGCGTATTGCAGTGAAGCGAGCGCGGCTTCGGTGGCATAGCCTCGCCGCCAGTGCTTTTGTGCAACCCTCCAGCCCACCTCCACACATGGCGCATGAGGAAGAGGGCTTGTGTGATCGCGAGCGATCAGTCCGATTACACCAATAAAATCATGACCTTGTCGTGTACTTGCGGACCAGAACCCCCAGCCTTCAGCATCAATCAAGGCGTTCATGCGTGAGATGTGTTCAAGACTTTGTTCGCGTGTATAGGTGGATGGAAAATAACGCATGACCTCGGGATCAAGGTTCATGGCGATGAAGGGTTCATGATCTTCAGGTTGCCATCGTCTCAGAGTAAGGCGAGCTGTGTGTAGTGTAGCCAAAAGAAGGTCCTCCAGGTGAGGGGATTATGAAAAAAGCACAGGCCCATGTATGTGAACATACATGGGCCTGTGCTTGTTCTCAGAGAAGAAAAATCAGTTGGATTTACTGTTGTAATAGGCGGCCATGAACGCGTTGACATCATCCACAGGACCGATTTCTTCAAGATGCTTCTGTACGATTTGAGTGACGAGCGTGCTGATGCTTGTGCGCTCTGCGGAGCAGTAGCTTTTGAGCAGCTCGTGCAGCTCAACGGGGAAATAAATGGTGGAGCGGTAGTCCTTCTGACCACCCTTGGCGCGTTGATAAATGGTGGAGGGAAGAGAAGTGGAGGATGTGGTGGTGGTTTCTTGTGGGGTGTCCTCGGTCGCGTCTTCAAGTTTTGGGACAGCGGTCAGCGTGCCCTGTTTACGAAGTTTTGGTGCGACGGGCTCTCCAGAAGCTTCAAAGGCTTCGATCCTGGATTGAAGCTCGGCCTTTTTGGAGCGAGGTGTGGAGGGCTTGAGGCTGAGGGATGATTTCTTGGCCATGGTAGACGTTCCTTGTCACAAAGAGGGTTCAAGCTGCGGGGAGTTTGCTCTTTTCGATGGTGTTATAAATGTTTGAAATACCAAATTTTTCTGTAATTTCCTGTGTCAGAACCTTGATTTCACGAGCTGCGTTCTTGTCATGATACAGGGAGACGCCGATACCCTCTGCGGGGACCTCAGCAAAGGCCACGCGTGCAGACACGGCGCTCTCAAGAATAGGTTCTTCGACCTCACCAAGGAGTTCGGAGACGCGCTTTGAAAGGTTTTGCTGTGCGACAAATCGATTGCGGATAAAGGCTGCCTGAAGGGGATTATCCGTGCCAAGGAGTTCATCGCGTTCCTGGCGAAGTTCCTTGGCCTGATTGACGTAATCAAGGGTGTGTTCAAGCGTCCAGATATCAAAGCTACCTGGTGCGATGACGAGCAACGCGGTATCGGCGCACATGAGGGCCTGGCGTTGAATTTTTGCATCTCGTCCGGGCAAATCGATCATGGCGACATCAAATGCTGGCGCGAGAGATTCGAGCGTCTTTTTCAGGTTATCCAGCGCGCCGATGACGGTGGGATATTTATAGTCGGGGTGTTCTTCTTCGTGGGCCTGAGCTGCTTGATACCAGCTTGAGAGTGAACCTTGAGGATCAGCGTCAAGGATCACCACGCGGTAGTCCTGTTGAGCAAGCTCGACGGCGAGGTTGAGGCAAATGGTGGATTTACCCGTACCTCCCTTTTGACCAGGGAATGCGATCACATGCATGGTAACCTCCTGTTACATGGCCAGTGAATGGTAGTGTGATGGCGGATCTCGTCCTTGAGATCCTGTCCAAACTCAGGTCTGTTGATATGAATTTGAACGTAAATAACGTTATAACGTTATAACGTTATGTCGTCAACGCCAATTGAAATAGAACAGCCTAAACCTTTTATAAATAAAAGGTTTAGGCTGTTCACGTCATGGCTATATGACGGCCTGTTGGAGGAAATAACGTTATAACGTTATAACGTTATAACGTTATTTCTAGGGAGAACTAGCGCTTCAAGTTAATCACTTCGTTGAGCAACTGATCACCCGTGGTGATGGACTTGGAAGAAGCCTGGAAGCCCCTCTGGAACGCGATCATTTTGACGAACTCGTAAGACATGTCGACGTTGGAACCTTCCACGGCTCCCGAGACAAGACCTCCCATCTTGCCTGTACCAGGTGCGCCCACGAGCGCTTCACCGCTGGCACTGGTGGCACCCCAGAGGTTACCACCAAGTCGGTCAAGACCTTCGGGGGCCTGAAAGTCTGTCATGGCGACGCGACCCACGGTCTGGTTCTCGCCGTTTGAGAAGATGCCGATGATCTCGCCCTTGTCGTTGATTTCAATGTCACGCAGCTCACCAGAGGCGTAGCCATCCTGAGAGAGACCTCTCAAGGATGAATCTGCTGCGACCTGTGTGCTTCCCTCAAAATCCATAATAATATCTTGAGGTTGTGTGGCATTTGCGGGGTTAAATGTGGTCGCACCAGGTGTGTGTGTGGTGAGGTTGCCATCGGTGTCAAAGGAGAGCGTACCGCTGGTAATCTCTGTGGCTGTGCCCGGTGTTCCACCATCAATGGATTCGCCATCCACGAGCACATTGTAGGACCACTCACCAGGAGCGGTCATGGTGTAGTAGACGTCCGCGTCGATGGGACGGCCAAGTGAGTCATAAATCGTGACGCTTGTGGAGTGATGGCTTGTCTCGGTGGGGTTTGCGGGATCAAAGGCCGCTGCCATCGGTTCTTCAGTGGCAGAGAGGTTGATATCAATGCCCACATTGTTGGTGGGTTTGGCGGGCTGCCTGAGGTTGCCAAGCTGGAGGTCACCAAGCGCGCCCATGTTGACATCGCCATTGTCATCCACGCCATAACCCTGAAGTCGAAGACCACCAGGAGATGTGACGTAGCCATCAGCATTGAGCATGAACTGGCCCGCGCGCGTATAGAAGGTGCCCTCCTGTCCGCCAACCTCGCCCTTGACCATCAGAAAGCCAGGGCCGCTAATGGCGAGGTCGAGTGCGTTGCCTGTCATCTCCAGATCGCCCTGAGAGAAGTCCTGTTGATAGGAGCCAACCTGCACACCCGAGCCAAGTTGAGTGCCTGCGAGCACATCCGCAAAGTTGGCTCGCGATGACTTGAAGCCTGCCGTGTTGGCGTTGGCGATGTTATCGCCGACCACGCCGAGCGCGCGAGAGTTTGCGTCAAGTCCACTCATTCCGATACGAATTGATTTCATCAAGCTCATAATACTTATCTCATGGTTGTGAGGATAGGGTGTGACATGGGTGATAGTCTCTCCAACCTGCCTTTTTGACTGGATTCCCATGCGTTCTACAGCTTGTGTCATCGACGCGTCTGGTAATCGTGTTTAAAAAGAACTTGGTTCACGAGCATGAAGAAGAACTGAAGAGAGGCCAGAGGGTGCGCACCCTCTGGCCTCTCTTCAGTTCTTCTTCACTCGAGTATGCTGCACTCCACATCTACCATCCTGGATTCAAAACGAAAGGGTGAGGTGTTAAACGCTTTAATACAGATCGTACATGTGGAGTGGTATGCATTCTTTGGAAGAAGAATTTTCTTATTTTTCAAACAGTTGAAAGCTATGAACCTTGAAGCCCTAACCTTCCTGTGTGACCTGTTGTACTTCACCAAGAGAAGCAGGTTGATCTTCAAGACCTTCGAGCTCCAGACGAGGGAGCCCTTGTTCAAAGCTCACGCCAGAAACACGTCTCTTGGTAATGACCTGCGTATCGACGCGGTCGCCCTCTTCGTTAAGGGCCTGTACTGAAATTGTGTAATTTCCTTCCTCAAGGGGGGAGCCGTCATCGGCGAGTCCATCCCATTCAAGGTCGACTTCACCAGCTTCATTGCGTCCCATTTCGATGGTGCGCACGATCTTGCCCGAGTCATCCTTGATGCTGATGGTGATCTGGCTCGCATCATCTGCCAGAGCAAGTCGTGCAGGTGTATGTTGCCGAGAACCATCAAGCGTGATGTCCGAGCGCGCGATATCGATGTTCTTACCGATGAAGGAGACCATCTGAGCGCTGGTGTTGGAGGCCGTGCTCATCGCCAGGGTGTTGAGGCTGCTGGACATGGACTCAAGACGCTCAAGGCTAGTGAACTGGCTGAGCTGTGAGACAAACTGTGTGTTGTCCATCGGATTCAAGGGGTCCTGAGCCTGCATTTGTGTGGTGAGGAGCTTGAGGAATGCATCACGATCAAGCTCCTTGTTGGTGGTGTTGGCTGTACCGCTGAGCGCCTGTTGTGCGCTGACTGACTGAGAGGTTGTGATCTGCATGAGTAAGAATCCTCGGTGTGTTTGTCGTTATAATCCAGATACTTGTATTGATTGATTTGAATCTCTGGTATCAGGCAATGCGGTTGATGATGCCAACAACATGAAGGACTTCGCGTGGCTTTTTGGTGGCAGCTTCATCATCCTGAGCAAAGTCAGCGCCATCGTTGTAACCAGGTCCGCCGTGTTGCCCCTGTTTGTTGCTCTGCTGGCGTTGGTGGTGCGTGATGAAGTCACCCAGCTCATAGCCGCTTGCTTCAAGTGCAGTGCGTACAGAATCGATGACATACTCAAGTTGAGCGGGGTCATGGAAGTGAGAGCCAAAACAGGCAGCACGTGCACGTTGATGTTCAAATGTAATCTTGAGTGTCAGTGGCTTACCAAAAGAGTCCATGATTTCGAGTTCAAGCTTCTGACCCTGTGGGGACTGCTCCATGGAGAGCGCGACACGTTGTGCCTTGGGGCTCTGAAGGACAGCATCAGAGGTGAACGTGGGGGATGAACCCGAGGGTTGGTTGAGCTTGACCAGGGAGGGAGCTTTTTCGGGGACAGCAGGTTGTGGAGCGACCTCGGCAGCTTGCGCTGTGGGAGGGATCGTGACCTTCAGAGGTGAGCCTGTCTTTCGCATGAAGGGGTTGGGATCCAGAGGTTTCTGGAGACGTTCCTTGGCTTGAAGTTTATCAAACTCAGCCTCTTCACGATGCTCATTCAAGCCCTTGAATCGAATCTGTTTTTCTTGGTCGTCGTTGGAGACATCCTCAAGGTCCGAACCATACATGGAGAGCGTTCTTGGCGCGTCCTCGACCTCTTCTGTGGGGGCACTTGAGGGAGCGGCGTGGCTGAGAATATCAAGGCGCTGTGTGGAGCGAATGGAGGGCTGTCCGTCCTGATTTTCAAGAGGAGCGAGGAGCCTGAGACGAGCCTGGTTCCTGGTGTGCTGAAGCTCACTGGCTTCGGATGCGTCAGGTTTAAGAACGACAGAGAGAGCCAACTTGGACGGTGATGTTTTGGGACGATCAGGCATGATAAGACTCTTGTGTAAGGAGATGAACTCCTGGGACGTGGATGAGCTCAGGGCCTGTATATTTTGAGCGGTGTGGATGGGCTCAAAGAGGGCCTGAAAGGCGGCGTCGTTTTCGGGGGTGTCTTCCTTGTACTGTTCATGTTGCGACGAGATGCGATTGAGCGTGTCCTTGAAGGACTGGCTTTGAAGCATATCGGTACGTTCACGCGAGCCTTTGTGAGAGAGATCTTCGGAGAACAGATCGGAGAGCGCCGATGAGGTATCCGGGGAGGGGATCAGACGAGCCGTGGGTGGCCTGGATGAGATGGGCGGCTTTGGGATGCTGAATGTGGGGACGGAAGACATGGTTCAGGCCTTGTGCGTAGTAGTTGGTAGTGTCTTTGTATGCGTATATTTCTTATATGAATCAGGGCTTTGCAGTGGTGTCCTTGGACGCAGCAGGAGCTGTCTTGTCGGCAGCGGCCACGGGCGCGTTTCCAGGAGCAGTTGCAGGAGCCTGAGGTTGTGTGTCTTGACTGAGGAGGACCACGAGCATGGCCCCCGTTTGAGGAGGAAGCTCGTTCATGATCTTGGCGCTCTGACGAGGTGTCATGCGGATGAGCAAGTCAGCCGCGAGCTGTGGGGGGAGCGCCGAGAGCAGCTTTGCAGCAGGTTTTGGCCTCATTTTTTTGAGTCTCATGACGACTTGCTCACGCTCGGAAGGGGTTGTGAGACACGCTTCCTTGTCACTGGATGCCGAGGTGTCAGGTGCAGACGCCTGAGACTTTGCCGTGGTGTCAGGTTGTTTTGTTGCCTTCTCGGGAGCTTTTTCCTGAGCTGCTGTTTTTGTTGCGCTTGCCTTGGTGGTGTCCTCCTGAGCGATGGTCGCAGAGGACATGGGAAGCAAGAGCGCTCCTGTAAGGAGTGTGGAAAACAGCAGGTGTTTTCGGAAGTTCTGAGAGAGCGTGTGTAAAGACATAACAGCTATCCTGAATGGTGAGAGCGAGTGTTAGACATGAAGAGCAAACGACACAGCTGACTGTTAAATTTAGCGATTCGTCTGACTAAACGTGGCAGGGATTAAAGGCGAGCAGGTCTTTGAGTCGATAGGAGAGGATGTATGACATGGCACCTCGCCTGGGCATGGGTTCAGACCATCGCCACAGGATTTTGCAGGTGTAAGAATCAGACACGACGCATGACAGGCAGGATGCGCAATGTTTTTTAATAAAAATCTTTTTAAATCAATAATTTATAAGCTAGCTATCTCGGTTATGGCGATCACCTTTGCGGTGATTATCAGCCCTGAAGATGTGTATGCGGCAAGGATCAAGGACATCTCTCATGTGCAGGGAGCACGAGCCAACCAGTTGATAGGTTATGGTATTGTGGTGGGTCTTGATAACACGGGTGATACGGGTCAGGCGGCGTTGACAACGCAGACCATCGCCTCGATGTTGGGTCGTTTGAACATCAAGATTGACCGTAAGGATCTGAGGACACGCAACGTCGCTGCGGTGATGGTGACCGCAGAGCTTCCAGCCTTTGCACGCAGTGGTCAGAGCGTGGATGTGACCATCTCAAGTGTGGGCGATGCAAGGAGCCTGAAAGGAGGCACCTTGTTGATGACGCCCTTGAGGGCTGTGGATGGCAATGTATATGCGATGGCACAGGGAGCGTTAAGCGTGGGTGGATTTGGTGTGCAGGGCGCAGGTGCAAACTCGCGTCAACGCAATCACCTCAACGTGGGACGCATTCCAGATGGCGGCATGATCGAGAAGGGTATCGAGCAGGAGTGGGGCAAATCCCAGACCTTGTTATTGAACCTGTTTGAAGCAGATTTTAGCACAGCTGTGGAGATGGCCAACGTGATCAATGCAGCGTTTGCAGATCCTTCCGTGACGGTGGACCCCACAAAGCCCGTGGAGGGCATTGCCCAGGCGATTGATGCCGCGACAATTCGTGTGGAAGTACCTGCGGACTGGCAGGAGTTTGCACCGCAGTTTATCGCCAAGGTTGAGAAGCTTGAAGTGACGCCCGATACGGTGGCCCGCGTTGTGGTGAATGAGAGGACAGGCACGGTGGTGCTTGGAGGAAATGTGCGCATCAGAGAGGTGGCCGTGGCGCATGGCAACCTGACGCTCAATGTGTCCACAGATTATAACGCGTCCCAGCCCTCGGCCTTTGGAGGTCAGGGGAACACGGCGGTGTTGCCTGACAGTGGTGTGGACGCGACAGAGGACAAGACCAAGCTTCAGGTGATTCCAGAGGGAGCGACGATTGCAGAGGTGGTCTCGGCGTTGAACGCCATTGGTGTGTCACCACGTGATTTGATCGCGATATTGCAGGCGATCAAGGCAGCGGGAGCGCTTGATGCACAGCTTGAGATTCAATGATGCCTGTTGATGGCATGACTTATCATGTTGATTTAAAGGAGCTTTTATGAACGTCGGTGGAGCCAACCTCGGCATATTGAGTCAGCAAGCGATACGTTCGACCGCTGCGGAGTCTCAGCGTCCAGAGCAGGTTGAGCAAGGAGAGCTAAGCCAGGAGGATCGCGACAAGATCAAGGTAGCTCAGCAATTTGAGGCGATCTTTTTGCGTCAGCTTCTGAGTCAAATGCAGGGGTCATCGCAGGGCGGAGCGATTCAGCAAAGTCAGGGCAATGATATGTACAAGGGTATGGGTCAGGAGGCGCTGGCCGAGCATATTTCAACGCAGTCAGAAGGTGTTGGGATTGCGCACAGCCTGCTCAAGCACTGGGGCGTCAAGCAGGTGTAACATGGTAGACATGAGTTCAAGGACGAGAGCATTTACGATACGAGGAGGTCGCCGTGGCGCACCATATCAATGATTATATAAGGGCTTATGAGATCAAGGGGATTCAGCAGTTCAGAAGAGACTACGAGGTGTGTGTCATCATGGGCCTGAACGTGGTGGGTGATTTGAGCGAGGATGGTGAGCGCGGCGAGGCGCAGACGTTTCTTGCAGCAATCCATGGCCAGCAACAACAGGCGCAGAGTTTAAATCGTAGGATTTGGCCTGTGGTCAAGTCACCTTATGGACCACAGACAGCAGCGATTCGCGTGGGGCGCTCATCGGACAACGACATGGTCATCCCCGAGTATTCTATCTCACATATTCACTGCCAGTTTTCGGTGCGTGAGGATAATCGCCTACAAATCATGGATCTTGATTCCCATAACGGGACGCTGGTGAATGGTGAGCGTCTCAGGAGGGGTCAGGTGTTGCTGCTTGAGGATCAGGATGAGCTTGTACTTGGTCGCTATTTGTTTGAGTTTTTGAGCGCCAGAACATTTGTGGAGCGCGTCAGGAGAATGGCGAGTATGCGCGTGGCCTGAAGCGAGTAAAGATCCAAATATACAGTCCTGTTGAAGGAAAAGAAGAAGGAGGTTTGATGTGCACATCAAACCTCCTTCTTCTTTTCCTTCATGTCTTTGAGCGGGTGTAGCTCAGGGTTGTGAGCTTGTGTGTGGTGGAATGCTGTATGTGACGGTGGCGTGAGCGACACGTTTATCGGATGCCTCCGTATACAGTGAGACCTCTACAATCACGAGGCGTTTGCCAAGTTTGAGCAGCTCGCCTCTGGCGGTGAGCTTCCCCGGAACAGGTTTGCGCAGGAAGTTGATGTTGAGGTTTGTGGTGACGGCCAGCGCCTCGGGTCCAATGCGTGAGAGGATCAGGAAGTAGGCGGCGGTGTCCACCATGGTCATCATGGCGGGGCCAGAGATGGTGTGTCCTGGTCGCAGATCCTGGTCAGTGGTGTGACGGGAGAGTGTGATGGTGTCGTCATCGAGCTGTTCGATCTCAAAGTTCATGGCTTTGACGGTGGGAAAGACCTTGTGCATCAGAGCAAAAATTTCGGGGGCTGTCATGGCTGTCATGGGGGTCTCCTTGAGGGTATTGCTGGATGATTTTTTAAT
The DNA here is from genome assembly GCA_950059285.1 of uncultured Pseudomonadota bacterium. Lineage (GTDB taxonomy): Bacteria > Myxococcota_A > Bradymonadia > Bradymonadales > Bradymonadaceae > CATLTV01. The sequence continues at coordinate 24,494 of CATLTV010000038.1, read as the reverse complement.
ATTTTCAATAAATGGAAGAATATTACATTGAATTATTTTTGTAATGAAATCAATTACTTATATTGATTAAACGAAAGTGTTTTTTGTCTGTTAAATCGTGGATTTATAATCAGACAATGAAATCCATAAAGGCCCCAAATGCTGTGCCGATGAAACCTTTGTCTTCGGGCGGAGAGCCCGCAACGAAGCGAGTTACCAAGCCGACGGTAGCTTGTACAAACAGGCAGGAACTCTCCCTGGTAAAGCTTGTACTTATCAGGATCAGAAAGCCCGCTATTCCTGGTTTTATAACCAATATTATAAACCCGTTCAATTCATCATTGGTCGGCAACCAAGGAGACAAATCATGGCTATTAGTATCCACAACAACACCGCAAGCCTCGTTACTCAAGGAAATCTTAACCGCACTCAGAAAGGGTTGCACAAAAACCTTGCTCGCCTTTCCAGTGGTCTTCGTATCAACACAGCAGCAGATGATGCAGCTGGCCTGGCCGTCTCCAAAGAGATGAACACAGATATGAAGAGCTTGACTCAGGCAAAACGTAACGCCAACAACGGTATCAGTGTTCTTCAGACAGCAGATGCTTCTCTTGAGCAACAGGGCAACCTCTTGACACGTATGAGAGAGCTGAGCGTCCAGGCAGCAGATGGCACCTTGAGCGGCAGCCAGCGTGACAACCTCAACGAGGAATTCACACAGCTTCAGACCGAATTCGATCGGATCGCAAGCAACACCGAGTTCAACGGCAACAAACTTCTTGATGGCACCATCGCTTCTGGTAGCGGTATCGACATCCAGATTGGTATCGAGTCCTCCGACGTCGCCACCATCGAGATCGAAGACATGACAGCTGCTACACTTGGTGTGGACAGCGGTACAATCGACCTCGCAGACGGTAGTGACCCCTCCACAGCAATGGCAGCAATCGACACAGCACTTGAAACCGTGCTTGGTCAACGCTCCAAGCTTGGTGCTCAGCAGAACGGCCTTGATGCTGCAATCGAAAATCTGAGCTCCACCTACGAAAACATGAGCGCAGCTCACGGACGCATCGTGGATGTCGACGTGGCAAGCGAAATGGCCGACTTCACAAAGAATCAGGTGCTGATGCAGGCAGGTTCATCCATGCTTGCTCAGGCCAACAGCCAGCCGCAGTCGGCCCTTGGCCTCCTTGGCTAAGTGCGGCAGGAGATGATGTGACCAGGAGGGCCTGAGGTGAGAAAGACTTGTACAGTCATCAAGACTTGAAAACCTCGGGTCCTCCATACACGGTCAAATCGCTCCACACCACACCATCTGGTCAGATAATTCGCCCTCTCTGGTCAGGTGTTCTTCCACACAGCCTCCCCTCTCTATCCCCATCAGTCGCCTGCCTGATTGATGCGGAGGGGAGGGGATGTTGCGTTTAAATCAGATTATATTTTCTCAATGATTTTGCGCATCTAAAGCATCGATTATAACACACGTCTACACACGAGACGGATTTTTAAACAAGAGGTACTCTCATGATACAGGCATCAGGTCTTGCCAGCGGTGTTGATACATCGTCCATCGTCAGTCAGTTGGTCAACATTGAGCGTCAACCTCTAAGCCGTCTTGCTGCCCAGAAGACAACCTATTCTCGACAGATCAGCAGGCTAGGTTCATTTTCATCCTTGCTCTCTGACTTCCAGGACAAGCTCGCTGACTTCTCCAGCGCAAGCTCGCTCCTCTCAAAGACCGTGGGCTCCGAGAATGAGGATGCCATGACAGTCAAGGCTACAGGTGATGCACAACCTGGCACCTGGGAGGTCGAGGTCGAGCAGCTCGCGCGCGCCCAGCGTGACAAGTCCACTGCGTTTGATTCTCCAGATGCCGAGGTCAAGGCAGGTACGCTCAGCATCGAGGTCTGGGGCGAAGATGCTGTCGATATCACCATTGAAGATGGGATGACATTGACCGATGTACGCGACCTTATTCAGGGATCTGGTGCGAAGGTAAACGCATCCATCATTCAGGTGGACAGCGGCACATACCTGTCTGTGACATCACAAAAGACAGGTCATGATGGTGGCGCGGGCATGGTGATTACCGAGTCTGGCTCTGGAAACGGAAATGGCAACGGAAACGGAAACGGAAACGGCAACAACCCACAATCACTTGGGTTTAGCACCGAAATCGCAGCTCAAAATGCCATTGTCCATGTGGATGGTGAGCAAGTCACACATACGGACAACAGCGTTGATGGTGTCTTGGAGGGGATGACTCTTGAACTTGAAGGCGAAAGCACTGAACCCTTCATGGTCACAGTCGGTGAGGATAGCAGCGCGGTCGCCGAGAAAGTTGAAGATCTCATCAAGTCGTATAACTCTCTTTATTCTGCGGCCAACACACTCAAAAACGAAGACCACCGCTTTGGTACAACAGCCGCAAACAGCTTGCGCAAGGCCATGACCGATGCGGTCAGTGGCTCCTCCTTCCCGAACCTCTCCAGCATCGGTATCTCAACAAGCAAGGACACAGGTGGATTGATCCTGGACAAGACCAAGTTTGAAGAGGCGATGAGCAAGGACCCAAGTGGTGTGGTCGAACTCTTTGGCACCGAGGACACAGGCATTGTGTCTCGTATGGACTCTCTGATTGAGCGCTATACAGACAGTTATGATGGCCTCATCAAGAGCAGCAAGGACATGTGGCAGTCAAGAATCACCAGCGCAGATGCGACCATTGAACGCGGTGAGCTCCGCATTGAAGCTTACGAAGCACGCCTGAAGCGTCAGTTCACGGCGATGGAGCAAATGATCAGTGGTTACAGTGATATGAGCAGCCGCTTTGCGAGCATGTTGCCTGCTGTACAGACATCATCATCAGGTTCCTGATCACCGCCAAATACGAGAGGACACGCGACGAGGCGAGGAATTGGCTAGCCAATTCCTCGCCTCGTCGCGTGTCCTCTCATTGCTTTTTTTAATGTCTGATAGTTCCTTGTAAAATCCACCCGTCAATGTGTCGAAGTAGTAGTGTGTAGGCGTATGATAAAAAGGCTTTTTGTGTTCTGTAACATATTGAAAATGATTGCGAATAAGCCTTTTAATAAACACTAATGATACAGGAGTACTACTGTCATGCATCCAGCCAATATTTATCGAAAAGTGTCCATTCAGACCAGTGACCCCCGCGAGCTCGTGGTGATGCTTTATGATGGCTTTTTGAAGTTTGCCCACCGCGCCATGGCCAGCCTCAAACGCAATGACAAGATTGATGCAACACGCTCCATTGGTCGAGCGCTGGACATCGTCAATGAGTTGCTCGACACGCTTGACCATGATCCTGCCCCCGAGATTAGCACCGCGCTTGAGGCGCTTTATGTGTACATCGGTGACCGTCTCTTGCTCGCAAGCTCAAGACAGGACCAGGAGGCATTGCAAGAGGTCATCACGTTGATGAGCGAGCTTCGTCAGGGATGGAGTGAAGCATTAATGGAACTGCGTCGCAGCGACGCTGCATAACACAGTGTAGATAGCAGTCGAGGAGCAAAGAGGAGAATTGAGTTATGTCTGACTACTATCAGAACCGTGTTGAAGAGGTCTTGAACGAGGTCATCGAGCTTTACAATGAGGTCGTGACGGCTCTCCACCAGGTGAATCCCGAGCTGATCGAGGCGCTCAGTCAGCGCCGCATGGAGCTGCTTGGACATCTGCGTGAATTGAGCGCCGAGGACTACTTTGGACGCTCTCATGAACCCTGGTTTGTACAACTCTCCGAGCGTGTGCGAGAGGCCGAGGCCATGTTTGAACAGGCGCTCCAGGAGAACTTTGAGAAACAACGCGCTCAGATGAACAAGATGGGTCAAAACCGTCGTGCTCGTCGCGCGTATGGCTCCGCAGCATAAACACATGAATCACCACGCATACACAATGTGTGGTGATTCATGCGTGCACGCGTGGAGCTGACTACCACGCTCTTATTTTGGAGATTGACCTGTGCATCCAAGTATTGTCCCAGCATTGACCGTTCTGGCCATGTCCATTACGCCCGAGAAGCCCGTATATGAGCCGCTTCCTGCTCTGGACGATCTCGCCAATTTGTCCACCATGATCAGCTTGAACATCGGGCCAGATGCGCTCGCCAAAACCGTGTACAACCCTGCATCAGGTGTTGTGAAAGTTCCTAAAAAATCAATTGATATCAATGGATTAAAGCGTCTTCAGGGATCCAATGAAGTGGGCTTTCTGGTGTGGTCCGAGCAGGATGCCACGCACATCATGTTGCGCTCCTACAACGTCCACGCATACCGCTGGAAACAGGGCCGTCTTATCCTTGGTATCCCGCGTGATAACAAGCTTCTTGAGCACCCACGCTATGCCTGGCTTGGCAAATCGGCCTGTCAGGAAGAGGTGCCAAAGCTCCCGTTCCCTGAAATTGGTGACGCCTGGGACAACCTCTGTCAGGGCAAACCTCACATCGAACAGGAGGATATGGACGCGTGGCTTGCACGCATCCGAGACATGGAATTACGCGCCTGGGGCGAGCTTCTCAAGGCAGCTCAGATGGATGAAAACGCCCTTGAACCAGAATATCTGGAGCAGTTTGATGAGCTCTCGGCCACATATCGTCGCCACGCAGCTCTTCACCACGCGCTGATGTGGGCCAACAACAACCAGCTTGAGCGTGCCCTCGACAGACTGGATGAAGCGCGCATGATGGGACGACGCTACGATGTGAATCAGGGACCTCTCACCACACAACGCATTCAACAACTTGGCGAGGCCTGGTTGCTCAGGAGTATGATTTATTACATCTCCGAACAACGTGATGAGAAGGTGCTCGAACTCTACGACCTTTATCCTCACTGGGCAGAGCGTCAACCCGACTGGTTTAGACGCCAGCTCGCACGTACCATGCGTCGTCAAGGAAGGCCCGATGAGGCCATCGAACTTTACAACCATATCATCCCACGTGTGGAGCCCGCCTGGGTGATCTACGGCGAGCTCGCCACGGCATATCTTGAAGAACATGACGCCTTCAAGGCGCGCGCCATTCAACTCTGGATGAAGGAAAATAAACGCATCGATGAGGATACCGACACCAGGTTTACTGTGCTTGTGCAACGCGCTGAACACAGAGGCTTCTGTCCTCCTGACCATTACTGGAGCGCAGCATGTTCTGTCGTGCCCACGCCCGAGACAGGTGCGTTCCAGGATTTGCTCATCAGTGAACGCATGCCAAAACCTCCTCTCTGGGCCGAAATTTTCTGGGGCTCTTCAGGCCTGGCTTTCATGGAATAACAGACGAATTTATATAGTTTAAATCATTGATATTGTTTGGTTTTTATGTTTTGACCGAGCGGGTTTGGAACTTGTTTCTAAATCCGCTCTTTCTATGTGTCGATATCCACTCCTGTAAATGTTGTGAATGAACAACAACCTACAGAGATTTCTGTTGTGGAACCTCTTATTTGATGGAGTTTAGATCATGAGTGACGAGATCACGGAAGAAGAATTGGCCGAACTTGAGGATTTTGAAGATCTTGCCGCTGCAAGCTCTGGCAAGAAGAAGCTCATGGTGATCGCTGGTATCGTTGTTGTCCTTTGTAACGTGGCCTGGGCGGCCGTGTTCTTCATGTCAGACAGTGGCGGTGCTGAAGCTGCCAACACACCCGAGGGTGAGGAAGTCGCCAAGAGCGATACACCCGAGGAAAAAGAAGAGAGCAAGGAAGAGCCTGCTGGAGAGGATGAGGAAGCCTCCACAAAGAAGAAGACCAAGCGTGGTGCTCCTGGCCCCATGTACAAGCTTGATCCATTTGTGGTGAACCTCGATGAACCTCGCGGCTCACACTACTTGCGCGTCTCCATTGATCTTGAGGTCAAGGAAGAGGCGTCTCTGGCCAAGGTAGATGAGAGCCTTGTGGTCATCCGAGACAGCTTCATCAGCGTGCTCTCATCCAAACGACTCTCCGATCTTAAACGTCCTCGTGACAAGGACGCGCTCCGTGACGAACTCCTTGATCTCACACGCGATACAGTGGGTGATAGCGACATCAAGGGCGTCTACTTCACCGAGTTTCTGACACAGTAATTGACCCCATTCCACATGACTTGTTACCCCTGGCAGGAGGGATATAAACCATGGAACGCGCCGCAATATTTGATGACGAACCAGAAGAAGACATCGTCAATGACTCCTTTGAGGAAGACGATGAAAATGCACCACGACCCCTCTCTATCGGGCGATCTGAGCAGGGTGCGTTGGGCTCCATCTCCACACTCGCAATCATCGAGGAGCGCGTCGCGCGCTCTCTGATTCCACAGTTTGAAACAATCCTCCAGACGGGCATCACCATCAAGGCTCAGGAGACTCAGATCATCAAATGGAGTGAAGCAGAATCCCTCCTTGAAGATCCTGGCTGTTATGCTCTCCTTGAGGTCGAGGCGATGGGTGGCCACGCCATCATCTCCATTGAGCATCACCTCTTTTTCTCCATGCTTGAGAAGGTCTTTGGCTACAAACAGACCGCCTCAGCCGCCGAGCCACGCTCTCGCTTGAGCTCGATCGAATCTCGCGTGCTTAAACGCCTGGTGCGCATCTTTGCCCTCTCCATGGAGCAGGCATGGAAGCCCATTTTGCCCATTCATATGAACACGTTACGTGTGGACACTCGCCCTGCGAGCGTCGCGCTAACCTCTGCTGAAGAGGCCGTCATCTTTGAAACCTATGACTTCCAGATGGAAGATGAAATCATGGGCCAGGTCCATGTCATCATCCCCAAAGTGATCATCTGGCGCTTCAAGGAACTGCTCGCTTCAGGTCGTTATGATGTCAGCGTTGAGCCCGAAAAGGAGAGTCGCACCAAGATCGAAAACTCCTTGCGACAGGTTCAACTTGAACTCACTGCCGAGCTCGGTCGCACCCACCTGAAACTCGAACAGCTCGCAGTGCTCGCCGAGGGGGATGTCCTGCGTCTTGACCGTTCTCCTGATATGCCCACCATCGTTCAGGTCAATGGACAACCCAAATTCCTCGCCAAGACAACCGTCAAACATGGCAACCTTGCAGTGGAACTTGATGCAGCAATATTCTCTACAAGTGACCAGGAACATTAAGTTTTCTTGAGATCAATCGGCGAAAATAAAAAAGATGTGGGAGGCGAGCTTCGCTAGCGAAGCTCGCCTCCCACATCTTTTTTATTTTCGCCGTTAAATATTATCAGACAGCGTGCCGAAATCCTTTCTGTAAGCAAATCAGGAGTGCCTCACAGCAACTATAACCATTCACTCCTGTCACACATTGATGCTTTTCAACAGGAGCACCCACCATGTCTGAACAGGATAACCAAGGCGTTGATATGCAAGACGAACTTTCAAACCCACAGTCCAATGAACAACCCGTCGCTCCCATGCCACCTCTGGTCAAGGACCCCAACGCCCCTGTCCGCTTTGACTTTTTGCACGATGTGCCACTTGAAGTCACCGTGGAGCTTGGTGCCAAGAGCCTCCCCCTTGAAACTATTCTAAACCTCGGACCAGGTTCCACCATTGAGCTTGATAAGGCCAATGGCGAGCCGTTGGACATCAAGGTCAACGGCGTCCTCATCGCACGTGGTGAGGCTGTCATCGTCAATGAACGCTTTGGTGTTCGCATCGTCTCCGTGATGAGCAACGCCGCTGAAAAAATCGCTGCGGGCTAGGTTTCACTCGGTTCTTTGTATCTCCTTTATACGATTCAAGCTCTTCACAAGGATGCTCTCATGCGTACACTCACCTCCATCATCATGATCTCTGTTTGCTGCTCTCTGGTCAGCTCCACGGCCCTCGCAAAGAAGAGGCCTTCCAAGGCAAAAACTCAGGAGAAGGCAGAAATTACAAGTGAAAGCAACGAGATAGAGAACGCAAAGGAAGAGGTTGCAATCCCCACCGAGCAAGACCCCGCCCAGCTCGAAGCGGGAGCCAACGCCATGCCAGCACCCCCCTCCATGGAAGACCTCCTGGTGCAGGGTGGTGGCCCGGCGAGCAAGGCTGCCGAGATTAAATCCAACACACCAGGCGCGATGCCTGCGTCCTCTGGAGGGTTTTCGGCGCTCGCGCTCGGCTTTGGACTCTTCCTCGTGGGAGGTGGTCTTGGTGCAGGCGTCATGATTGCTCGTCAGAAAAATCAGGGAGGTTTGATGTCAGGTCTTCCTGCACATCACCTCAAGCATGTGAAGAGCATTCGTCTTAGCCCCAAACATCAAATCAGTCTTATCGAAGCACAGGGTCGTCAGCTCGTCATCGGCGTGACCAGCGCACAGATTACGCTGCTTGCAAACCTTGAGGAAGAAGACGACCAGTGGTTTGCTCAGGGCGAGGAAGGGATGCTGACAAACCTTCAGACCAAGGCAGCCGAGGCCAAACAGAAGACCAGTGAGGTGACATCCTCAAACTGGGATGAGCTCTTTACCTCCGCGATTAAACAACGTGAGGAAAACCTCTCCAAGAAGAAGAACACACCTGACCCCGAGAACAGAACAAGGCCAAGGCTTGTGGCTGATAATACGAAGTCTTTTGAAGGACTTCCTCCTTCAGTGGCACCTCAGACCGTGGATGTTCCCACACTCGAAGAGCCCGAACCCGTTCAGGAGCCCGTGCTTGAGGAGGCCGATGAGGCCGTATCCATCGTGCATGAGACCGAGGATTATACGCTCGAAGAGAACAGCAATGTGCTTCCCTTTGATACCTCAAAAATTGAGCGTCACGATGGTATGTTCGCGCAGCATGACGCTGTACACCACGCCGATGAAGCGCCATCAACTGCGACCACAGCAAGTGCCATGAGGCAGCAGAAAACACGTCGTAGCCGTGAGTCTGACAGCATGCTTATTGCACTCGCAGCAATGCGTGAGGAGGCATCACGATGAATGCTCTCATCACACAGAAGTTTCAACAGATGCCTCTCCGATTCAAGCGCCTCTTCATGGCTGCAAGTGCTCTGATTATATTTGTTTTCACATCCTTCCCAGGGACATCATTCGCTCAGCAACCTGCTCCTCTGGTCGTGGCTCAGGCCACGACCGCGCAACCTGGAACTCCTGCGAGACCATCCCTTGTTCAGGCCGCTGGACAGGGTGACCTGAAGAGCCCGCAGTCCATTGTGGTGCCAGGCGTGAAGGTTGAGTTTGAAGGAAGTCAACCTGGTGAAGGCAACCTTGTCCCGGCGCTCAGACTTGCGTTGATGCTCATGGCGTTGACGCTCTTGCCAGCGCTTGTGCTGAGCATGACATCGTTCACACGTATTGTCATTGTGATGGGTTTTGTACGCCAGGCTATTGGTGCTCAGAGCCTGCCTCCAAGCCAGGTCTTGATTGGACTCTCTCTGTTCCTCTGCATGTTCACGATGGCTCCTGTGATGCAGGAGGTCAACGAACAGGCCGTGCAACCGTACATGGCAGGTCAGATGTCCGACATGGAGGCGTTTGATGCAGGTATGAAACCGATGCGTCACTTTATGGCAAGGCACACTCGACCTCAGGAGCTGGAACTCTTTGTGGGCATGACTCAGAACGACCGCCCCCAGAACTTTGATGAAGTGTCTACTGTGGTGTTGATGCCCGCGTTCATGCTCAGCGAGCTGCGTACAGCGTTTATCATGGGAGCGTTGATTTACATCCCATTCATTGTGATTGACCTTGTAGTGGCGAGCGTGTTGATGGCGATGGGTATGATGATGGTGCCACCAGCGATGATTTCTCTGCCCGTCAAGTTGCTACTCTTTGTGATGGTCGATGGCTGGGCGTTGATTGTGGGTTCTCTTGCACGATCGATTATGATTGGAGGAGCATAAGTCATGAATCCCGAAGCAATTACAGAGATTTACCGTGGAGCACTGACCATTATGCTCGCGCTCGGAGGACCGATTCTGGGGATTATCCTTGTGACAGGTGTGAGCGTGAGTGTGGTCCAGGCGGCGACACAGGTCAACGAGATGACGCTCTCTTTTATCCCCAAGGTGACAGGTGCGATGCTGATGATCTGGATTCTTGGCGGGTGGCTCCTTGAGCAGTGGGGAACCTACACGGTGGAGCTTTTTAGCATGATTGAGAAAGTCCCGTTCATGTTTTAAATTCGTGCATATCTTTAAATATAAAATTGAAAATCATGCGAAGAAATTAAACGAAAAGTTCAAGTTTCGTACGAAACTTGAACTTTTCGTTTAATTTCTTCGCATGACATTACGATGAACAGCATGGTGAATAATCAGACAACACCTTTATGAAAGGAACGGGTCATGTTGGAGCTTATTTCAGGCGCGTTGGCGAAGCAGTATGCGGAGGGTTTGGCCCTTGGTTATGTGCTCGTGTGCGCGCGAACTCTGGCGTTGATGATCTGGCTTCCATTCTTGTATTACGCCGCGATTCCAAAGAAGTTCAGCGTGTTGTTTGCGTTGCATTTTTCGATGATCATCATGTGGGGCATTGGCGCGCCCGTGATTCGTCCCGAGGAGCATGGTGGGGCTGTGGGCATGGTGGGCATGCTCTTTGGCGAGTTTGTGGTGGGGAGCGCGCTGGGATTGAGCGTGCGCCTGATGATTGATGGTGCAAGGAGCATGGGTAGCTTGCTCAGTCAGGCCATCGGTCTCGCGTTTGCAAACTTTGTGGACCCTTCGATGGGAGGGAGCGCCACGATCCTCGAAAAGCTGAGCTGGTTATTGATGTTACTGGTGGTGATTATCACGGGCGCACACCTTGAGATCCTGAAGATCTTCTTCCATGGCTTTGAGATTTTCCCGCCTGGTCAGGTGCCCGTGTTGTTGCTTGATCCGATGGAGGTTGTCTCACGGTGCAGTCAGCTCTTTGTCATCGCGCTGAGGTTAAGCGCGCCTGTGTTGGCGGTGAGCTTCATGGTGTATGCCTCAATGGCCATTCTGGTCAAGGTCTCGCCGACGATGAACCTGTTTGTGTTTGGTTTTGCGCTGACGATTCCAGGGGGGTTATTTGCGTTGTGGTTAAGTTCACCACAGACGATTACGCTGATGGTCGAGCAAGCAAGCGCTGCATCACAGGCGATGATTGAGATCCTCGCTGCATGGAGTAATGCAACGCGCTAAATTTGAATACAATGCACAGGAGAGACGTCAAAGGCATGAATGCAATTCATGTCTTTTCTTTTGGTGTTATACAGGTGATGAAAATGATTCGTGTTTCTGGTTATGTCGCGTTGTTGTTTGTGATGAGTGTGGGTGTGGCGTGTGGTCCTCTTGATCCAAGTCCAAACGATGGATCTTCTGGTGGGGATGGTGGAATTACACCCACGCCATCTCAGGATATGGGAGGCTCCTCACAGGATGATCAGGGCGCAGGTGGTGAGGCTACATTTGTAGAGCCCGCCACACAAACCACATACACAACACAGGACATCACGCTGACAGAATACACGTTGACGGCGGCTGTGCAGTTTAGTCCTGATGGAAACAGGCTCGCGATGATTGCTCAGAACAGCAGCACATCGACCTACGAGCTGGTGGTCACCGATCTTGAGGCCAGCACATTTGATGTGGTTATCTCGTCTTCCGAACAGCTTGGAAACTCTTCTGATTTGAGGTGGCATCCTTCAGGTGAGCAGATCTTGTTTAGTCATGAAGACACCATCTCGGTGGTGAGTGCTTCTCCTTCAAGTAATCCAGAGCAAATCATTGATATTAATACATTAATCAGTGGTTTTGATATTTCTTCTGATGGTGCCACGCTCATCTGGGGTGATTCTATTGGACTGAGTGCTTCTTTGAACAGGGCATCGTATACAGGAGGTCTGATCACACGTGCGATGACGACCGAGATAGGTTCAGGCCACAAGCCCTACTTCAGTGGAGATGCATCAAAGATGGTGTACTCCGAGTATGGCATTGACTCACATACGCTGGTTGCAACATCTGATTTATCTGAACAACTGGCCACGCTTGAAGAGCTGCCCGTGACGATTACATCGGTGGCTGGCTGGCTTGATGACGAGCGTTTTCTTATCGCAGGAACGCAGGGAATCATGCACGTGGATCTTGCCAACACCACAGTAGAGACCTTCTCGGATACAGGTTATGCATCCTATCTTGATGTCAGTAAGGATGGCAAAAAAGCGATCATGACGACTCAGCAAGGGTTTAAAATACTGACGTTTTAAAGGGTGTTGACTTATGTGTGTTTCAGGTCAACGAGTGATACGACTTGCCATGCACATTCTGCGAGCACCTCATCACCAAATATTTCGGCCAGTGTGTCACATTCGTTCATGTGTTCTTCAGGGATATGGAATGAGGCCATCGCCTGGATATCAAGTGGTATGTGGCCTGCATTTTCAAAGTCAGCGTAGCCTTCTTCAAACCACCACCTGCCCTGTACCGAGGGATGATAAATAAGCGCGATGGATGTGATTGGGGCCTGAGCGCTGCGGTAACCAATGCGGTACAGGCCCCAGTGTTCGGTCTCTGGCCATGTGATGTTAGACGAGATCCAGCGTTGATACTGGTCTGGTGTCAGCGACTCATCGCTCTGTAATTCGGGCCAGTCAGAGGTGTCAGTGGCGAGGATTCTTCCATAGAAGATCGCCAGCTTTGTCTGGTCGCGCACACTGAGGTGCTGGGGTTGGGGGGAGTAGCTGGTCAATGATACCGTGTGGATATGTTCATCGATAGCTATCTGTATGTCTTGTAACGCTTTTTTTTGATATTCTCTGATTCCGAAATCAGATGCGAACAGGGTTTTTGAGAGCTTGACATGAAGCCTCCAGGCACTTTTTGAGTGCCTGTCGTTGGGGGCTTCGTGGCTCACAAGCATGGTAACTTTTACGCCGTCGCGTTTGGCCTTGATGGTCCTGGCTGGCGTGGTGTGTGTGGATTTAATGTGTGAAAATCCCTGACGTGCAAGGATGGATTCCAGAAAATCAAGGATGTGATCGGTGCCCTGTATCTCCGAGGAGATGTGTGTGTCGAGGAGCCATTGTGCGTGCATGATAAACCTACAGTACAAGCCATGTGTGAGATGCAATTACATCCCTGATGATGACGAGTAAGGTGTGCTTTTTATGGCAAATATTCAATGCTAGGAATGATCGTATAACGACTCATCCCACCAGTTAAGGGCGTCTTGCACAAGTTGTTTACGGACCTTTTTCTTGCTCTGATCGAAGGCTTCAAAGCTTCCAGGTGATTGATCTGTATCAGGTTTGTTTACAAGTAGTGTCCCTGACCACTGGCCACGTGGATCGTCTTTTTCAAGCTCCTGATAGGTGAATGTCACGTCAAGCTGATGGCGAAGTTTGAGATCATTGAACCAGGCCATGGGAGAGGTTTCCAGGAGAGCGGCGCGTTTTTTCTGTGCTTTTTGTTCGCGCTTACGTTCCTGTTGTTGTCTGTCCGCCTGTCGCGCCTTGCGAAGCTCCTGCTCCTGAAGTTCGACAGGATCATGCTCAAGTAAGTAGAGCTGCCACCAGGATGATTCTTCATCGCCGCGTACAGCGAGCGCGTGTGCTTTGAGCTGTTTCCAGCCCGAGTCATGTGGGTCAAGGAAGTCTCGGGCGAGTTTGCGAGCAGGTTCCCAGGATGATTCAAGGATGACATCAAGCAATGCGACGGGGACGGTGCCTGATGGATGTGATTGATACTCCTGAATAATATGTCTCAGGCGTTCAAGAACCTGTTCTTTCTGGATATCAAGCCCATCGCCAGCCTGTCGCAGGATGTATTTGATGGCGCGTCGTAGCTGCTTGCTGCTAAGTTCTTCATCTGCAAGTAATTGTTCAAGAAACAACTTCTCTGTGCGAGCCTTGAAGCGTTCCTTGATGCGCTTTTCAAACTGTTCATCGGCGCTATTCAGATGATCGACAGACTGGACAAGGCCATGCCAGTCAAACGGGAGCGGAGCCTGCCTCAAATACGCTGCAAGCTGCATTTGACTGATAAGGTCCTGTACTCGCCTTAGAGGGCTTGTGCCGTGCATGTACATGGGGGCTCGAAGTGCCCAGTGGGTGCCAGGTTCAGCGCTGTATGTGGCGGGTTTAAGACGGTTACTGAAGGTGGAGTCAATCAGCGCCAGCGCGTGCTCGTCCTGATTCTCAAGTGCTGTCTTTAAAAAGTCATCAAAGCTTTGTTTTTCCTCTGTATTTTCAAATTCTGGACCATCATGCGTTCTGTAGATCACGAGGACACCACGTTCGGCGCACCATCTGGCGAGCGCTTCATTGGAGGCGATCATGGCCTCCTGGACGATGAGATGTCCGATGATTTCCTCGCGTTTAACGAGCTTGATACGCTGTCCCTGTTCATCAGTATATTCGCCAGTATCGAGGTCTACAAAGGTGGGCGCACCTCGCAGGCGTCGAGATGAGATGCGCATGAGCGCAAACTTTCGGGCAAGTTCAAAGTGAGGTGCATTGGCCTGTTCGTAGGCATCAAGGTAGGTGTATCTGGCCGAGGAGCAGAAGTGTACGAAGCCGACGTGAGTTTTGTCCTGAAGAAGCTCTCCCTCGGCTGTGATTGTGCAACAGATGTAGAGCGCTTCGCGCGATTCTCCAGGCAGGAGGCTGTGTTGATGTTCCATGTCAGGCGTGAGCATGGCAACGGTCTTACCACTTGCGAGATAACGTGTGCTTCTTTTCTGAAAGGCGCGCTTGAACGCGGGGGATGATGTGGAGAGGTGAAGTCCTGGAGCGGCGATGTAGGTGTGGAGTGTGACAGTACCATCCTCGTGGGTTTCCATTCGGAGAGCATCATCAAGATCCCTGCTCCCTTCGGGGTCCATGGTCCACCCTGTGTGTTGTGTGTTGTCCATCGTAAGTTCGTTCATGAGATGTACCTGACGTATCTGTACCCGTGTATGTTGGCTTTGTGTGTTGTAACACGTTTCAATCTGCACACCATGTGAGAACTCGGGGGAGAGAGCTTTTAGTAAACTCATCAGGATGATCGTATGTCTGTTGAAATGGCTCTTGCTTATTTAACAGACAGCTTTTACTCTATTTAGAAGATAGATTAATCATCTCTGATAACTTGGTTTTGTTGGGTCCTGACCTGTACATACATCGTCATGTGCGTTGTGTTTATAGTGGTGTAAATATCATTATAAATCAATGTCTTAATGGTGTTTAATTGACTCAAGTTCTGACAAATGACGTGTGTTGCAAGAGCATTGTATAGATGCTTTTGCAGAGGATAATGATTCACCCTGATGAGGAGTTTACAAGTTGATGAAAACTAGCACTTTTTTGACCATCACATTCGCTCTCGCCACACTATTTATCTCTGGATGTGCCATGCAAGATGACACCTCCACATCGGAGACGGAGACGTCGTCTCAGGAGCTGGTGACGCAGCAACAGGATCTCAGGTTCAAGAGTTGTATGCAGCCAAGCTATGTACAGAGTGAAGGGCTTGACATTGCTTATTATGAGAGCAAGGGCAAGAAGGGTCCAGGCATCATGTTGATTCATGGCAACTCATCTTCATCCAAGGTCTGGCGAAAGCAGCTCTGTGGTTCTCTTGGAAACAAGTACCGCATCGTGGCCATCGACTTGCCAGGACATGGTGAATCAGACAATCCGGCAGACATCAACTTCTACATCACAGGTGGTTTGAGCCGCGTGTTGGCAGATACAGCAGACCAGCTTGATGTGGATGAAGGTGTGTTCGTGGGCTGGAGCCTTGGTGGAGCGCTCATGCTTGAAACCTACTCCATGCTTCCTGATGCCAAGGGCTTCTTCATGTTTGGACACCCACCTCTGGGCATTCCACAGACACCTGTCACCGAGGCACCTTATTACCCTAACCCCGTGATCAACTATGGTTTTGTGGGCGCGCTTCCTCCCGCCTATCAGGAGGACTACGTGAACCTGTTCTTCAAGCCAAACACCTATTACGTGCCACAGTTCTTCTATGATGACATGGCACGCACAGATCCGAACTTCCGCGATGCGCTTGGTTACCTCGTGGTCACAAACGGCTTCACGGACCAGATCGCGACCGTGGCCAACATGACACAGCCACTGGCCATCGTTCACGGCGAGGAAGAGCAAATCGCAAACCTCGCATACATGGAACAGCTCTCCATGCCGACGCTCTACAAGGATGAAATCAAGGTCATTCCTCACTCGGGTCACGCGACCCAGTGGGAAGCTCCTGTGAAGTTCAATCAGGCGCTTAAAAAGTTTGTGAAGAGCGTGGATAAGTAATTTAAAAAGAAACAAAAAGAGGGCGCCTGTGCGCCCTCTTTTTGTTTCTTGACTCGATGCTTTGCAAGTGCTTCATATCGATATGAACGATATAAAGACATGAATTATCAAACACTTATAATATAATATTAAAAACCAAACAACGCGTGCCGATGACCACTATGCTCGAAAAGATGACGAGCATGTCACTACTCTTTGACTGAGAAGGAGAACGACCATGAGTGGTATCTTCGACGCGACCATGACCATGATCGGCCACGGCTTGAACCTGTCGCTGACACGACAAAATGCGCTTAACGCCAACGTGGCCAACATTGATACTCCTGGTTACACACCCAAGGATGTCAACTTTGCGGATGCGCTCAAGCAAGCCATGGAAACTGGCTCTGCTCAGCCTGATACGCTGATTGATCGTCCAGACAAGGCCCCAGGTCCCGATGGTAACGCCGTGGATCTTGATATGCAGATGGCTCGCCTGTCTCAAAACGCCACGCTCTATCAGGCGAGTGGAAAGGCGATGTCTCGCAAGCTTGCCATGTTACGTTATGTGATCTCCGAAGGAGCTTAGAACCATGAGTTTTTTACAAGGTCTTGAAATCGCTGCCAGTGGACTCCGCGCTCAACGACTTCGTATGAACGTGGCCTCCTCCAACATGGCCAACATTGACACCACACGCACAGCCAACGGTCAGGGCGCTTACCGACGCAAGCAAGTCTCACTGAGCACCACCGAGATGCAAGCCTCCACACAGGCGTTTAACAACTCGCTGAATCAGGCGCTTCGTGGCGTCAAGGTCGATGAAATCACCGACGATAACCAGACGCCCATGCGAATGGAGTTTGATCCTGGACACCCCGACGCCAACGCCGATGGATATGTCGAGAAGCCCAACGTCAATATGCTTGAAGAAGTCGTCGATATGATGACCTCCTCTCGCAGCTTCGAGGCCAACGCTACCGCGTTTGATACCCTCAAGAAGATGGCTCAACGTGCGCTTCAAATTGGCGAGTGATTCTGATTTTTTTGTTACGACTATTCTTGAAAACACATTTTGAATCAATGTGATATGGAATTCATGAGGTCTCATTATGAGTATCAACGCGCTCCTCTCCAACCCGTCGATGATCTACGCTCCCAATGCTCCCGGGGCGCTCCCATCCACACAAACCTCTGTGGGTGCAGGCAACTCTGCATCGGACTTCCAGCAGGCTTTGAGTGAGGGCATCAACAAGATCAACCAGGAACAGGTTCAGGCAGATACACAGGTTCAGGAGATGGTCTCCTCACAGGGTGCCAACCTCCATGAAGCCATGATCGCGCTCTCACGCGCCGAGATTACATTGAGACTTGGCATCAAAGTCGGCCAGAAAATGGTCAATGCCTACCAAGAATTGCAACGTATTCAGATCTGATGACCTCCAACACATCACACAAAAAGTACAGGGACGAGGAAGACACAAGCTTGTGTCTTCCTCGTCCCTGTACTTTTTGTGTAAAAAATAACTACTGTAAATACTTGTATTAAAAGACAAAAAACAGACAGGTTTGTGTTTATTCAGACAAACTTAAAATTTCCAGACAGACGTGACGTTACCTCTTCACAGATGATTCTCTCGATGCCGTAACACGAGTATTTCACTCGTAAAACCACGGCCAATCTTGTTTGAACTACACAGGAGAGTGTAGAGACTATGAGCACACCAAAGAAAAATCAGGGCTCATCCAAAACCCCTTCAAGTAACTTGCCCCAGGGTCTCAAGCCTAACGCGCTTGATCGCGTCAAGGAGATCTGGAGAAACCTCCCTACAGGGCAAAAAGTTGCAGGTATCCTGACCACGCTTCTCACCTTTGGTGGGTTGCTCTGGATCACGCTCTCTGCTTCTCAAGGGGAGTACCAGACCCTTTACAGCGGCCTGTCTCCTGAGCAAAGCGCCCAGATCACACAGGCACTCAAGGAAAACCAGATTCCTTACGAGCTGAACAGTGACTCCTCCATCAAGGTCCCCTCCGAGATGGTACACGAGGCGCGCGTTCAACTTGCAGGTCAAGGTTTGCCATCTGCTGGAAATGGTTCTGGATTTGAGCTTTTTGATAAGAATGAATTTGGCATGACAGCCTTCACTCAAAAGGTGAACTATCAACGCGCCATGGAAGCCGAGCTTGCACGTACAATCAAGCATCTTGACTCTGTACGACAGGCGCGTGTTCACCTTGTCATTCCCGAGCGTTCGCTCTTCAAGGATGACCAGCGCTCCACCACAGCATCTGTGATTCTTGGCCTCAAGCCAGGACGTGAGCTTGACTCCGCAGCCATTCGCTCCATTCGTCACCTCGTGGCCTCTGGTGTGGAAGGTCTTGATTCACGCGACATTACGCTCGTGGATGAATCAGGCGAACTGCTTGCGGCTCCTCGTCAGGAAGGCGCACTTGGTATGCTTGGCGGTGGTGATGGTGAGCATATGCGCGTGGCTCAAAACATGGAGCAACAGCTCGAAACTCGCGTCATGGCCTTGCTGGCACCTCTTGTGGGTCCTCATGGTGCTCGCGTGGAAGCCTCCGTGGAGCTTGACCATCGCGTCGTCTCCGAGACCTCCGAGAGCTATGATCCTGACAAGACTGCGGTAAGACGTGAACAACGTACCGAAGAATTAAGCCAATCAAATCAAGGTGATGCAGGTGGTATTGTGGGAGCCAACGCTCAGCTCAACGGTCAGAACGCTGGCAACGCAAACACCAACAACAATCAGAACTCACGTGCAAGTGAGGCCACTGAATACGAGATTGACAAGACCATTCGACAGGTCACCGAAACATCACCTCGTCTCTCAAGGCTCTCCATCGCCGTGTTGCTTGATGAAAACGTCATGATGCCTCCTGCCAAGGAGGGTGAGCCTGCGCCCACACCTCCCGACCTTGAAAAGCTCTCCGCACTTGTCGCTGGTGCTGTGGGTCTGGATCAAACACGTGGTGACCGCATTGAACTCTCCATGCAGCGCTTCCAGCCTCTTGAGAGCGTGGCCCTGGAGGAGATTCCATTCTATCAAGAGCCTGCCTTCATTCAGTCAGGCATCCGAAACGCTGTATTGGCCCTCATCGCACTGCTCCTGATTCTCTTTGTGGCTCGTCCCATGGTGTCCTCTTTGAGCACAGCAATCAAGGAAGGCAACAAGGGCGCGGCAGTCTCACCTGCGACCGCAGAGACAGGCCTGGCAGCTGCACCCAAGCGTACACTCCAGGAGCCCGAGCTTGTGGGTAAAAGCGTGGCCGAAATCATCGATGAAGTGGAAGATGGCGTCACACTTGAACTCAGCAGCATCGACCCTGTGCAAGAGCATCAAAAACAGCTTCGTGCCGAAGTCCTGCACCTCACCACCACGGATATGGACCGTACTAGCCAGGTGATTAGCCAGTGGCTCAGAATGGATGATGACCTCAGGATCAAGAACGAAAGCGACGATGATCTTATCGAAGAAGCAAGCTAATTTAACCACAATATCAACATCTTGAGATAGGTTGACATCATGGCAGCAGAATTTGTCTACCCCAAACATAGCGGCAGCAGAAAAGCAGCAATCCTGCTCCTCACACTCGGTGATGATGTCGCCCGTGAGGTCTTCAGGAGGCTCAGCGAGCCCGAGCTCAAGCAGCTCAATCAGGTCGCACAACAGCTCAATGATGTCAGCGTAGGCGAGGTGCTCTCCACGCTGGAAGAGTTCAAGTTGACCTTCTCGGGTGACTTTGTACCCGAGCAAAGCGCTGGCCAGGTCTTCCAGTTCATGCTTGAGCGAGGCCTCGGCGAGGATCGTGCCCAGGCCATCCTTCAGGTCAGCCGTGAAGAGACTCCCTTTGAGTTCTGCAACCATGTTGAGGTCTCTGCTCTTGGTCGTGTGCTCGCCAATGAGCACCCTCAGACAAGTGCCATTGTCATCTCTTTCTTTGATGCCAAGCGCGCCGCTGAAGTGCTCGACACACTGCCTCAACTTCACGCCGCCCAGATCGTGCGACGTATCGCGACACTCGGTCCAATTGACCCTGATATTGTACGCGAACTTAGCATGACCTTGCGCGACGAGTTCAGGTCCTCTGGAGGCTCCAAATCAGGTGGTATACGACGCGATGGAGAGGATATCGCCATCAAGCTCCTCAAGCAGATGGGCGAGGACAAGAGCGACGCGCTCATGCTCGAGATTGGCGTGGAAGACCAGGAGCTGGAAGCACAACTTCGCTCCAAAATGTTCACCTTCCAGGATCTCATCAAGCTCGACTCCCGTTCCATGCAGCGCCTCATGCGCGAGGTCGATACCAGACACCTCAGCGTGGCTCTTCGCAACGTCGACGAGGAACTTCAGAACGCATTCCTCAGCGCGATCAGTTCTCGTGCAGCCGAGCTGCTGCGAGACGACATGGAGAGTGGTGGTCCTGTCCGCGTGGCCGATATCACCGCTGCACAACAGCAGGTCCTTGATGTCGCGCTCAGACTCGACAGTGAAGGCGTCCTTATCTTGCCTCGTGGAGATCTCTAATGACGAATCAAAATCCTCAATCTGTACAAGGCTTTAGCTTTGGTGCTTCAAAACCATCCGCTTCAAAACCTGTCGCATTATCAGGATTTACCCAGGTCGAGGGCGCTGTCAACTACTCTGGACACAGCACTCCTCGCCCACAGGACAGTGCACTGCAACACGTAGATTTTGCACGTGGTGTCCTTGGTCAGGAAGCCCAACACAACGCACAGACCTCGGAGGTTGAGCGCAAGAAGGCATTCCTTGAGGAGCTGACATCTTCAGGTGAGGTCGTCTCCAAGGAACACATGGAGGAGGCGATTGAGCTTGCCAAGGAGCAGCTTCGTCAGGAGCTTGAAGAGGAGCATCAACAAGCCATTGAGGAGCTGAAAGAACAGCAGACAAAGGCCATTGCCAGGAGCGTCGAGGAGTTTCAGCGCTGGAGAGAGGCAATTACACACCAGAGCACGGAGTTGCTGTTGAGGTTGACCGAGACGCTGACCATGCATCTTGTTCAGGATGCGTTGATGGATCAACCTGAGCGTTACATTGATGCCATGAAATCTGCGCTCCACACGCTCGTCGGTTTTGCCAATCCTCGCCTTTATGTGCCCACGTTTGCGGTCGCAGAACTGGTCGCAAACTCGGACAGAATCAAGGAGTTACATCCTGACCATGTGGAGGTCAAAGTCATCGCGGATGACAAGCTCAAACCAGGTGATTTTCGTATTGAGGTCGATGGCGGCGCGGTGGAAGCCGAGCTTGAAAAACGCCTGAAACACCTCGTGCAAACATGTCGTGAACGTGCGCTCTCGGAATTTGCCGAGTGGGACGAAGACGAACAGGAGTATTAATCATGCAACAGATGCGCGAACAGATCATGGTGCAACCTCTGCTGGACAGCATCGCGGTGGATGACTCCTTTGACTTCTATGGGCGCGTGCTGCGCGTCTCGGGGATGATTATTGAAGCCACGCTTCCCAATGCCAGGGTGGGTGCGACATGTCAGATCATGTTGGATCATGTGCACAGCTCAAAACACAAGGAAAGCGAGCTTTACGCCGAGGTTGTGGCGCTGCGTGAGAAGTCCGCGCTGATGATGCCAATGGGTTCCATGCGAGGTATTCGTGCTGGAGCAAAGGTGAAGCTCCTTGGTTCTCAAAGCGTGATTCCTGTTGGAACTCAATGTCTTGGACGAGCTCTTGATGCACTTGGTCGTCCCATTGACGGGAAAGGCGAGGTGCGTGCAGATAACTCGGCGCCACTGCATGCGTTTGCGCCGTCGGCGTTGTTAAGACAGCCCGTCAACGAGAAGCTTGATCTGGGTGTGCGCGCACTCAACGCGACGTTGACCATGGCACATGGTCAACGTCTGGCCATCGCAGCAGGCGCTGGTGTGGGTAAATCAACCTTACTTGGCATGATGGCGCGTAACGCAAGCGTGGATGTGGTGGTCGTGGCTCTGATTGGTGAACGTGGTCGAGAGGTCCAGGAATTTGTCGCCGAGGAGATTGGCGCACACGCCGAGAGTGCTCGCCGCATTTGTGTGGTTGCATCCACCAGTGATGAGCCACCATCCATGCGACTGCGCGCAGCGTACACGGCCACAGCAATTGCTGAATATTTCAGAGATGTCATGGGCTTACGTGTACTTCTTTTGCTCGATAGCTTGACACGTGTCGCCATGGCTCAGCGTGAAATTGGACTCTCCACAGGAGAACTTCCTGCACAGCGTGGTTATCCACCAAGCGCCTTTGCGCTGATTCCTGCGTTGCTTGAGCGTGCAGGTATGGGCGAACGTGGTGCAATGACAGCGGTATATACCACACTGTTTGATGGGGGTGATGAGGTTGATCCTATCAGTGATGCGGTGCGAGGCACCACGGATGGTCACATCATCCTGTCTCGCGAGCTGGCCGAGCGTGGTATTTATCCTGCGATTGACATTAACCGCAGTATTAGCCGTGTGATGCGTCAGGTGACGACACCTGAACACCAGGCGCTCGCTGTGGAGCTGCGCACCATTCTTCGTGATTACGATGAGGTCCGCGAACTTGTAAACCTTGGTGCCTACACACGCGGTGCGAATACAGCGTTTGACCGCGCTCTCGAACTTGGTCAGAGCGTGCTTGACTTCATCAAGCAAGCTCCTGATGACCACGTCTCGTTTGAGGATTCGATTCAAGAACTTCAACAGGTCTTGCATCCTCAACGTGCGGCTGCCCCAAGGCAGCCTCCAAAACAGCCGCACACCAGTGCAAAGGCATATAAAAACAATTTGTAATTCACGTTACAGTTTATATACTTGGCAACACACAACAACCATCATCACGACACAAAAAGAGGCGGCCCTGAACATGTTCAGGGCCGCCTCTTTTTATCGTTATTCACTATATTTTGAGGGAGCATCAGAACTGCTGAAACATTCTGACATAAACATTTCATGTTCATCCTGGTGTTTTATGACTAGGGTGTATCCTGGGCCAGAGTTTTTATCTCTGGTTCTATATTTACAACCATGTTCACGTTTCACAATTGTACTTTCGTAGCGCGGGTTATTTCGCGCTTCATTTACTCATGTAAAGTATTAAAAATGTTTAAAAAAGTAAGACCTGTATTCTTCTGGATGCACCTGATCGCGGGCGTTGTCACGTCGATTATCATTCTCTCAATGTGCATCACTGGTGGCTTTATGAGCCTTGAACTTCCTGTCACAAAGTGGTCTGACAGCAAACTTATTGATCCAGCAACCATCACACAACAGACTCCATCCATCGAGGCGCTTGCGAGCGCCTATGAAAAAGATGGAAACGCACAACCTCAAAGCATCACCATCGCCCGTGAGCCCACAGAATTGGCCGTGGTAAACATCGCACGAAAGAAGCAAACCTGGCTTAATCCTCACACAGGTGAGTCCCTCGGTGATAAACCCAAGGAGATACGAGACCTCTTTCACGCCGTGATGGGTTTTCACCGCTGGTTCTCTCTTGAAGGTGCCGGGCGTGACGTGGGCAAGGTCATCACAGGTACAGTGGCGCTTACCTTCGTACTCATTACGCTGACAGGTATTCTTATCTGGTTGCCTCGTAAGTGGCGCTGGAAAGCGGTGCGCCAGGTGATCTGGTTTCGTCGTGGTTTGAAGGGCAAGGCTCGCGACTTTAACTGGCACAATGTGCTTGGTATCTGGTTTGTTATTCCCCTTTGTTTTATTGCATTTACAGGTGCTGCCATTTCATACAAGTGGCTCAATCAAGCCACTGTTGTATTGGCTGGTGGAGAGGCACCAAAACAGAATAAAGGCAAGCGTCCTCCTGCTCCAAAACAAGCGCCAGAAAAAGACGACAGTGTTAAAGAGATTGAACCCTGGGCAGCCCATCTTGTGGGAGCAGACAGCGCCGTGGCGCTCGTCACACAGGATATGCCTGACTGGAGTTATGTCGATGTGAGCACCCCCAAAACCGCCACCGAACCCCTGAAAATCACGGTCAAGGAAGGTAATGGTCGGCAGGTACAACTGCATGTAGACTATGAAGTTTCACGCGAACCGCTGAAAATCACGAGCAAGTCAGACTGGTTTGGAGCAAGTCGCTCACAACAGGTGCGTGGTTTGATTCGTTTTGGTCATACGGGAGAGGTCGCAGGTGGTCTTGGTACCATCCTCTCCTTGCTCGCTGCTCTTGCTGGCGCCGTCCTCTCTGTCACCGGACTGATGCTCTCCTGGAGACGCTTCACGCGCTGGAAAGCAAAGCAGGACAAATTAAAACAGAAAGCAACCTCCTAGATGACCTACCTGAACAATGAGGAAAGCGAAGGGGCGGCCTGTT
>CATLTV010000037.1 GCA_950059285.1 uncultured Pseudomonadota bacterium | reverse complement strand
CCTCGCCCCGTGATCGCCTCGTGTCTTTGAAGAGCTTTTAAAAATTTTATTTTTAAAAGCTCAAAACACTCTTGAGCCTGACGCCACGTCACCCCTCATACAAGAATCACTGGCCAACGAGGCCACACATTTCTTACACACAAGGAGAACCATGACATGGACAACAAAAGAGGTCGCAACTCTCACGGGACTTACACCACGGACATTACGCCACTATGACGCGATTGGCCTTGTTTGCCCCTCTCGCGCAGAGAACGATTACAGAGTTTATACGCAACCAAATATAGAACGTTTACAAGATGTTATGTTCTACAGAGAGCTTGGCTTTTCACTTCATGAGATCGCATCGATCCTCGATGACCCTGACTACAACAAGCTTGATGCCTTGCTCAAATTGCGCCTCGCTCTGACTGAAAGAAAGCAACACATCAACACCATCTTGCAAACCCTCAACCAGACCATTCAAGCACACCAACAAGGAGTTACCATGGAGTCCAAAGATATGTTCAACGGCTTTGATGCCTCACTCCACGAAGAAGAGACACAACACACCTGGGGCCACACCTCTGCATACAAAGAGTCCTCGCGACGCACACAAAAGTACACACCCGAGGACTGGCAAAAGATTCAACAGGAACATGCCACGCTCTACGACGCGTTCAATACGCTAAAACAAAACAACACGCCTCCTGATGACCCTCGCGCAACACGCCTTGCGCTCCAACACAGGGAGCTTATTTCAAACTACTTCTATACCTGCACACCTGAAATCCATCAGGGCCTCGCGCTGATCTACGTTCAGGATGAACGCTTTCAAAAAAACATCAACACACATGGAGAAGAGCTTGCGACATACATCTCGCAGGCCATCACACACCTCTATCAACAGACATCAAAGTAGAGACAGAGAGGGTGGGGTTTTGCTGCGCAATACTTCGCCCTCTTTGTCTCTACTTTGATGTCACGGACAAATCATCGACCATGGTCGATGTAACCCAACCACCAGAGCCATCAGGTAGCTTGAGCTTGACCCAGCCCGTCCGCTCCTCAAGCTTGATAAAGCGCATACCAGGCACAACTGGTGAACGATACACACGTTCGGCAGCGTGCTCGCTGGGTCCCTCCTTCAGGGTTGGTGACTCGGCAGTGAGCACCACTGCATCGGTTCCATCAATCACCTGACCTCTGAACAGAAGCGCTCCTCCTGTACCAATCACCACCAACAGAGCAAGACCACCTACAGCCCTTAAAAGGTCACGAGGTGTCCCCTCGGAGAGACGAGGCTGAATAAGCAACGCCAGAATCACAATCACAGTGCTAATCAACAACAGAATGGACATCACAGCAGGATCAACCTTGCGCGCGATATCCCACCAGAAAAAGTCCTCGCTACCTTCAATCACCTGACTTCGTCCTCGCAAGGACTCGATCTTTTTGACACGCAACATACGTTGAGCCACGTCGAGGTTTTTCTCGGCATCCTCGCGGCGAGGATCGAGCAACAAGGCTCGCTCCAAGGCGAGCACGCTGCACCCAAGCTCCTCAAGCTGAAGACATGCCGTGCCCAGCGCATAATGAAGGTCAGCATCCATGGGATATTTCTTACTCAACGCATCCCAGGCGGCCTTTGCCTCTTCCCACTTGTGTTCCTTGTGAAGTGTCTCGGCTCTGGCGATATCGCCAGACACCGTGGTTGGTGGCGACTGCGCATGCGCAGTCGCCACCAACCACGGTGTCTGGCCACAAAGACCCACGACAAGAAGCATCGTCGCAACCTTACCCGCTTTGGACGCCTGCTTGAGCAAGGGAGCAACCTCCTTGTGGATCGCCTTCAAGACCTTGTTCGCTTCCAAAGACAGTTCCTTTGCAGATCGCTCCACTTCAGCAGAGCGTGAATACCTCGCTGAATAGCTCTCCTTCAAAATGTCTGACAACGCATCGGAAAGCTCTGACGAGATGCCAATAGACTTGAGGCGTTTGGGAAGCTCTTTTGGTGTAATGTAACCTTTTAAAATCCCGAGCGCATCGGAGCAGTACAGCTTGATCGCCTCATAAACAAGTTCGTAGCTCTCCTCCTGAGAAGCACGCTCCAACATGCCAAGGCTCTCTTTCAAGACCTGAGCCCTGTGCTTTGCAGGACTCTCGCGGCGCATGAACAACATCACAAGCGGTCGCACCAAAAGCCCCAGCATCAACGCGAGCAAACCCAACACAATCCCCTTGTAAACATTTGATCGATAAAACTTTTTACCATCAAGCGTTTGAGGTTGCATTGAATCAGGGAGCGGCGCAATCTCACTTCTGAGCGCGCTCATGACGTCCTGATCCTTGGCCTCCTTGCGTGTCACCGCATCCTCTTCCTTCACAGGCTCGGGTGGCAACTCCCCTGCACCAACCTCAATTCTAATTGCTGCGTGTTGCTTTGTACGATACTCGCCTGAGCTTGGCTCAAAGTAAGAGAATCGTAGCGCAGGAATCTCGATCATGCCCTCCTTGAGAGGCACGATGGAGTAGCTAATTGACTTCTCGCTGATGACCTGCCCACCCTGAGTCTTGTGCTCGACGTTCTCATCAACATCACTGCGACGATACTGTGTCTCATTTTCGGCAATTTCGGGGAGCTTGACTCGTGACGCCTGCCCCGTTCCTCGTGCAGAAATGCGAATAGTCACAGCTCGCCCAACTCGGGTGCGCAACCTATCCGAGGTGACATGAAACTCCCAGTCTCCGACGTTGCCTTCATAAAAGTCCTCGGGAGCACCTTCAGGCAATGGCTTGACGTTCAACGTGATCGGTTCGCTTTGAAGTTCAAACTCCTTGCGAGCCTGCATAAAACCACCCGTCACAATAGGCACGGTCATGGCATCGATCGTCGCCTCACCTGCTTCAAGCGGATAAATGGCATAACGACGTAGCAATGTTTGCTTGAAATATTGCCCACCTACACGCACACCACGCTGAGAACCAAGCGTGCGGTCATCAAGTTCTTCGATCCAAAAATCATCAAGGTTAGGCTCACTTGGAGGTCTTGGCTGAGCTTCAATCTTACGTGGATTGGCCATCAAATCATACTGGAGCACAATTTGCTCGCCTACATAAGGATCGCGCTGAAGTGAGATGGACGCATCCACAAACACAGACTTGTCTTTCCCCTCCTTGAGCCCTTTTTTTGGCCCCTCGCCTTGCTTTACGACCTTGACCACCAAACCCTGTGGCGAAAACTTCTTCTTATCCACAAGAATCACGGGGGGCGCGATGTTGATCTTTTTTCCGAGCCTTCGCGTGCGCAGTCGATAGATCATTGTAAAGTTGCGCTCCGAGACGCCATTACGAAGAATCCATTGCGTGCTCTGGTTGCTGCCCACCTGTGAGAATGGTCTGAAGTCAGGAGGCTCAAGCACACGTACATTGGCGGAGCTTGGCGCAGACACAGTCAATACATACTCAAATGTATCGCCAAGCTCGACCACGGCATCGCTGATCGATGCGCTGATCTCAACACCACCAACATCCTGCCCATTCTTGATCCTGATGACCTTTGTGCTGTCATCTTTCTGCGCTGCCACATCCGAAGAGGTGAGCAGTCCTGTCAGACAAAGACTCGTCATGAGCAGGAGCCTCACACACGTATTTTGACTGGCTCCACTCCACATACGATCCATATCCATCATCCTCGTTCACAACTCCAAACACTGGACACTGATGTGTCCAACATCATCTATCACTACAACTCTCACCAGTTCTTCTCAATATAACGGCCTGGTGCGTTCTCAAGCGCCTTGCGCATCTGGAAGTTATCATCGTTATCCTCCAACGCACGCAAGATATCCTCTACACGCTGCATTCGCTTGGCCTCTTCCATCTGTTCAGGTGGTTGATTGGATGGGTTTTGCTCTTCTTCCTCGGACTTTTCATCCGAAGGCTGATCCTGCTCACCATCTTTTTTCTCCTGCTCTTCTTGCTCCTCTTCCTGACCATCCTTGCCATCGCCATCATCCTGCTGTTCTTGCTCCTTGTTTTCATCCTCACCAGAGCCGTCATCTTGCTGCTCCTGTTGCTGATCGTCCTGGTTCTCCGAGTCCTGTTGATCGTCGGAGTCCTGTTGTTGATCATCCTGGTTTTGCTGGCCACCAGAAGGATTCATGGAGTCGAGGTGATAAAAGAGTTCTGGCCCTTGCACACCAAGCAAAGCCTGCTCTGCTTCAAGCTCATGGTTGAGGATTAACTTACCTGGCAAGGCGGGCTCCTGCTGCTCGGGCTCCCCACCATTCGCAGTGGTGTTGGTGGCGTCCTCAGAAGGTGCGACCTCCTCGGGTTTGCCTTGCGCAAGCAACGCGCCATTGGAAGGATCAAGCACCACAAAGGCAAGCGGTCTTGGTTGAAGCTCTGCATCAGGAGGCACATCGTTGGCGACCTCTTTGGGCTCGACCTCTTTGAAAATGGGCGACACCACAGGCGTTAACGCCATGGAGAGGTTACGTTTTTTGACATCTGCCTGCTTCCCCTGTGTGGGAGCAGGTTGTGGTGCAGCAGGGTTAGACTGTTGCTTTGGCTCGGGCAATGTGACTGTAAAAAAGTCTCGATCATTCGGACAGATACGCAAGTATCGGTGCGATTGAATTTGAGGATCAAGCTGAGTTGCAGACTGAGGATCATTGTTATCCTCGTAGCGATCGTTGCTCTCTGGACATGCCCCGTAGTGATAAAGGGACAGCGCATAAGGCCCTTGCTCCACGCCTTCCTTGGAAGGATCAAAGACGCGCACAAAGTAACGCTGTTCAGCATCAGCTTGCCAGAGCTGGGCTGTCAGAAAACCACCATCCGCCTCACCTGTCTTGACCACTTTTCCTCGGGCGTCACGCACCTCAAATGCCAACACGGGAGGACGCTCAAGCTCCATATCCTGCTGGGTCTGGAGGTCCACAAACAGATGATCCCCCTGAGCCACATCAAATGTGAACCAGTCATCACCACCTGGACAGAAGTGCAAGCTGTTGGCGGTCGCCTCAAGAGGTTTGGCCTGAGATTGTGTATTGTTGGGTTCAAATTGATCTTCAAGCGCAAGACAGGGCGGAATCACCTCCACATCAAACGCATACTTGAACTCGCGCTCATCCCCAGCCTTGAGCTTCAGGAGCATCTCGGAGCTCTCCTCCCCCAACATCTCGGGAGTCACCACAAGATCAAGCACCTGACGTTTCACGCGACTGCGTCGACCAAGCTTTGATGTGAATGAGGTGATGTTAGCGCTCTTGTCACCATCATCACGCACACCCTGATCCACAGCGATGATGCGTTGCCCCGAGCGATCTGTCAGCACAAGCTGCAAGTCTTCCTGCTTGGGCAAGAACACGCGCTCTGGATCAAGCACCTCACGCAGGTCCTCAAAGGTTGCCTTGATAGTCACACGCGAACCAGGCACGACAGGAATCACATAAAAATCATCATCACCACCACAGAGCGTACGATCTTCGACCTTCATCTCTTCAAGTGCGGTGGCTTGTTCAGGAGAATCATTCTCCTCACTATCATCCTCAAGCGTGGCACATGGGGGGAAGAGCTTTTGCCATGCGACCTCCATGTTGACCACGGCATCCTGATACTTTGCAGACGCCTGCCACTCGGGGTTTGTGACATAAATCATAAGGGCCTGCTGGAAGGTTTCATAAGCATCCTTCCACTTCTCTTGCTTGGCGAGCGCCAGACCGAGGTTGTAGAGCGCATCAAAGCGCAGGTGTGGATCGTCGGTTTCAAGCGCCTTGGCAAATGCTTCCTGAGCCAGCGCGACCTCGGAGTCAAGCTCCATCTGAGCGCGCCCCTTGTTATAGGAAAGCTCTGGAAGTGGAGGGAGGGTTTCGCTTGCCTCATCGTAGAGCTTGAGCGCACCCTCTGGTTTTCCTTTCTCGATCAGAGAGTTAGCCTGCTTCACACTCTCCACCTCGCGCATCAGAACCTCTTCACAGCCAGTGAACAGCGGTGCACACAGGATGAGTGAGGTGAGCAGGTATTTGGTCACCTCGCCATCACCACCTGCGCCCACACGTTTGGCGCGAGGACGACGGCGATCACCAAGCAAGAAGCCCACCAGAAGCAGTAAAATCCCTGGTATTAAAAAGAGAAAAAATCTCTCTTTGTAGTGTTGCTTCATCATCGCCTCAAGCTCGCTTTTTTCGAGCGCGTTGATGTAATCCACAAGCGCATAAGCCACTGAGTTTTCACCCTTGTATGGGATATACACGCCACCTGTCTCCGACGCGATCTTCTTGAGCGTGGACGCATCAAGCTTGGAGTACACAAGCTCCCCTTTTCTATTGCGCTGATATCCAGAAATGGAACCATCCTGATTATAAGTTGGGATGCGTTCTCCCTTTGCTGACCCGAGGCCGACGGTCACAATGTGAATATTCTCATCATGAGCTTGACGTGCAGCAGCCATCGGATCTGATTCGTGATCCTCACCATCTGTAATCAGCACAATAATTTGATTCTTGGCGCGCTTCATGGTGGGAGAGCCATCCTCACGCTTCTCATCATTCCCAATGAGCAGGTCTACACCATCAAAGATGGCTCGCCCGACAGAGGTTCCCCCCATGGGCATCTGACCTGGTTTGAGCTTTCGCAAATAGAACCGCAACGCACCATAATCACTGGTCAGCGGTGACTGTGCAAAGCTGACAGAAGTGAACACAACCAGACCTGCGCGATCGCCTGCAAGTTGCTTGAGCGTGGTGGAGATCTCTTTTTTGGCGGCATCAAGGCGCGATGGAGCCACGTCCTGAGCGAGCATTGAACGTGAAAGATCCAGCGCAAAGACCACATCAATACCCGAGCGACTGACGAGCTGATCGGCCTGTCCCCATTGAGGTTGCAACAGCGCCACAATCAGCAACGCGATACCAAGCAGGGAAGCAATCCCCGAGGCGATCTGACGCGTGATGGACACCTCGGACATCATCGCCGAAATCATTGGAGTATGACCAAGACTGGCTTTAAGTCGACGCTTCCAGACAAAGTAACCAATCAACACAAGTGCGCATGGAATCAGAGCAAGAAGCCAGGAGAGCGCCTGTGAGTTAGCAAACTGCATAATCTATCCTTTCTTCTTATCTTATGGGAACTTACGAAACACAGTATAACGCAGCACAAACTGCGTCACGAGCAGGAGCACAGCCCACCATAACCACTGGTGATAACGCTCCTGATACTCCACATTGGAGGCGTCCTTGATACGTGAACGCTCAAAGCGATCGAGAATATCGTGGAGCCCCTGCTTCAACCCCTTGGCATCTGCCACGCGGAAGTATTCGCCATCTGTCTTGGTGGCGATCTCCTTGAGCAAGTCGGGGTTAATTGGGAATTCGCGTTGTTGATACGAGACCTGATTGGTGAACAGGTTGCGACCCACGGGGACAAGCGCAGCACCATCACGCCCCACCAGAATGGGGAAGATCTTGATCCCCTCATCCGCAGCAATCTCAGCTGCATTTACAGGAGAGATATTTCCTCCTCGCCTGTCACCATCCGTGATCAGGATCACAATCTTGCTGCGCGCATCGCTATCCTTGAGACCAGCAATCGCTCTGCCAAGCGCGTTACCAATCGCCGTACCGTTTTCATCAATATCACCAAGCTTGAGTCTGTCGAGCATGCTGGTGATCGTCTGGTAGTCGAGCGTCAACGGAAACTGAAGGTAGGCATCCTGTGCAAACACAACCATACCGATGCGGTCGTAGTTGCGACTTCCCACGAAATCCTTGAGCGTTGAAACCGCCGAGTCAAAACGATCAGGTGGGGTTTTATTCTTGTTCAGGAAGGGGCGGATTTCTTTCTCAGAAAGATCAATCGCGCGCATGGAGCCCGACATATCAAGGGCCAGGTAGATATCAATGCCTTCGACCTCAATATCCTCGGCGCTCATGGACTGGGGTCGTGCAAGCGCCACAATAGCCAGCGACAAACCAGCGAGCACCATGAGGTCAAGCACAGGAAGCAACTTCACTCGCCAGGACTGCGGCTGGTCAGCAAGCAGTTTGAACTGTGAGAAGAGCATTGTTCCACGCTGACGATCTCTTAATGAAGGCCAGAAACGCCAGATTGCCAGCAACGGAATCACGGCAAGGAATGCCAACACGAGCGGATATGCAAATTTCACGTTGGGGTCCATCATGACTGAACCTCCCTGTCCTCTTGAAGCTCATCATCGTCCATGTCGTCAACCATTTCGGAGAGCTCATCCCAGCTCAACGAGCCAAGAGAGCTGTTCAAATCGTCAACCACTGGAGGTTCAACCTCCTCTTCGGCAGGCTCATCGACATCACCCACACCTTCACTTTCATCAATAACTTCAGACACTTCCTCATCACCAACCACATCCTCCTGATGAGCATCTTCCACGGATGCAGGTTGTGGCGTGGTATTTTCAACGATGACATCAGAGGTTTTGGACTGGATGGAGTTTGCCTCATTGGCCTCGTCGGAAGAGTCCTCGGAGGAGTCTTCAAGGAGAGGTTCGACCTTGGGCGGGCGAGTGAGTTCAACCATGGCGATCGCCTGTCGAAGGTCCGCGAGAGATTGTTCGGTGGAGGGCCTAAGAGTGGAGAACTTCACGCGGTCACTGGAGCGAAGCCAGCGTGTAATTTCGTTCATTCCAAGAGATGGAGGAAGCATGGCCAGTGGAATGGCGGAGAGGATCTCGGCAGTGGTGTACTCCACACCAGGGAATCCGTAACGCTTGCCAAGATACTCACGCATAATTTCAGACATGTGAGTGTAAAACGAGACAACCTCGGGCTCGGAGGATGGAGGTTGAGATTGGAGCGCCTGCAAGGCTTCAAGCGCGACCTCATCAATGGCAGGTGGTGTAGGCGGCAAAGGTTCGGGTTTCATCGCATTGACAGCAAACCCAACTAGCCCAATGAGGAGGAGCCCACCAGCGATACCAAGCGCAACCTTGACGGGAGTGTAATCCTCTTGCTCGATCGCGCGAGGAGGAAGCGCTGGTTTAAAGGTCTGATCTGCGGTGAGCGTGGAGATAAACTTGATCTCACCTGTGAGCAACGCGATCTTTGATTCGGGGTGTGTTGCAGAGGTGACCACAAGCTCGAGGCCATCAAACTGAGCGGTGCCCGCGCGTAGAGGTAGGAGCGTCAACGAGAGCTTGGATTGATGCGGCGCGTTCTCGGGGGAGCTTGTGGTGACAAGCTCCTGTGTTGCAATGGAGTAACGCGAGGAGGTGGAACTTTCAGGAGGGCGAAGCTCCACAGACGCAGGATGCTGGATGGAGAACTCAAGAGTAAGTGGCTGCCCGACCCTGGCCGTCTCGGGGAGAGGGGCAAGCGGGGACACCTGAACGTTCAGAGGTTCTTGTTGCTTCTCATGTGAGGGTTCAGCCTGGGCCAGAGCACGCGCAGGATTGGATAACAGCGCGCACCCAAAGAGAAGCAGGACAGCAGCGAATAAGAGGGGTTGAGATCGTCGATGCATGTCAGGATTCCTTCAGAGACCTATAACTAAGCGTAACAACTAAGGGTTTCGTGTAATGAGCCAATGTGTGACATAAAGAGAGGATCACACAATCAACTAGGAAGCAGAGGGATAACACAACTGGACGTGGTTTTCATTTCGAACGCCGCGTTCGAGCTCTAAAATAATGCACAAGCGCCCCGATGTAATCGTCCTCGGTGCGAATGAGCAGATGATCGATCTTGCGTCTTCGGAACATTTTCTCACGGGCTTCACGGTTTCTACGTGCGCGAAGAGAGAAGGCTTTTCGGAGCTTCACAGAGGATGTGTCCACGGTGAGGATCTTGCCTGTCTCGGGGTTTTCAATGTGCACAATCCCCATGTTGGGGAGGTCCTCTTCAAGAGGATCAATCACCATAATTGGGATCACCTCGTGACGTCGACTCACGACACCAAGACGAGTCTCAAAACCGTCATCCTGAAAATCGCTGATGAGAAATACGAGCGCTTTTTTACGCGTGATGCGGCCCAATAACTCAAGAGCAGACTGGATACGTGTGCCACGCGAGGAAGACTTGGCCTGCAAGATCTCGGAGATCACACGCAGGACATGTTTCTTACCTTTTTTCGGGGGAACAAAGCACTCCACCTTGTCGGAGAACAGGATCAAACCCACGCGGTCATTGTTCTTGATCGCGCTAAAGGCAATCAACGCGGCCAGCTCGGCTGCACATGCCTGCTTGCGTTTATTCTGAGAGCCAAAGAGCTGGCTCCCCGAAACGTCCACAAGCAGGAACACAGTCAGCTCGCGTTCCTCGACAAACTGTTTGATATGAAGCGTGTCCGTACGGGCGGAGACATTCCAATCAATGACGCGAATATCATCACCGGGTTGGTACTCACGTACATCGACAAAGTCCATCCCCCTGCCCTTGAAGACGCTATGATACTGTCCAGCGAGCTGATCATTGACGGCGCGACGTGCAATGATTTCAAGGTGCTTCACAGCTTTAATAAGATCTTTTGAGAGCATAGTGTTACGAAATCCAGATTCAACACAGGGACAATAAACAAGATGTCATACAAGACACCACAACAATGCACACCATAAATAATCAAGGAGCGCATCATCAACGTGTCACACAAACTTCACAGGATGACCACACTATCGCACCTGTTTGAAGGGAGGATGCATCTGGTCAAGGCAGCATCATGAGGGGCGCTCACATGTGATCACAACCAACATAAAACCAGCACACGAGGCGTCAAGTATATGTAGGATTTTGTAGTCTGTGTGAACAGACAAGGTCATGACGCAAAAACAAACCGTGGCAAACACGCATGGTGACTCATAAATCTAGCATCCTTGAAATTGTCACACAAATACTGTTTGACGCACCGCGTCAAAGTCGCCATATTAACCACGTCGTCGGCTCTCATGCTCTGGTTTCATGAGGACGCAAAATGCATTGCAAGCGCTCAAAATTATTACTTAATTTTACACATTGCAACACACTCAAAGCTCTCCTAACCTTGATCATCCTCTTCTTTTTGACAGGATGTCAGGACAGCCTCGAACCCGACTCATCTACACCCGTGGATGAAAACACCGAGGCGCTCACCACAAATTCCACCGAGATCAATCAAGACCAACCCATCGAGACACAGGGCACACTCCCCTGGCTTGAAAAGGTGCTCTTTTTGCTCGCCGAGGAACAAAAGCTTAGCTGGTTGTTCACACTCGAATCTCGCGATTCTGTGACCTTCCGATTGCGTGGCTTTGGACCTCAGGCAAACCTACATACCACCATCAAACGCTGGAACATTGAAGATGCATCCTGGGAAGAAGTCTCCTGGCTTGAGTCTCGCTCAAACGCCCAACAGGACCTGATCCTTGAGCGCGAACTTGAGGAAGGCTACTACTGGCTCGTCATCAGCGGTGACCTCGGCGAGGAACCTCAACCCTTTGAGCTCATGGCAAGCTGTCAGTCACAGCAATGCGCTCAAACATCGCTGAGGTTTGCGCCCGAAAATCTGCAAAACGATCCTGTCCCAACCTCCGATGAGGATCCTGCGGTGGGCTTCACCTTGCACTTCTCACAGTGGCTTGAGGCAAACGGTTATGCCGAGGAGAACTTTGCGCGACCTTCACTTGCAGGCAGCAGCTATGGCGGCAAGGTCTTGCAGGAAGATCAAATCACACGCGATCCTGTGATCTTCATTCATGGCAACTCTGACCGCGCCATGGGCGGCGAGCTTGGAGGATGGCAAAAAAGCATCCAGCACTTCAAGGAGGCTGGTGGTTATAACTCCTCCGAGATGTACGCCATCACCTGGGGCGATGCAAACACGGCGCAAGCCTCGGAGCAGTACCACTCTTATGAGAACATCATGAGGCTCAGGAAGTTCATTGAGGCTGTACTTGACTACACAGGCGCAGAAAAAGTGGACATCATCTCGCATTCCATGGGCGTCACGCTCGCTCGTCGCGCCCTGCTTGGCGGTGAGGAAACCGACAACCTTGGACAGCTCATCTATGATATTGGTCCTGCATTGGGTGACCGTGTGGATGCCTTTGTTGGCATCGCAGGCGCAAACAGAGGTCTCCTTGCCTGTGGATGGGTCGGTCAGACCGTACCTACCTGTGGCATGACCCATGGACTTTACCCAGGCATGTACTGGGGGCGCGCGGGCCGAAGCGACCTCTTGAAAACACTTGATACTGAGGAAGGTTATGAAGGTGACTTTGTCGCGTCCATCTGGTCTCCACAAGATGAACTCATCAACGTGGTCGGCGAAGGCTCCTTGATCTGGGGAGAGCCAACCTCACG
Organism: uncultured Pseudomonadota bacterium; assembly: GCA_950059285.1. Classification (GTDB taxonomy): domain Bacteria; phylum Myxococcota_A; class Bradymonadia; order Bradymonadales; family Bradymonadaceae; genus CATLTV01. Next base: position 22,084 of record CATLTV010000037.1, on the reverse strand, counting down.
CATTCCTGGACAGGATATGGAGTTTGTACTTGAGGATGCTACCCACCTTGAGTCACGCGACCTGAGCATTGAGGCGCAGCTCTCACTTATTGAGAAGCATCAGCTTCCCTGATGCTCGCAAAAAAAGAGGGGCGCGGTGGGGGCGAAAATTTACTCCGTAAATTTTCGCCCCCACCGCGCCCCTCTTTTTTTGCTCAAGTCTTACTTGGAACGCTTTGCTCTCTGGAGCCCCTTCCTGTAAGGACGCATCACGATGTCGTGATAATGTGAAGGAATGAAACGCTGAAGCGCATCGAGCATTTGCGCGTCCTTGCCCACAAGGATGCGCCTCTTGTCTGCAAGAAGACCTGCGATAATTTGTTGGGCGGCATCCTCGGCAGTCGTGGAGGCGACCTTATCAAAACGTCTGGCGAGTTTGTCGGGATCGGTGCGACCGAGCTGTTGACCGACAAAGCGAGCGGCGCGTGCGATGTTGGTCTTGACCCCGCCTGGGTGAACACACGAACACTTGACATGAGGAGAGAGCAGCTCAAGCTCCTGTGTCAGCGCCTCGCTAAACCCTCGCACCGCGAACTTGGATGAATTGTAAGCCCCCTGCCCTGGTATACCGACAAGCCCAAACAAGCTTGACAGGTTCACGATATGAGCTTGTGAAGCTCGCTTCAAGAAGGGCAAGAAAGCACGTGTGCCGTGGACCACTCCCCAGAAGTTGACGGACATGACCTGCTCAAAGATCTCGTCGGGAAGCTCCTCGATCGTGCCATGTGCCGCGATGCCTGCGTTATTAATCAGGACATGTACCTGACCATAATGCTCATTGACCTCACTAGCCCACTCCTCGACCTCCTTTTTATCAGAGACATCAACCAGAGCCACGTGCACAGGATGCCCAATCGCCTCACACTCTTCCTGGACGGCGAGGAGCCCCTCCATGTCCACATCGGACAGCGCCAGATGAGAGCCCATACTGGCCAGTGCAAGCGCAAGCTCGCGTCCGATCCCCGACGCAGCACCTGTCAAGGCGACAACTTTATTATCCAGTGTTTTCATAACGATACAGCCCTTAAAAAAGGAGGTTAATAGCAAGTTCTATGGAATTTCAATCGTGTCAAGAAGACGATCAATCAACATCTCGGGGGTCAGTTCTTCGGCCTCGGCCTCATAGGTCAGCACGACCCTGTGGCGTAATACATCCTTTGCAATTGCCTTGATGTCTTCGGGGAAGACAGCCTCTTCTCTGCGGATAAATGCGTGTGCACGCGCAGCGAGGTTCAGGAAGATGGTGGCACGTGGAGACGCACCAAACTCGATATAGTCCTGAAGATCGCCAAGTCCGTAGTCTGCGGGATTACGTGTCGCGCAGATGATATCCACGATGTAATCCTTGAGTTTGTCATCAATAGGAATTTCCCTGACTGCCTTTTGGGCCGCAAAGATATCCTCGACGCTTGCCACGCTGGAGATGGCGCTTGAGAGGTCGCTCTCGGTCACAAGATCCATGATCTGACGCTCTTCAGCGCGGCTTGGATAACCCACACGAATCATGAGCATGAAGCGGTCAACCTGCGCTTCAGGCAGTGGGTATGTACCCTCTTGCTCGATGGGGTTTTGTGTGGCGAGCACAAGGAAGGGAGAGGGGAGCTTGTGTGTGGTTTCACCAATGGTGACCTGACGTTCCTGCATCGCTTCAAGAAGCGCGGACTGAACCTTGGCAGGAGCGCGGTTAATCTCGTCGGCGAGCAGGATGTTGGTGAACACTGGCCCCTTGCGCGCGACAAAATCGCGGGATGATTGATCAAAGATCATCGTACCGATCAGGTCAGCGGGGAGGAGGTCTGGTGTAAACTGAATACGTGCGAAGTTGAGATCCACGCACTCCGACAAGGACTTGACTGTCAGAGTCTTTGCAAGACCAGGGACGCCTTCAAGCAAGACGTGACCGCCTGTCAGCATGCCGATCAGCAGACGTTCAACCATGTAACGCTGCCCAATCACGGCCTTGGAAAGTTCTTCTGTGACGCGTTCAACAAACGCGCTCGCCTCATGAATAGATTGCGAAGATGCGTTATCCATCACTACCTGTAACTCCTTGTTATAACCTTGAATTGTATACGAATTATGCACTTACCTGAGGATGCTACAAAGAGAGCATCTATCAGGCGAGTGTCTGGCCTTGAGAGCATAAGAGAATCACATGGATTCAAATTGCCAGTTTTTTCACGACGCGGCGTCGTAAAGTACAGTTGAGGATTGTCTATGATTTGGTGGCCTCTATCGCCGCGACAGCGATGGAGTCCGCGCGTTCATTCAGAGGAATCCCTGCGTGTCCCTTGACCTTGATGAACTCAAGATCTTCAAAGGATTGTGCGAGATCTCTTAGACCAAGAATAAGTTCCTTGTTGGCCTTGGTCTTCCATCCTTGCGTGATCGCACCGATGGAGTAGCTGGAATCCGTGTGAAGCCTGACAGGGAGATCTCGGCGCTTGAACGATTCTAACGCGACCTTGATCGCGGTCAACTCGGCGATGTTGTTTGTACCATGCCCAAGGTACTGACTGATCTCCTTGTAGTGAGGTCCGTAACGAATGACGACACCATAAGAGCATGGGCCAGGATTTCCCTGACAGGCCCCATCGGTGTAGACCTCAATCACGCCCTCGGGAGGTGGAGGTTCGGAGAGAAGTTCATCGGGAGTTTGCGTGGAGACTAAACACGCCCCTGCATCGTCTGGAGCGGGTGCAGACGTACTCTTTTTGGTGGATGATGATGCTTGTGTGGAAGCTGCCTTTTCGGAGCTTTCTCCGTCTACAGGTTCTGTATCTTCGACAGGATCTCCGATACTTCGTGTGCTGGCTGAATATGTGCGGTCAGCGTCTTCAACCTTGTAACGCATGGGGACAAGGCCCTTGTCATCCTTGACAAAATCGCCCTGTTCATCAATTTCCAGCCAAACTTTTTGTTTACCTTTAAAGTAGTGTCTCCGCCACGGCAAAACTATAACTCCATGAAATATAAATAAAATAAAAAAGCCACAGCATGGCCATCCTGGGCGACTTCGCTAGCGAAGTCGCCCAGGATGGCCATGCTGTGGCGTATCATACAACAAGATCAGAAACGCTCAAGGATGAGATATCCGTGCTTCTTCTGATCTGCGGTCGCATCTTCAGGAACCTCGCCAGAGCCCTTGGTCTGAGCATGCTCAGACTTGACGCCCTTGGAGAGCATATACTGACGCAAGACCTCGGCCTGACGTTCGGACAGGAAGTAATTGTCCTGGTCATCGCCATCAGTGCCAGTGTGCACTGTGATGTTGTAACGCAAGGATGGGTGTTTTTTCATCAATGCGATCAAGCTGTCGACTTTGACATAGGAGTGCGTTGCGATCACAGGAGCATCGGCCTTTCCAGCAAAGGTGACACCATCGATGATGCCATCCATATCGAGCACCTCCTGAGGCACCTCATCAGGGCAACCATCAGTGTCTTCAAATTCATTGATGGTTTCTTCCTGATCCTTGCACAGATCAGAACCGTCAACAATGCCATCATTGTCCTGGTCGGTTTCGGGGCAACCATCACGATCATGGACACCGTTCATGGACTCGGGGATATCAGGGCATTCATCATCGACATCAGCGATGGTATCCTGATCATTATCGAGATCAGGGCATCCATCATCATCCTGAAATCCGTCCACATCCTCGGCAACTTCGGGACACATATCCTCGTTATCAAGTAGTCCGTCCTTGTCACTGTCGGGCATGGGACAACCACCGAGTTTGATGGGGCCTGCTTTATCAGGACAGGAGTCATCCGGGTCGAGGAGTTTATCACCGTCAGTATCAGGACAGCCACGTTGCTCCTTGGGGCCAGCAGCGTTTGGACAACGGTCCTCCTTATCAAGCAGTCCGTCGTTATCGCTGTCAGGACATCCCTGAAGTTCTTCAGGACCAGCTTCCATGACACACATGTCGAGGCGATCCTCGACGCCATCCCCGTCAGCATCCTTGATAGAGTGCCACGGGATGAACTCGGCAGAGAACTGAACTTCGAGGTTATGACCGAGGCTAAAATCACCAATACCATCGGTGAAGACATGTCGCATATCTGCGCGAGCGCGTAGCTTTGGCGAGATGTCGTAACGCAGGCCAAAACCGTAATCAGTACGCATATCTACATCGGTTCCATTGGCACCCAAGATGTTGTGATAGGCACCCACACCAGCGGTCGCAAAGGGAGTCCATGTCTTGTTAGGGAAGAGCTGCGCGAGCGCACCTGCGCGATAAGAGAGCGCATGGTTACGGGCACCCTGCTCGGGCATATAGGTCAGGTAGGAAATCTCTGCATCAAGTGACACGAAGGCGAACAGAGTGCCACCAAAACGCAGCCCTACTTGCGGCCATGCTGCGGCTGGCGTGTAACCTTGCTCGGAGGTCTCGTGCAAGTCCCAACTCTTGATCTTGACATGAGGACCGACAAGGACACCGAGGTACACATCAAACAAAGGGGCCTCAATCTCCTGGGAGGATTCCTCCTCCACAGGTTCGACAGGTTCATCCTGTGCAAGTGCTGGCGCAGAAACCAGAAGAGAACACAGGATGGCAAGACGAGACCAGGCCTTGAGCTTGACAAACATAATACTAAAACCTTTGGGTAAAAAAGCGTGCATTCATCTCATCGTAAACACGACGAGATACACGTTAGCATGAGGGCATATGAGGGTGAATTTATTTTCAGACCTCAGGCGTGTGTACAGCATCATGCGGCCCATGAACCTGCAGGTTCATGGGCCGCATGATATGAACATCACAAGAGCCTAGAAGAAGATCGTGTACACAGGGACAGCGCTGTTGGCAGTGGTGCCGTTACCAAGCTGACCTGCTGTATTCTGACCCCAACACTCGATGTAACCAGTGGAAGACAGGACACAGGTGTGACCTGCGCCAACAGAGAGCGTCAGAGCCTGACTGATACCAAAGACATCGACAGGAGTGAGGCTATCTGTGGTGGTGCCATTGCCAAGCTGACCTGAAGCGTTGACGCCCCAGCACTGTACAGCGCCCGTATCAAGGATAACGCAGGAGTGTGAGTTACCAAGCGCAATGCCTTTGGCATCGCTGATGCCAGTGACGGCCACAGGAGATGTCTGGTTGGCAGTTGTACCATCACCAAGCTGACCTGAAGCGTTGACACCCCAACACTGTACAGCGCCCGCGTTGGACACAGCACAAGAGTGAGCAAGACCTGTGGAGACTGCGGCCATGGAGGTCAGTCCAGTGCTCACAGGAGTGGATGAGTCTGTGTTTCCACCGTTACCAAGCTGACCAAATACGTTGAATCCCCAGCAGAAGACCTCAGCAGAAGCACCTGCAATGGCACAGGTGTGTGACAGGCCACCGTCAAGGTCCTTGGCTGCTGAAATGGCGCTCACCGTGACAGGAACTGCACTATCTGTGGTGGTGCCGTTGCCAAGCTGGCCCGAACCGTTTGAACCCCAACATCGGACGGTTCCGTTATTTAGACGAGCACAACTGTGAGCACTACCAAGCGCGAGTTGTGCGGCGGTCGCCACGCTTGACACTGCCACAGGTGTTGTACTGTTGGTGGTTGTGTTGTTGCCAAGCTGACCACTCACATTGGAGCCCCAGCAACGCACAGCGCCACCTGACAACCTCGCACATGTGTGGGAGTTACCAAGCGCAACTCCTGTCGCGGTGGAGATACCAGAAACTTTGACAGGAGACTGACGGTTGGTGGTTGTACCATCGCCAAGCTGACCGTTGTTGTTTGAGCCCCAGCAGTATACTTCACCGTTGTCCATCACAGCACAGCTATGCGCGCCACCAGTGGATGACTTCACAACCACAGGACGTGCAGCAGAGCACAGGTACTGTGTTTGAGCAGCGTCCACTTCGCCAGCATCCAACGTACCACTGTTGTCAGCATCAATGCCTGTCTCGATCTTCAGACCACCCGAGGCACAGTTTGCGCCAGGAGATTCCTGAGATGTTTTGATCAGTGCATTTTGACCGTCTGCGCCGTCTGCGCCGTCTGCGCCGTCTGCGCCGTCTGCGCCAGGAGCACCGTCCATTCCGTCTGCACCGTCTGCGCCAGGAGCACCATCGGCGCCATTACATACATAGGTGGAGCTATCCACCTCACCAGCTTCAAGCACATTGTTGCGCTCTGTACCGCCGCCATCGCCGTTGTCAATGCCGACTTCCAGCAGTTGGCCACCCTGCGCACAGTTTGCGCCCGCAGGTTCAGGTGTGAGGCGCACCAGGGAGGAATAACCCATCAGGCCGTCCATTCCGTCCATTCCGTCTGCGCCATCAACACCGTCGGCACCAGGTGCGCCGTCCATACCGTCTGCGCCGTCGACACCATCTGCGCCATCACACACTTCAAAAGAAGCGCTCACTTCTGCCGCTTCAAGCGTACCGCTACCGTCTACATCAAGACCAAACTCAAGGACATCACCGCCCACGGCACATGTGGTGGCCGCCCCCTCATTCACTCTCAGGATCGCATTGAGGCCATCATCGCCATCACACACTTCAAAGGCGGAGTCGACTTCCAACATATCGAGCGTGCCGCTGTCATCACTATCAAGACCTGTCTCGATAAGATCGCCCTCACAACCTGAAGCACCATCCACAGTCACCTTGACCAGAGATGAGGCTCCCGCAGCGCCAACTTCACCATTACAAATCACGAAGCTCTGATCGATCTCCTCGGCCTCAAGCGCACCAGACTGATCATCGTCCACGCCCACATCAAGTTGCTTCCCTCCCGTGGGACATTCAGCAATATCCGCATCCGAAGGTACAATGACAGGTGCTGTAGCCTCACCAGGGACACCCTGACATACGACAAATGAACCTGCCTCCTCTTCAGGATCGAGTTCACCATCCGCGTCGGCGTCGCCACCAGAAAAGACCACGGTGCCGCCGTACATGCACTGCTCAGCAGTTGCGTCTTCCACGCGAAGCACGGTGCTCACGCCGTCAGCACCGTCCACGCCAGGCTCTCCAGCTTCACCCTGCTCGCCTTGCTCGCCTTGCTTGCCTTGCTCTCCCTGAGGACCTTGAATGGTCACAGGAGCGTCATCACCACATACGAGCACCACGCTGCCATCATCCATTGTCTCCGTCTCGCACCCCTGTGGAGAGGTCTCAAAACAGGCGGTGTGCACCAGGGCTATTTCTATCAAACATAGTGTAAAAAAAACTCTTTTAGTCATGCTATTTCATCCTAATTTCTAATGTCTCGCCCCATTGATTTATGGAGCATCTTGGTACAAATTTAAAAAGAGGCATAATTATGAAGAAAGCTGTTGCAGAACACAAGCTCTTGCACATTTAATTATGAACTCATATCGATCACTATCACTCCATGACCTGTAGATATCATGACATCCACAACGCTCTCATCTCAAACGCTGGCTCCTGAAATTATGATACAGCTGGCTCACATGCCAGACATGCTCATACAACATCTCCAAAATATTCGTGCTTGTGTGAATGATGTCTTGGCGCCAAAGGAGCACACAGACACCAAGAAAACAAGCACGCATCACTGGCTCATACTTCATGGCAGCGCCGTGCACGCCGAGAACTGGCACGAAACCAGCAGCGATCTCAACCTGATGCTTGTCGTTCAAGACGCGTCCCCAGAACGTATTGTTGCATTGTATCAACACCTGCGCCCTCTCAAAAGGACGTGGCCCATGACCCTGGAAATCCTCACTCAGCCCGAGTTACTACGGTCCACCGATGTGTTCCCTTTAAAGTATCTCGATATTCAGCGTCACCATGTCATGCTTCATGGTCCCGAGGATGCCCTCATGAATCTGTCCATTTCATGGGACCACCTCAGACTTCGACTTGAACAACAGCTCAGGTCACTGCTCTTCCACCTTCGCCAACAGCTGCCACACATTCATCACCGCCCTGAAGAGCTTTACACATTCATCGATCTCCACCTGAGCACGCTCTGGTCCTGCCTTGGAACCCTCATGTTCCTCCACCAGTCTGACTGGTGGATTGCCTCTCGTAAGATCATCATCACACAATGCTCCGATTACTTTGCAACCATTGACGCAACCCTGCTCCACACCCTACTCGCCATGCGTCAACGCACACATACCATACACAGCGCAGCACACCTCACGCACACTGCGGATAATCTCTACAAACTCCTCGTCGAACTCTCGGCGATAGCAGACACCCTGGACGCAGATTCATCCTCATCAAACCAGGAGGAAGAATAAATGTACACTGCGCTGACTTTCATCGTATTACTTCCCCTGATGACCTTCATTGCAGCACGCTACATTCGTGCTCAATCACTAAAACCTCTTGCAACACACCATAAAGATAACAACGTCACTGGCTCCCTCACACCCACAGAGGTTGCGTACCTCAAGGGAGGCATGCTCTCCCTGACACAGTTCAAACTTGAGCAACTTGCCTTGCGCGGATGGTTCATCACACATGAGGAACACTCGGCGCTTGGTCAAACAACCTTCTATGTCGCCAATCCTCACGCCCCACCCTCACAACTCTTACGTGGTATGGAGCAAGAGATCTGGCTTGCGCTTCACGCTCGCCCACCCATGGCGCTGAGCGCACTGCTCGGTGAGTTTGATCTCCCAGGCACACTCAGCCCCTTTGGTGATCGTATCCATGAGACACTCGCTGCGCAGGGATATTTAAAACCGCTCCAACACAGCACACGTATCCATACATCAAGCCAGGCTGCCACATCGCTACTCTTTGCCACAGGGTTGGTAGGAGCGCTGATGACATATAATACCTCACTGGCGCTCGCGCTGTTCTTACTCGCAGCAGCCATTGTACACGCGTTTTTCCTACAGCAATGGGCCTCATCACTGGCACTCCTCACTCCTCAAGGAACCCGTGAATTAATGCGCTGGAGGCAGCTCTACACACCCATGAAACAACACCCATGGCGATGGAAATATATGGATCCCATGGATAAAGATTATTTATTGGCGATCTTTTCTTCACGATGACGCGTACAGCCACCACGCACACGATACGACTTACATGAACGCACACCTGGTCTCTTTACACTTCACTTCACTCAAAAATTGTATAACACAACACAATGAAACACACTCAACTCAAGGCCAATGTCGATCCTGAACTGACCTCCATCTGGGAGATCTACGCAGCACAGGCACACCACAAATCAGAGACAAAGAACTGGAACGCGTCCAACACACCCGCACAACCACACTCGCGGCAGAACTTTGATGACCTCAACCTCATTGAACCCCTCGGACAGGGCGGCATGGGCGTTGTACACCTGGCCAAACAAACCAGTCTTGGGCGAGAGGTGGCCGTCAAAATGTTGCGCGAAGAAAAACGCGATCAACATCAGGCTCAAAAGCTTATTCACGAAGCAAAGATCACCGCTCGCCTCGATCACCCCAATATCATCCCCGTCTATTCCATGGGCGTGGACCCATCACACCCTCACGCACCACTCTATGTGATGAAAAAAGTGGAAGGCGTGAACTGGAAACAAGTCATCCGAAATGACACAGAGCTCCCCACGCTCCTGAACACGCAAGATGATCTGCTTGATGGTCACCTCGCCATTCTTGAACACGTCTGCCGTGCCGTACACTACGCTCACAGCAAGGGCATTGTTCATCTGGATCTGAAGACGGACAACGTCATGCTCGGGAGCTTTGGTGAGGTCTATGTGGTGGACTGGGGCATCTCCGCACTCTACTTGCCTGACCAGAATGACCCCGATGCGGCTGGTCTGCCTCACACCTCGGACATCAAAAACCCAAAAGGCACACCAGGATTCATGGCCCCTGAAATTGTCGCGGCACAGGGTGAGCTGGTTGGCCCCGCGACAGACATCTACCTGCTTGGCGGACTGTTACATTATATCCTCACCAAACAAACACGACATCAGGGCGCAACACTCTATCTTGTCCTCAACTCGGCATACACATCTGCCCCCTACGATTACCCTCCTGATGTCCCACCCATGCTCGCCAAAATTTGCAACAAGGCCATGTCGCGTGAGCCTCTCAACCGCTACAAAAGCGCAGAAGAATTTCGACAGGCCATCGCCACATTCCGACGCCAACGCGAAGGTGTCGCGCTCCTGCAAAGCGCACGCAACACCCTCAAACTCCTCATCACACACGGTACACAAGAACACTCACAGATCGTAACCTCTCATATGTATCAGAAGTATGGTGAGCTTAACTTCGCGCTTGAGCGCGCAAAAAAGCTTGGCGTATCCAATACAGCAGGTGTGCAAGGCGCTGCGCTACGTGTCATGTTTGATATGGAGCTCTCCAAGGAAAACGCTGCCGCTGCCAGAGAACTTCTCGGGCAGGCAAACCAGTGGAGTGGCAAGGACACACAGCGTATTTCCATGCTTGAAGAGCTTGAAACACAGCTCGCAGACAAGGAAGCGTGGGTTCAACACATGCGCACTGAACAAAGCGATAATGATGTGTCCATCTCCCAGAAAACGCGCGGCTGGATCATACTCGCCATGACGCTCATCTGGGCCACTGTCGCCGCAGTAGGACGCACGCTCCTGTACAAAAACATCCTGCCAAACACACCCGAATCACTCATCTTACTCAAAGGTATCAACACCCTGCTTGCAATTGCATTAAGCCTCGTCGCACCACACCTGATGAAACTCAATCAGGTCAATCGACGCCTCTTTACCACGCTCTCACTGGTCATGAGCGCAGGTCTCATCACGCGCGGTATCTGCCTGTGGCAAGGCGTGCCTGAACATATCTCACTGGTCATGGAGAGCTTGCTTGCTGCGGTCTGCATCTCCATGCTTGGCCTCTTTGTCGAACGTAAGCTCCTGCTTGTTATACCTTTCTTTATGCTCAGCATCATCTTCTCACTGTGGATGCCCACGCGCGCCTGGGAAATGATGATTGTCTGGAACATGAGCGGGCTTATCTTGATGAGCGGCTTGTGGATTATCTTGCAGAAGAAGCAGAGCGTGACAAAGCCATAGCCTTCATTCTGGCCCTTTCTTCAGGTGTTTGATACACTCCTGCGCGCAAGAGACACAAAACTCAACAACGTACTCCTGACGTACACCAGGACCAACGTCAGGCAGACCGATACACAGAGGAGAATCGATGGCTGAAGAGATCTTGCTCGACTATGAAATCAATCGTCCCAACGTTTCAACCCAGGTTGAAGAGACCGATCTCAAGGTCTTGATCAAGATCAACGCTGCAAACGCGCTACGTGAAGGTGGCGCTCAAACAGCACTCAACACACACCTCGCCATGGTTCTTGATGTCTCATCATCCATGCGCTCGGCCGAACTGGACGCGCTCAAAGAAGCCGCCAAGGCCGCCGTATCACAGCTGCGCCCAGGCGACTTTGTCACCGTCATCGCCTTCCAGTCTGTCGCTTACGATATCGTCGAACCCACACGCATCCTCGACTCATCCACACAAGCCGCGATCAATAAAAAAATCGACATCATCGACCAGTACCAGGGCGGTGGCACCGACATGGAACACGCCCTGACACGCGCGGAACATGCGCTCAGCATGGTCCCACAAGAAAAACTCGTCCCCCGTATCGTCCTGTTCACTGATGGACAACTTACCGGAAATGAAGACCAGTGCCTCAAACGCGCACAGGAAATCAGCGCTCGTGGCTTTGGGATCGATGCCATGGGCTTTGGCTCGGAGTTTGACTACAAGTTTATGCAGCGTCTTGTGGCTGGCTCCAACGGCTACACCGAAAAAATCGAGCGCCCCGAAGACATCAAACAGGTCTTCTCCAGGCGCGTACAGGCAGTCACCACAACTGTCGCAAAGAACGTCCGCCTTGACCTGACATTCACACCACAGGTTCGTGCCAAGCGCGGCTACCGCTTCAGCCCTGAAATTGCCTATCTTGGTAAAATGAAGCTCCCTGGTGATGTCCGCACCATCTCCATCCCCGTGGGCAACGTCGAACGTGACAAGGAATACGCCTATATCGTCACCCTCACCGTCCCCAAACGTGACGCGGGCACTGTACGCGTCATCAAAGCAGAGCTGTTCTACGATATCCCATCGATGAACATCACACAGGGCAGCAGCCTCCAATCTGTCCTCATCAACTACACCAGTGACCAACAGCTCATCCGCGAGATCAAAGGCACCGTCGAACGCAGCTTTGATGAGGCAGAGATCGGTCGTCTCGTCGAAGGACTCGACCGTGCCATGGCCCGCAATGAAAGCCGTGACGCAGCCCTCTTCTTTGACACGCTCGCCGAAAGATACCGCGAACTTGGCGACGACGATATGGCCAACCACTACATCAAACTTAAACAAAAGTTCGCCGCTGAAGGCAAAATCTCTCAGGAAGATATGAACTTCACGCGCCACAAGTCGACTCAGAAACGCGCCTCCAGCATCCAGCTCGTGGACGCCTCGTCGCTCATCTAAACATCTTAATAACCTCAAAAAAACACTCACATAAAACCCTGTAAACACAGAGGATTCAATGTCAGCACCCGTAATTTGCCCTATCTGCGAAACCGCCAATGATCCCAACGCCATTACGTGCGAAGTGTGCGGCGAACGACTCGCCCCACCTCAGCCAGGCGAGGTGATCCCTCCCGAGCAAAATATGGCTGCTCAACTTCAGACCGAGGATGCTCCTGTTTATCAGCCGCCAAGCAACGAAGCTCCTCCCATGGAAGAAGCACCTGTGGGAGGCGCAGGCGCTACCTTTGAGATGGATGACACACACGATGACATCGCCCTGGAACCACCCCTGGATCAAACCTATGAGCAAGGTTACATCGAACCTGCACAAAGCCCCATCGATCCAGAAGAAACGGCCATGCACACTGAAGACGTGCTCGCCAATGACGCAACCATGGACGAACCTCGTGCAAACGTCCTCTACTCCCATATGACTGGAGAGGCTTACCCAGAAGGCACCCCCGAATACAATGAAGGCTTCGGACCCATGGGTGAACAACTCCACCCCACCCCTCCTGTCACGCCTGAAGACGAACAACAGTACACACCACCCGAGTCGCCTGAACTCGTCGCGCCTGATTACGACGAACAAGCCGCCATCAACACCATTGAAACCCCCACGCTTGAAGAGCCTTCTTTCACAGATGCGCCTTCCGAACCCGTCGCCGTGGAGGCCACACCTTACAACCCATTCCCTGCATCAGGACCAAATCCAAACGCACAGCTCCCCTCACCTGGCACCTATCAATCACCCGCCACGTTGACGCTGTACTTCCAAAAACAACCTGTGCTGGAACATCACATCGAAACTGATGAAACCTTGATTGGACGCAAGGATATTCGTGCAGATATCCACCCCGACATCGACCTCACTACCTGGGATCACGATGCGTATGTGTCCAGAAAACATGCCTATATCTACAGGCAAAATAAGAACTATACGCTCTACGCTGTCTCCAATAGCGGACTTCAACTCAACAATGAACTCCTCGAATTAGGCGATCGCAAACCCCTCAAGCATGGTGATATCATTGTCATCGCAGGTATACTCGCCATGAAGTTTGAACTCCCCGAATAATACGATCCATGCACACGTCAAACCACACACACAAGGAGGGGGCTACCCCCTCCTTTCCATTTACCCTGAACCAGCGCTACCGCGTCGAAAAACTCTTCGCTGATAGCGGTGGTATGGGCGTCATCTATGAAGCCGCAGATCTTCGATGCGCCAATAATCGCGTCCTCATCAAAACCACCCGCTACGACAGCGGCAAGGACGCCAAACACTTTCGCTACACCCAGGATGAAGCGCTCTCGCATGTCATCAACGCACGCAAGATCCTTGAGTGGGAAAAGAAAATCCTCGTCAGGTTTCGCGACGATGGACTCAATAATATCCCCAATCCAAATAACTTCTTTTATGACCAGAGCATCACCCTGAAAGCTCAGCATACAGGAATTCAAGGTGAGTTCTCACTGCCGCAAGATATCCTCCAGAGCGAACCCTTCCTCGTCATGGAACGCATCCAGGGAAAACCCCTTGAAGAGGTCATGCGTGATCGCTCGTGGCGACAACATCTTGAGCTTTACCTCCTCAAGATGATGCGCGAGATACTCACCATCTGGATCAAGATGCATCGCAAGTTCGATCTCAATGGACAGGATGCCTACTTCATCTATCAGGACCTCAAACCAGCCAACATTCTGGTCAGCCACAACGACTTCTTTACACTGATTGACTTTGGCGCAACCACGCTCAAACTTGGCTCAAAAACCACCGAACCCACCGCAGGTTGCATCACCACTGGTTACGCCGCCCCTGAAGCGCAAAACGGACACGAGGCCCACATCGATCATCGCTTTGACCTCTACACTCTTGGCGCAACCGCATGGCACGTCATCACAGGTCAGGACCCTCGCAACCTGGGGCAGGACTTCCCACGACTTGACCCTACACTTCTACAAAAACACAATATATCTCAAGCTCTTACACACATCATCACAAAGTCCCTTGCAAGCGATCCCAACCAGCGCTACCAACATGCAGCTGCCATGCGTAAGGATGTCATGCAGCTCCTCCACACCTGAAGCATCATGAAAATCCTCGTCACAGGTAACTGGAGATATCTGTTTAAATCTCGTCAAGAACTCCCCGAGCGATGCCACAGCTAACACCCCCATGTTCGCTGCACCAGCCTCACCCTCCTGTCGATGTCTTCTTGATGGCATGGATGTATCCACTTAAACAGACCCCCCTACACACGATGGGCTCGCAGGTGAGCTCACACTCCCCCTTCCTGAATACCTTGATGTAAAAAAATCAAATCCATCAAATCAATTTATTATGTCAATAAATATTATAACAAAACCATGTGAAAATGCATTTTCAAATAATTTTCAAAACAAATAAAAACAAATAAACTCAACAAGATAACACCCCACAAACCATAACCCCATCTGTCGTACAATTGCCTATAGTATGATCGGGCTTAGTCTTCACCTTGCTTGGAGACCTCTCAATCTCCTCACCGACAGCCACTCCACTTATTCTTGAGAGTGCCTTGACTGTCCCCCTCATAGCTCAGCAACAATAGCTCATCTTATACACACGATTACAACAACTTGCTGGGAAAGGAGCTTCCTTTTAATACTCCTGAACTTTGAGGCTCACTATAACTTTTGAACACCTTATAAAAAGAGGGCCATCATGACTATCGCCGAAGCCGTTTTATTTCACCTGACAACTGGACTTGCGGGCTATGTTTATGCTGTCTTCCTTGAGTGGTTTGTACACAAGTACATCTTCCATGAACTCGGTAAACGTAAAGGCTCAAGGTTTCGCTTCCACTACGCAGACCACCACAAGGCCACACGACAACATGAAGGCGGTGACCCCGCATTTGAAGGAAGCGTTGTCTCATGGAACGCTTATGGCCGCGAGTTCTGGTTCATTATCCTCGGCATTATCATTCACTCCCCTCTCCTTTTTGTCGCGCCAGCTTTCTTTATTGTCAGCTCTCTGAGCGGGCTGAACTACCACAGAATGCACAAGAAATCCCACCTCGACCCCGAATGGTGCAAGGAACACATGCCCTGGCACTGGGATCACCACATGGGAGACCGTGAGGCCTCCAATGCAAACTGGTGTGTCACCTGTGAATGGTTTGATAAACTGATGGGAACTCGCGTGGCTGCCACCGCCGACGAGCGCGCAAAACTCAAAAAGCAACGCGCCTAAATCAGGACTGTGTCCACGACAACAAATCCCTTCGTGCGCTCGCCAGTCGCTCGGGTTCATCGCTCACTCCCTCCACCATCGCGATGGCCTCAGCCAACACCTGGCGAGCGCGCTCGCTTTCTTGCAGATGATTTCGGTAGATCAATGCCGCGTCATACAGGTTGTTAAACCTGTCCGTAATGTCCAGCAACATGTCTGACAGCAGTTCAAGATCGCTTGCAAGATCTTGATATTTATCAAGTTTTCGATCAAGCCCAATGCAACGCTCAAGCGCATCCACATTCTCAACCCACAACGCATACGCATCGTGCCATAACCTGTGCGCATACTCATCACGCTCAAGCTTCTCTTCCACAACTTGCGCAGCATCCGCCACAATCTGGCTAGCCGCTGAACGCAACGCAGCAGGAACCTTGTCCACGCTCACGCACAACCCGCTGGACTCGGCAAACATCTCCTCAGAGGGGGTGCCAAGCAACAACCCAAGCTCACGCTCAAGGCTCTTCAAATACCCTTGCCAGTCATCACGCACGGTCTGACACTGCTTGATCCCCTCCAACGCCTGCGCATCCGCAGGAGCCGCTGTGATCACGCCCTCATAATGACGCAAAGCACGGTCAGGCTGATCCAACCTGTGCAAATACAGATCAGCCAGCTCACGCTCAAGCTCCACCTCATCAAGGCCACCACTGCGCTCGGAGAGCACCAGCTCATAATGACGCGCCGCACGCTGCCACTCCTCAAGATCCAGCGCAATGCTTGCAAGTAACCTGTGCGCCGCCTCATGACGAGGATCGCGCTCAAGAATATACTCAAGCTCTGCACGCGCCGCGTCCTCATCCTCCTGCTCATCCCAGTACACCTGAGCAAGCAACAACCTGTAGGTCGTAGCAAGATCCTCGCTGTCAGCTGCATCCAACCTCTTCTTCAAGAGCTTGATCCTTGCGCTCACATCGCCAGCCTCTTCGTAAATCGACTCCAATGCATTGAGGACGCTCGCTTTTTTACCAGCCCCCTCAGGATCAAGTCGCTGCGCTCGCTCAAGATGCACACGTGCCTTCTCACTCTCTTCAAGATCGTAATACAGCACCTCGCCCACCTCGGCAGACAACGACGCCACACGCGAACGCTCAAGATCCAGATCGTCAACAGAGTCAAAGTGACGTTGCAAGAGCTGTTCGCCGTACTTCACGACGCTCTCATAATCATCACTCCCACGAGCATCCTCAAGCGCAGCAGTAAGCTCAGCCTCGGACTTCTTACGATTGATCCTTGGTACAGGCTTATCTGGCACCAGGGATGACTTCTTGAGCGACTGGCTCAACAACTTCTTCAGCGCCCCGGAATCTCTGCTGTCGCCCGCAGCCAACTCCTGCAATGAGGATGGGCTCTTTAAAATATCCAGCATCTTCGCGCGGAAATTCTCAATGTCACTGGAGGGACCCTCGCTCTTCTCAACAAGCTCCTTGACCACCGAGCTTTCCTGCGCAAGCGTCGCCTCCTCAAGTGCACTGAAAGGCCCCTGATGGGTCTGCTCTTCTATCGCTTCACTTCCAGGTCCAGGCCCAAGCAAATCATCAAGACGTGTATCGACAGCAAAACCACCAAGCTGACCTCGTCGACCTGCATCATCACGCAAGTTCTTGGCCTGCTTTCTGGCCTCAACAGCCTGACCAATCGCGCCACGCGACTCCGCCAACACCGCGATGCGATCCAACGCATAAGCACGATCCAACGCATCTGGCATCAAATCAAGCTGGCGATGCAACACGCGCTCAAGCAACGCAGCACAGGTCTCACTCCCCACAGGAGCGGCCGACTCATGACCATCAAGCTCGATCAAACGCTCAAGCGCTCGCTGCGCACCCTGAAGTGCACGCAAGTCTGTTGGCCTCAAATCAAGCGCCTCAAAGAAGGACCGCACCGCTGCGCGCTCCTTGCCAAGGTGTGTGAATTGCACCTCACCAAGTGCCACAAGAACCTCGTATCGAGCCTCTCGATCTTGCAACTTTATCAACAAGTTAGACAACAACGCACCGAGCGACTCGTGACGACCTTCATCCTTGAGGATCTCCACCACACGCCGGCGAGCGATGTGGTTTGCAGGATCAAGACGCAACGCCTCGGAGAGCTGGTCTCCTGCGGCACGTGTCATCTGCAACGAATCATAGAGGTTCGCCAGACGAATATGCAGCTCAACCTTTCTGGAGAGACGATCGGCCTTCTCCATCAAATCCTTGTAGAACGCGATCAACTGCTCGGGTTGACCCATTGAACGCAGATACTCTTCCTGTCGTGCAGCAGCCTGCTCATCCTGTGGATTAAGCTCAAGCACACGCATCCAGTGCGGTGACGCAGCATCTTCACGCTGGCGTCGCACATAAATCGTGGCCAGCGCGCGATGCGATTGAATCAAGCGCTCCTTGAGCTGGAGCTTTCGCACACCGCCCTCATCCTCTTGCGTGAGGTCGAGCGGGCTCTGATAGGCACGCTCAAGATGTTCGAGTAGCGCTGTTCTGTACTCCAGCGCCTCGTCCCAGCGCTCGCGCTCCTCTGCAAGTTGTGCAGCCTCCTCAAGATAGACCAGCACGGGCAACCTGTCAGGAGATGCATCGGGCGAATGGGGCACTTTCTCCTGCAATTGCAACGCTCTACGCACGCTCAGAAGCGCCTCGGAGGAGTTATGTAGTTGCAATCGCCAAAGTTTCGCGACCCGATGGTGCAGTGCCGCCGCCCTCGCAAGCTGTTGATGGGCCTGGGCGGCTCTGGCGGCGGAGGAGAACGCCTTGAGTGCACGAAGAGGCTCATCATCCACCAGATAACCCTGACCAAGCGTATCCAACGCCTCAAGATTCGTGGGGTCCAGCCTCAACACCTTCTCTAGATACAGCCTCGCCTCGGCAGGTTCTCCCCTGCGATCAAGCAAATGATTGGCAAGAGAAAGGTATGTTTTGAGCAGTGATGCACGATCGGTATACACACCTGTCAAGCGCTTGAGCGCTTCCTCATAGCCATTCCACTCACCCACACGCTCATACAAATGTGCAAGCAGCTCAAGCGCATCCATATGACGTGGAGAAACCTTGAGAATTTCACGAAGATATGTAGCGGCCTGCTCGGGCTCACGCTCAAGAATAAGCTGCGCCATGGTGATCTGACACAACACCCAGTCATCAAGCTCATGACGCTGCCTCAAGCAATGTGCAAGCAGCTCGTAACGTTCAAGAATCTCCTGTGTTGAACGCTGCTCATGACGTGCTATCGAAGGCAGCGCAAGAAGCGCCTGAAGATCCTCGGGGTCCTCCTCAATGAGGTCCTTACAGATCGCAGTAGCCTCGGCCAAATTTGCAGGGGACGGCTCGGAGAGCAAGCAATCAAGCGTCCTTGCGATAAGCTCGGGGTGAGGTCCATAACGATCACGCAACGCGGCAAGCTGCTCAAGCGCACGCTCAAGACCACCTTCAAACAACACGGTGTCCACGCTAGAAAAGAGATCTTTTGCCTCATACGCAGCCACAGCACGGGCGCCCTCAAGCGTTCCCATGATCTGATAACTCTTGAACGTCGCAGAAGATGGGTCATGCCAACGCTCACCACGCGACGATGCGCGCAAGGAGAGCTGCCCAGGGCGAATACGCGCACCATCAAGCACCACACCTGCCAGGTTTGGCAACTTCCAGCCATGCGAGGGGAACAGATAGAGCAACAACAACTTGATCGGATGCAGACTAAGAATATCTCCCGCCACACCCACAGTAAACGCATCGCCTCGTCCAGGAGGACGAAGCGCAGGGGTGTTCAGGAGACTGGTCAACAGCTCCGTTGCAAGCACGCGTGCAGGATAAGGGAGCGGACCAAACGCACGATAATCATAGATGGAGAGGTGGACCTCATCATTACGCGCAGGTTCGGGCGGAATAAGCGCGACACGAAAGCTCACGTGAGAGTTTGCACCAAATGCGCTGAGCTTCAGGCTCACGTGCGCGACCCCTTCATTTAACCTGATGTTGAGCTCTTCAAAGCCCTCGATCTGCGAGGCTGCACGCTCGATCAGATCCTGCAACCCCGCCTCACTGATGCTAATCTCGATCTCGCGGACCAGACAGCGCGTGTTGCGAAAGCGCGATACACCACCCCGTGCATCGAAAGGAAACTGAAGATCGGGGATCTCCATGCGTAAGTTTTCAAGCACGATCCAGTCTGACAGACGGGCCTGGCGAGCCCACAGAAATCCTCGCCCAAAGAGGAAATCAATGTTGAGCCCAAGTGGATTTTGCTTGGTTGTGGACGTCAGTTGCATGGCGGGTATCTTACCTTAACCTGGGGAGGACATCTGCACAATGTCACCCAAAAGAGATTAAATTACAGAAACTTGCAAATCAAGTTCAGCGAGCAAACTCTGGACCTTGGCGAGCTCGGCATCTTCACCGTCTCGCGCTTCGAGGAGTTTGGCCATACCAAGCAACGCACCATAACGTGCGCTTACAGGTGCGCTCTGGTCGTACGCCACAAGTCGCCATGCCTTGAGCGCGGCGCCCTCCTTGTTCTCCAGTCGCAAACACTCTCCAAGAGCCACACTTGCGATCCAGGAGAAGTCGCCCTGATCTTTGCGCTGTCCACGACGAAATAACGTCATCGCGGCCTTGAGATCCCCTTGTTGCATTGCATGCAAGCCCTTCAACACGTGCGCCCGATCCTCGGGCAAATCGCCGTCCTGTTGAGCCGCCTTGATAAGCACTTCTTGCCAATTCACTGCATCATCCATGATGTCTACTCAATGTATTGTGTTCATACGTTGTCATTGAAGATCACCAGACGCGATCTTCCAGCAAGAGGCGCATCGTGCACACACCTTGCCGATTAAACCCTCTCCCATAGTTGGCCCCACGTCAAGTTATCCCCACGTTGAGAATGGAGTTCGTGCCAGCGCAGAGTTGAAGTAGCGCGGGTCATCCGAGACTTCCTCACCAACCCAGTCGGGGAGTTCAAACTGCTCATCCTCGCTGGAAAGCTCAATCTCTGCAAGCACAAGCCCCTGATTTTCAAGCGCAAACTCATCAATCACCCACTCCTTGCCCGCGTGTTCAAGAATATGACGCACTTTCTTGATCCTGCCAGGAAGGCACAATGTATCGAGCATCACTTGAGCCTCATCAGGATCAATCTCATATTCAAATTCTGCACGTGAGATCCCCTGTGTAGGCCCCTTGATCGTGAGAAAGCCCTGATCACCATAACGCCTGACGCGCACCGTAGGTGAGTTACACATGTAGCCCTGCTCAATTGGAACGCTTGAACTTGTGTGAGCTTGCCATGAGGATGAGGCGACCAGAAATTTACGTTCGATCTCTAACATAATGTGTCCTTGGTTGGTTGTAATCAACGTGCAGCAATTGAAAAGAAGTGGAGCTTTGCACAAGGGCTGTGACAATGGTAGAGCTTTTTACAGTCAGTACGTCTCCCAGCAGGATATTCAGGAACAGGAGGAAGACACCATGGGAACCACAGGAAGAACAGGCGCGACACCACCCAATTTAACACAAGTTCGTCCATATGGAGACACGCTTGATGATGGTCAAGTACAGGTCTCGTTCACGCTTCCAGTGCCTCATGGAGAGGAGGCAAAAGAGGCTGCTCGTCAGGTCGCATCCAAGATGGGGTTAAAGAAACCTCGTGTCTACCACTCACACGATCTTGGTGAGGGCTACTCCTTCTTTATTGTCTATGGCGCCTTTAAAAAGAGCATCGACTTCACAAGCATCAAGGTTGCCAAGGTAGAAGCCGAGCGCATGGACTTCTACGAGATCAACGACTACATCCGACAGGAAATTGGCCGTAAAGTCACCATTCTTGGCGCATGCACAGGCACCGACGCACACTCCGTGGGCATTGATGCAATCATGAACATGAAGGGATACGCAGGCGAATACGGACTTGAGCGCTACCCCATGCTCAAGGCATATAACCTTGGGATGCAGGTTCTCAATGAGGACTTGATCGCACATGCAATTGAGAAAAACGCAGACGCCCTACTCGTCAGCCAGGTCGTCACACAGAAAGATGTACACATCAAGAACCTCGCCGAGCTTATCGACATGCTCGAAGCAGAGGGATTGAGGCAGAAGCTCGTGGTGGTGGCTGGTGGCCCAAGAATCTCTCACAAGCTTGCGCTTGAGCTTGGCTTTGACGCTGGCTTTGGCCCAGGCACCACAGCACCTGATGTGGCAAGTTTTGTGGTGCAAGAAATCA
This sequence comes from uncultured Pseudomonadota bacterium, assembly GCA_950059285.1. Taxonomy (GTDB): domain Bacteria; phylum Myxococcota_A; class Bradymonadia; order Bradymonadales; family Bradymonadaceae; genus CATLTV01. Next base: position 78 of record CATLTV010000037.1, on the reverse strand, counting down.
AGAAGCGAGGGCTTGCCTGAACGCTCTTTGTAAATTCAGGCTGTAAGCCTGCAAGGTCGAACAACAAGGTCGGGGCGA
>CATLTV010000036.1 GCA_950059285.1 uncultured Pseudomonadota bacterium | reverse complement strand
GACCGCCTATTTGTGGCCATCTTCACCGATTGTGGTGATGCCAAAGGATCTTGAGCCAAGGTTGGCGTTGAGTTCACTCGATGTGTGTGGCGCGCCAGCACAGACGATGCGACTGGTGCAGGGGGCAAAGGATGTGCTCATTCTGGGGATGGGCAAGTCAGGGATGTTGTGTGCAGCGGCAGCACGTGATGCGCTTGGCAAAGATGTACGCATCCTGGCGATTGACCTGCATGATAACAATATGACCACATTGCAAGAGGCTGGTATTATTGATGATTTCCGCACAGGTAACGCCAAGAATCCCGTACAGATTTTATCACTGGTCGAGGAGATGACAGGTGGCAAGCTGTGTGAGCTTGTGGTGAACACATGTAACATTGAGGGGACGGAGATGTCTGCGATCTTGCCTTGCGAGGATCGTGGCAAGGTGTACTTCTTTAATATGGCGACAAGTTTTGCGCGTGCAGCGCTTGGTTGTGAAGGCGTGGGCAAGGATGTGGATCTGTACATTGGTAATGGTTACGCCAGGGATCACGCCGAGATTACGCTTGATCTTGTGCGCCGTTATGATGTGGTGAGGCAGCAAATTGAGCGCTTAATGTAAGCGGAGCCTCTGTACTTGGCTCAAAAAGAACGGAGCGGCGTGTTGCTTATAAGCAACACGCCGCTCCGTTCTTTTTGAGCCAAGTATTGCTTTTCCATAGTGTGTGGTATAAGTAGATATTCTATACGGAAAATTGTGAAGCGTTTTATTTTACGCACACATGTGAAGAGCCACATTATAGAGACAGGAGTGTATGATGCAGCTCAGGTACGTGTTGATCGTGTTTATTTTATCTGCGTTTAGCGTAGGTTGCGGGGGCGACGATGCTTCTGGCGTGGAAGAGAATGCTACCGATGCATTTTCTTTCAGGAAAGCTGATACGCCAACGCTTGAGGACGCGGTCCATGGTGGCAAGGCTGACAGCGTGACGGGCTCAAACCCTGTGCTTTATATTGTGCCTGATGGGGAGTGGCACAGCATCAATTATGTCAATGAGTATGCGTTGAACATGCTGGCGTCAGATCCTGCGAGTGTGTCGCTTGACGCTCTGGATGTGGGGACAGGTTCCATCTTGATCTCGGATGTGAATGGTCCTGTCAAGATCACGATGGTTGCAGGGGACATCTATCGTGAGGAGGGGCTAACGCAGGAGGATATGCCTCGTTGGATTTTGGAGCACTACTACACAGACTTCCTCAATGATCTGGCGTATAGCTACGCGTACACGTTGCCATTTGATCGTCGCAAGCGCACGTATCTTCCCGAGGAGGACGTGGTGTATGGCGGCGATGTGTTGGGCGTCAAAGAGGGATACAATTGTGTCGAGTTTTATGACTATGAAGAAGCCAGGCAAGCGCTTGAGATATCATGGGAATTTTACAACTTGTCGGACTCGGTCAAGATCAAGGTTGAGCCGATTGACTGGTCGTTATCCGAGGATGGTCCTGATGTCGATGGTGGGTTTGAAGATCTGGCAGAGAAGCAGTTTGAGCGCTCCAGCGAGTTGTTGGTCAAGCTGACGACGAGTAACGTGATTTTGGAGGATGCGATTGCTCGCATAAATGCCGAGATCAAGGTGCTTGAAGGTGAGCTTTACCAAAAAGAGTTAAGGGTTAATGATCTTGTGCGTTCACTGGACAAGCGCGAAAAAGAGCTTGAGGCCGAGCGCGAACGTCAGCGCAGGAACAACCTGATCGCGTGTATGTTTGGTTACTGTCAGATCGCGGCTGTGTCCGAGTTGATGCGAGATGACACCAGGTACAATCAAATCAAAAAAGAACTGGAGCAAGCCCGACAGGATCAGGCGACGGTGGCAAAAGAGGTTCAGGTGTATCACGAGCGACGCCGTCAACTTGAGGTCGAGCGTGTGGATATTCAGTGGAATATCAATAGTTTACGGGATGAGATGAGCGATGTGCCCGAGGTGGCAGAGTTCACAGGACCATCTGCTGTGGTGCGCGTTGCACACCACGTGAGTCTCGCGCGCGATTTGAATGAGCAGCTCAAGGCTTCATATCAAGTTTCGTTGGAGATTCACGAGCTATTACGCACCATGAACCTGACGCTTGATGACTTTATCGCGCATCTTGAGGAGCTTGATGCCTATATTGAGGAGTACATTGAAGTTTCGCGAGAAGAGTACTTCCAGATGTTGCGCATGACGCTTGATCCGAACTTCGATTTGAACATCTGGCTTGATAATTACATGGCACAACAGATCGAGCGTTTGCTTCCCAAGTTGCCCGATGTGAACGAGGAGTACGACAAGATCCTCTCTGGTTTTGTGGACTCCATGGTCAGAGATTATTTTGATGATCCTAACTCCGAACTTGCTCAGAGGTGGCGCAATGAGGTGTATTTGAACCTGATGTGGTGGTAGTTTAAGTCATTGTAAGTAATGTACAAAAGAGGGCGGCCTGTTGATTCAATCAACAGGCCGCCCTCTTTTGTACATTACTTTTGCTGTGTTTTGAGTTTTGTCTTTTTGGGAGAGGGGGTGGGGCAAGCGTTCAGCGAACCTTCACACATGAGGTGTGGTCCCGAGAGGATGAAGACTTTTGGATCGTCCGTGGTGATGAGTTTTCCCAGGATGGTGGATTGTTTTCCCACCAACGGAAGCCAGTGTTGTTTATACTCGGCTTGATTGAGTGAGAGTGTGAATGAGACTTTGGATGTGGTCGTAAGTGTCACATCTTTGAAGATGCTGTTGTTTTCTTGTTCGAGGGCTTGGGGTGTGCCGTGGATATGGACCCAGCGATGATTCCACTGTGAGATTCCTTGTGTGGGATCGATGAGTGGCGCAGGAGGAAGTGCATCAAGGTGAGCGGTTGTGAGTTGGTCTTGATGGGTGGGTGTGATGGAATCAGCGTCAAAGTGGTGTGCGTCGACCTGTTGGACGTTGGGTGAGAGTGTTTTGTGCCGTCCAGTGACTGTGACGGCGTGTCCGATGAGGTGGAAGTATTCTTTAATGGGGCGATAGGAGAGGAGCAGAGGAGGTTGATTTGTATCGGTGATAAGCCAGGTGCCCTGGAAGCGTTTTCCCGAGGGGAGGCGGTCCATATCAAGGATGCCAGTGAGGGTGACAGGTTCGCTGTAGGAGGGTGCGAAAGGATCGGTCATGGTTGGCTCTTGATGTGGGTTTTCTTGGCTTAAGTGACTGCTTTGTAATTGTTTTTGTTCTTTTTGTTTGGGTGTGCGATCACACGCAATGAGCGAGGTGAAGGCGAAGAGCATTGCGTGTTGTAAGAGGTGTGAGCGCATGGCAACATTATTCAGAGGGGGGCTCATCTTCCATGAATTGAGGTGTGCCCGATGAGACGTCGATGGTCCAGGTTGTGATTTGGGAGTTGGAGACATCGTGTGCGTCATTGAAGTCGAGTTCACCACTTACACCAACGAGGTTCACGCTTTGTCCATCGCGTAATGTGCCTGCGATAAGAGAGTACTGGTTTCCAAGCAAGTTGGAGGGTTCTCCCGAGGATGCAATGCGGCTCATGACGGCGTTGAGCTGTGCGCCTGTGGCCAGCGCGGGTGTTTGTTGCGCACCATAGGTGAGGGCGAGCAGGTAGGCTGCGTCATAAGCCTTATCGGGGAACTGATAGTCGAGCGCGTTGCGGCCAAATGTGACATCGAGGAGGGTTTCGTAGGTAGAATAAATGGGAGTTTCTGTGCGCAGAGGGGCCGTGCCAATGATGCGTTCAAAGGCGGGTTTAATGCCTTGTTTTTCGAGCAGTGTGCGGTCGCGCAACGCTTCAGGGAGGACCCAGATAGGTTTGTCTTCGTCGGGGAGATTCTGGATGAACTGCTCTTCGATCTGAGCGATCAGATCGCTTGAACTCAGTGAGCCAAGCAGGATGATCGCCTGTGGTCGGGGGGCCTCGGCGCTGTTGTACTGAAGTGCGCTTTGATTGATTTGTTCAAGGGATGCGAGTGGATCGCTGGTGTCGAATGTGCCAAGTTTGAGCGTGGCAGGTTTTTGGTCGGGGTTTTCGGCCCAGTGGAACGTGAGCGCGTTGAAGAAGCCGTTTCCATAAGGATCGTCCTCGCCGCCATAAAGGAGGACCGCGCGTTCGATGCCACGCTCAGCAAGAAGCTCTGCCATGGCGGGTGCTTGCTCGGCGTCGGAGGCGATTGTGCGCCAGAAGAAGTCGCTGCGACGACTCAGACCAGGCGATGTGGATGCGGGGCTAATAAGGAGGACTTCCTTGGGCGTGGCGACCTGATCGACCACAGCGAGTGTCTCGGCGCTGGAGATGGCACCAAGCATGGCGTTGATACCAAGTTCTTCGTGCATGTAGTTTGCTTTTTGGACAGCGACATCAGCCTTGTATTGTGTGTCACAGACAATGAGGCCAAATTTTCCGCTTGTAGAACCACCACTTGCGTTGATCTGGCGCAGGGCAAGCTCTGCGCCATCACTTGCTGCTTCGCCTTTTTCTCGGTTGGTGCCAGACAGTGGCATGAGTGCGCCAATGGGGATGATCACACCATCGGGATCGTCGAGAAAAACCTTACCTTTGCGGCCACATTGTGCAGCGTCGATCTCACGGCATTGGTTGGCAAGGCAGTAGGCTGCGTCCGATACCGAGGCACAGTCGGCGCGTGAGGTGCAGCCCACGTTCATCTCGCAGATGCCCTCGGCACAGATGCCTTGCGCACAGTCCGAGTCTGTTTCACATTCCGTGAAGTTTGTGGCCAGTGTGCAGCCCTGAAGAGCAAGTGTGCACAGGGCTCCGAGCACAAGATTCATGGAGGTAAGTTTCAAGTTGTTCAGCATAAACACGATCTGCGCAGTAGTCTGTTAAATGAAGGCCAGTTCTCACAAGTATAGCTGTGATGGTGTGGAACTTAAAGCTTTAAAAGCTTTGCTCCTCGCTCAAAGATTTCTTGGGGGACGCCGATGGCCTTGAATGTCTCCAGGTTTTTCTGCAAGGGGTTGGTGATTTTTGAGAGGCGGCGTGCTTCCTTGACGCCGATTTGCTTCACAAACACGAAGGGGTTGACAGGAATTGGGAAGTCACTGCCCATGATCACGCGCTCCATGGCCAGATCACTATCCAACACCTTGTGAATGTAAGGAAATCGAGAGAGCGATGTCATGGCCGAAATATCACCATAGAGGTTGGTGTGGTCCTTGAGCATGTCATGCCATGTATGAAAGTCTTCATGGAATGGGTGTGCGACCCCTGAGCCTGCACAGTGTGCTGCGATGACCGTCACTCCTTGCTCAAGCGCGAGGTGTAGGCGTTCGGGTCGACCGTACATCTGATTGATAGGTGGAATGGTGTGCTCAAAAGAGGTGTGCGTGATGATTGGCATCCCGAGGTCGGCCATGCGTTGCCAGAACTTTTTATAGGCAGGATTGAGCGGATCAAACCCCTGACTGTTGGGGAGCATTTTGATGGCCACGCTGCCAAGCTCACAGACACGCTCAAGCTCGTCGATGGCATCCTTGCGTTGTGGGTTGATCGAGCAAATGGGATAAAGCTTTTCCGAGCGCGAGCAGACCTCAATACAGTAGTCGTTGCCAACCATGACCTGCGTGGTGTCCCTGTCCAGCTCACCTGTTTTTGTATACACTCCGTCAAACGCAAGGACGCCGATGGCGTCCAGCTCGGAGAGGTTTGTCCATGCGATGAGCCGATCTGCGTAAGCCTGGTCAAGTCGCTCTCGGGGCGTACCTTGCAGATGAAGTGCCCTTGTGAGGAGAGGATAGGCGGGACCTCTGAGCAGCTTCTTGCCGATGATGCAACCATGCTCTGGCTTCAGGCCAAGCAGGTGAACATGAACATCCATGATCATGGGTGGAACTCCAGGTGATGGGGTGAGGCTGTCACGAAGGCTCAATACGAACAATCACAACCTTGAAATGAAGATGAGCGAACACCTTATGCACGCAACGCAAGAGCATACCAAGACCACTCTTATTCTCCATCCTAAAATTTATCTCGACGCATCAGGGGAGCACACCCATGCGCTTCTTGTGCGAGGTGGCAGGGTGATCGCAGTGGGCGATGATGCGATGTCGCAAGAGTGTGATGAACAGGTGGAACCTCAAGGTGCGTGTCTTTTCCCTGCGCTGGCGGATGCGCATATTCATGTCTGGGATCTGGGGATGCGCAGTGGTCTTGTGGATCTGAGAGGGAGCGCATCTCCTGATGAGGTGTTGCGCAGGTTGAAGGTTGCCAGTGCGTCTCCTTTGCCCGTCTCTGGCTGGGTTCAGGCACATGGTTGGGATAATCATTTGTGGGAGGAAAATCAAACGGTTACACGCGCCGAACTCGACGCCATTTTCCCCGATACGCCTGTCTGTTTGTATCGCATTGATCACCACGCATGTCTTGTGAATAGCGAAGCTTTACGGCGCGCAAATATCACCGCAGAGACCGTCATTGAAGGTGGTTTGATCGCTCGTGATGCCAGCGGAGAATTGACTGGATTACTTGTGGATGAAGCATTGGAGATGATCTCTGAGAGCATTCCTGTCGAGACGGATGAGGAGCTTGAGGAGGTGTTCTGCGAGAAGGCAAGTATGCTCCGAAGCTTTGGGATTAACTGCGCGCACATGGCGTGGACCAAGCGCAATGGTTTGAACATGGCGCACCGTCTATACAAAGAAGGCAAGATGCCAATCAGGTTGTTTTGCATGATCGATTGTGATGACCCCGAGATCGACGACATTATCAAGGAAGGACCATTTGACAGTGGTGATGCATGGTACGCCGCGCGATGCATCAAGTATTTTGCAGATGGTGCGATGGGTTCACGTGGTGCGCTCTTGCTTGAGCACTACCTGAAAGAAGATGCCAATCAGGGTCTTACCGTCGTATCTTCGGAGCGCATGATGCGTGAGTTTCCCGAGGTCGCGTCACAGGGATTTGCGATCGCTGTGCATGCGATTGGAGACCAGGCCGCACGACGTGTAGTGGATGCATATGCCAGTGTAAGGCAAGACAATCCCACCGCACTCTTACGACTTGAGCACGCTCAAATTATGCACGATGACGACATCGCTCGCCTGGGCTCTCTCGACATCATCGCCAGCGTTCAGCCCATTCACATGCGAAGTGATTCGCCATGGGCACACAAGGTGTTAAACCCGCATCAAATCGAGCGTCTGTATAACTGGAAGAGTCTGCTTGAGAGTACACTTGTGGTGGGTGGGAGTGATTATCCGATTGATGATCCCAACCCCTGGCATGGTATTGCCTCGTTTGAATCAAGGATCACCGCCACGGGTGATGTATGGCGTCCCGAGCAGGCAATTGGTAGAAAAGATGCGCTGTTTGCGTACACGCAGGGCGCGGCAAAAGCTGCGGGCTGGGATGATCTGCTTGGTTGTTTGCACGTAGGTTTTATGGCTGATGTGATCGCGCTTGATCACGATCCCTTTGACTGTTCAGTGGATGAAATCTGGGAGATGAAGGCTGAGTTTGTTGAGGTTTAATCCTCTTTTTTCGCTTTGTTTTTTCGCCAGAGCATAAACATTGAGCAGGCTGCGATGATGAGGATGGGGAGGCTCACGAGCTGACTTGTGGAGAGGCCAAATGCGCTCCCTCTGAAGTCGGCGCGGACAAACTCGATCATAAATCTGGCGACGCCATACATCAGCGCGCAGCTTAAAATAACCTGTCCGTTGAATGACTTGCGTGGTTTGATGATGAAGTAACCCACCGCAAAGATCACGAAGTTGTAGGCCGACGATATAAGCTGTGTGGGCCAGATTGGGAGGCTCTTGTGCACACCTGCGCTCCATTGCTGACTGAGCGCTTCATGGTGCATGTCATAGTGGTGTTGGTATGCCTGGGAGTGTTCTGGAAATTGAATGGCGAGCGCGTCAATGTCGCAGAGATCCCCATAACAGCAGCCAGCAAAGAAGCAGCCGAGACGACCGATGGCGACCCCAAGAAAGATGGAGGGTGCTGCGATGTCGATCATTTGTGCAAATGGCCAGCCACGACGTTTGATGTAGAAGTAGGCGAATGTGATACTCGCAATCAGAGCACCATAAACGGTGAGGCCGCCTGCCCAGAACTTGAAAGGTCTAAAGCAATCCTGTTGTGCGTAACAGAGGCCATCCTCGGGGTTGCAGATGGCACCAATATCAGCGCCATTTTCTTGCTCAATGAGACACTGTGCGTTGGCGATGCATGGCTCCAGTGAGCGGAGCGCCTTGCCATCAAATTGCATTGGATCGATGCACAGGTTGACGTAATCCAACATAAATCCATCGGCGATGACATGCATGAGCCGCGCGCCGAGCACACCGATGATGAGCATCCAGATAAAGAAGTCCTGAGTCTGGCTGCGGTCCAGTCCGATGCGTTGATAGTGTTGACTGGTGATCCAGGCTGCGAGCATGAATCCGACACCAATCGCGAGGAAATACAGTGAGATATCGGCGCCAGGGATGAGCCAGTCGAGGTTGATTGTGGGATACATGTGTGCTGCTTATGTGCGGGTTACTGATCCATGCTCAGTGGGTTTCCAAGACCAATTTCACGAGGTTCTGCTTCAATGCTGATGCCGTTTTCGATGATGACACCGCCCAGTGTAAGGAAGAGCTCCTGACTCCAGAGGATGTGACCTGGTTTGTTCAGGTGAAGCTCATCGGAGAGGTATGCATCGAGGTCAAGCTTCTTGGTGGCGTTGTTGATGTCCCACATGATCAGCTTTTCATGGTGTGCAAGTTCGCGACGAATGTAGTTGAGCTTGCCTGCGAGAACGCCCTCAATGACACCGATCAAGTCAGGCGCGAGCGCGGCCCAACGCTCGGTTGTGGCGTAGTTGGGATAGAGCATCCAGACGATATCCACGTTGGGATTCTCGTTGCGAATTGCTGTGATAAGTAACTTGAGGTTGCTGATGACTTCTTCCACGGTCTCATCAAACTGGGCAATTGCAGCCGATGGATCAGAGGTGTCCACCGAGCCATTGGCAAGCTCATAGAGGTCATTTCCGCCCAGTGAAAAGACGATGACATCGGCGTCAGCAATTCGGGGGAAAAGATTTTCTTCGTAATAGTGTGAGACGCCTGGGAGCCAGTCCACAGAGCGTGTGCCAGGGATGGCAATGTTGGCCACGTCTGTGTCAACAACCGTGTCCAGGGTTTGTTCAAGATACTCGGGATACCAGGGAGCAGGACCATAAGCGGGGATGCTGTCACCAAAGACAACGACGTTGAGGTTCCCTTCCTTGACGGCCTCGATAAAGCGCACGCCTTGTGAGGATGAGGCGCTGATACGGCCATCAAGGTCTGTGACACCAAAGACATAATTGCCATCGTGAAGGTTGCTTGCGCCAAATGTGCCATTGTCGCAGGTGGTGCCCTGAAGCTTAAAGTCCTGATTGTAAAGGATAATGTTTTCGCCCTTCAGGAGCTCGTCAGTGTCATCGCGTCGCAGTGAGTAACGTGATGTGGATGAGAGGTCATGATCAAAGAAGACCTCACCCGAGAAGGCATTTCCTTCGCAACCAAGCGTGGGTTCTGCGGGAATGTCAGCCATGTCCACATCATCTTCGCCAGGCTCCATGTCATCTTCGGACATGTCATCTTCGGACATGTCATCCGTTTGAGCGTCCCCTGACATATCTGTGTTGTCGATGCTTTCAATGATCAGAATGTCTTCATCATTGTCCTCGGGTTCGACGCATGCAGAGAGCGTTACTGCAAGTAACATGGGGAGGAGGATGGATGGTGTGAGGTGTGAAAAAACGTGCTTGGACATGATGAGACGACTCCAGAGTAGACGAGGACACGACAGGAAGGTTTGGAGCAACCTTGGTGATAACGTGCGCAGGTTAACAGAACTATACAATCAGTGTCCAATATTGAGTTTTTGGGCGCAGAGAAGAAAAAAGAGAGGGGGCAAAAAATTGCGCAGTATTTTTTCGCCCCTTCTCTTTTTTCTTCTCTGTAGTTTTAAGCAGATTCTTCAGCAGGCTCTGTATCGATGATGTCCTTTTGCTCATCCTTTTCGCGTTTCATATCGCGAAGGATTTCGATGAACATCAGGCCAACGCCTGCGACGATGAGTGCATCGGCGACGTTGAATGTGGGCCAGCGGTGTGCGTCGGTGTACTTCCAGAGGATGAAGTCGATGACGTAGCTAAACCTGATGCGGTCGATGAAGTTGCCGATGGCGCCACCAGCGATGAGGCTCAGGCCCCATAGCATGATCTGTTGTTGCAATGAGATGGTGCGGATGATGTAGAGGATCAGGCCCATCGCGATGATGCTGATGACGATGAAGAACGGCTTGCGATAGGGGCTATCGGAGTCGGCGAGGAAGCCAAATGCAGCGCCAGGGTTACGGGTGTATTGAAAATCCCAGTAGCCTTCAATGATCTCGACATCACGGTTGGTGATGTGGAGTTTTTGTTTGGCTTCGACCTTGTCATCAGGACGCATTTTTTTGCCATCATCATTGCGGACCCAACGACTTGCGAGCGTGTCGACCTGCTCGGGTGTGCTCCATGTGAACTCGGTGCTGAGCACATCCTTGACGGTCGTTTCTTGTGCGACGTTTTCGGGTACAGTGAGGACGACCTCATGTCCAAGGCGTTGTGTGGCGAGCCGTTCCTCGGCGTACCATTTGGTCCACTGGTCGGCGGCCACGCCGACGATCACGATGAGGAAAAATTGGGAAAATTTTATCAATGTCGCCTTGTTCATGGCTTGTATCTTTCTGTATTTAAATGTGTTTTTGTTTGGTTTGTGAGCCTTGCAGCGTAGTACACAGTGAGCGCGGCAGGTAGGCGAGTGGAGGAGTTAACTCCTCCACTCGCCTACCTGCCGCGCTCACTATACTTGAGTCTACACAAGATGTGTAGAGCTCCAGGTTCTGTGTCTTCGTTCTGTGTGGTCCGTCTCAGTCAACGGAACCTACAGTTTAGCGACGACGTCTGCACAACGTGCGCAGGGGGTCTCGGGTTCAGCGTCTTTTGGCACCCAGTGGTTCCAGCAGCGAGGACACTTGTTTTGCTCCGAGGGAGTGACCTCAACAGCAAGAGACTCTCCATTCTGAAGCGACACGGATGCGACGATGAACAGCTCGGTAAGCATCTTCTCGCCAAAGCTCTTGAGGAGCTTCATCTCTGCTTCAGGCGCGGTGATGACGACATCAGCTTCCTGGCTTGAACCGATCTGACCAGGTTGCTTGTTCTTTTTGTTGCCACGCTTTTCCTCGAGTGCTTTTTGCACCACGGTGCGGACTTCAAGCAGATCTTCCCAGAGCTTGGCATCGGTCAGGCCGATGTGGAGCTTGGCTTCAGCTGGGAAGTCAGCCCAGAAGACATACTCGGGGTCCTGTGCACGACGAGGCATAAACTCCCAGACCTCCTGAGAGGTGAAGGAGAGGATGGGTGCGGTCAAGCGCACGAGCGCATCGAGCACCATCCAGTAAGCAGTCTGACCCGAGCGACGCTCCTTGGAGTCAGGAAGTTCGCAGTACATGCGATCCTTGGTGACGTCCATGTAGAAGCTTGATAGGTCAGATGTCGCGAACTGTACCAGCGCGTGGTAGATGGTGTGGAACTGATAGTCCTTGAACGCATCTTCAACACGCTCCACGAGCGCAGCGGTTTGCTGTACGATCCAGCGGTCGAGCGGAAGAAGTTCGTCGACCTTCACAAGATCCTGATCAGGATTGAAGTTATCAAGACCACCAAGCAAGAAGCGGAAGGTGTTGCGGATCTTGCGGTAAGAGTCTGCGATGCGTTGCAGGATCTCCTTGGAGAGCGTGATGTCTCCACGGTAATCCACGGCAGATACCCAGAGGCGAAGGATTTCGGCACCCATGCTGTCGATCATGCGCTGAGGTGGCTCGAAGTTCTTGCTTGATTTTGAGTACTTGCGTCCGTTTTTGTCCATCACAAAGCCGTGCGTCAAGCAGGTCTTGTAAGGGCTGTGATCGCGAGACATTAGGCCACACATCAGGCTAGACTGGAACCAACCACGGTGCTGGTCACTGCCTTCAAGGTAGAGGTCAGCCTGGTCGCCAAGACCAAGTTTTGTCTCGAGCACAGCGCTCCAGCTTACGCCAGAGTCAAACCACACATCGAGGATATCCTCTTCCTTGTAGAAGTTTGTGCCACCACAGCTTGGGCAGACAAAACCTTCAGGGAGGAGTTCCTTGGGCTCAAGAGCAAACCAGACATCAACACCCTGTTCTTCCACGAGGTCTGCGACATGATCGGCGACTTCTTTGGTGGCGACGACATGAGCGCAGTCATCACAGTGCATGGCGGTGATCGGCACACCCCAGGAGCGCTGGCGGCTGATGCACCAGTCGGGACGACCTTCAACCATACCGTGGATACGATCGTGGCCCCATTTGGGGATCCAGGTGATGTCATTATCGATGCTTTCAAGCGCGCGCTGACGAAGTTGGTATGTCGCCTCGGGATCGCCAGAGCTTTCTGGTTCCATGGCAACAAACCACTGTGTGGTTGCACGGAAGATCACAGGGGACTTACTACGCCAACCATGTGGGTAGCGATCGATTGTGACCTTTTCGCCAGGCTGGTTCAGGAGCATGCCGATGTCAGCGAGTTTCTGCACGATGACAGGGTTTGCCTTGTGGACCTGCATGCCAACCACATCTTCAGTGCCAGGCGCTTCATCAAACTTACCGTAGCGGTTGACAGGGCAGATGATGGGCATCTGGAATCCCTGACAGAGCACAAAGTCTTCCTGACCGTGTCCAGGAGCGGTGTGAACGCAGCCTGTACCCTGTTCAAGTGTGACGTAATCAGCAGGCAAGAGCACGCTGTCACGATCGATGAAGGGGTGCTTGGCCTTGAGACCTTTGCCTTCTTCAAGTTCGCCCACGAGCGTGGAGCCCTTGAATGTGGCGAGCACGGAGGTTTCAGCAGGATCGATCTTGCATTCCTTGAGCACGCTTTCGACGAGGCCCTGAGCGAACAGGTAGACCTCATCGTTGTGTTGCACAAGCTGGTAATCAAGCTCTGGGTTCAAGGCAATGGCGAGGTTTGCTGGGAGAGTCCACGGCGTGGTGGTCCAGATGACAGCGAAGGTTTTTGCGTCAGCAGGGACCTTCTCCTGAAGCTCCTCGGGAAGCTCATTGAAGGGGAACTTGACGTAGACATGTTCTGTGGTGAACGCAGCGTACTCAACCTCGGCTTCAGCGAGCGCGGTTTGAGCAGCCCAGTCCCAGTGCACAGGTTTGAGGCCACGGTAGGTGAGCTTGCGGTCAAAGAACTTGCCAAGCTCACGCACGGTCTTGGCTTCGTAGCTGTAGTCCATGGTGCGGTAGGGGTTATCCCAGTCGGCGAGCACGAGTGTGCGCTTGAATTCGTTACACTGGATGCCCACAAATTCATTGGCATATTCACGACATGCCTGACGGATCTGGACCTTGGTCATGTCACGTTTTTTCTTGCCAAGGTTCTTGTCTACCTGGTGCTCGATGGGGAGGCCGTGGCAGTCCCAACCGGGCACGAAAGTACAGGCCTTACCAGACATGTTCTGGTACTTGACGACGAAGTCCTTGAGGACTTTGTTCAGGATGTGGCCGTGGTGGATATTACCGTTGGCGTAGGGAGGACCATCATGAAGGATGAAGCGGTCTGCGCCCTGATCAAGGCGACGCTGAACCATGTGATGGTAGACCTTGTCGGCCTCCCATTTTTCAATCGCTTCCTGCTCCCTTTTTGGGAGTTGGGCGCGCATGGAGAACTTTGTATTTGGAAGGTTAAGCGTTGATTTATAATCTGTCATAGCAGGTAAGAACCTCTGTTGTGTTCCTGTGTTATCTTCTTGAATATCAGAAGGTTATCAGGTCTTTGTTTGTTCTTTGGTGTCCTGTGAGTGTATGCGTAGCGCCAGGTTGCTCGTATGAGTATAACTCATGAGCAGGCGTTCTTGTGCGCGCTAACACGGAGTGCCTAACACAGAACTGCACGGACGTCATCTGGCGATGACGCAAACAGCAGTCACAGAACTACTTTTGTGTATTGGGTAGGTTGGGCGTTACGGCCTGAGTCATCACCGAGGCGATGGCATCAAGCCTTGGCAATGCGGCGCTCGCAGGCTCCAGAGCATATGAATGGGCCACACTCCACCATGGAAATGGAGCAGGTCTGGAGGGTGTACAGGATGTACAAGTTGTGAGTGTCGTGTGTTCGCTGCATAGCCTTGCTAAACAATGTGTCTGAGTTGATGAGCCACCATGGTAAATTGTGATGGCAAGATGTAGACTCACGCCAAGGAGAGAATATAGAGGACTTCGTGTCTTATTCCAAACAGTTTTATTGAGCCTGCGTAAAAGAGGAGAAGCAATGGGTGGAACCACGTTGAAGTCATTGAGTACACAGGAGATGTTGGATATTTCGGACCGCTGTCTTGTCAAGCGTCGCGCCGATTTTGATAAGATCAGCGAGACCCATGGTGCGATGCAGCTCCTGGAGAAGATGCACCGCAAGCTCAAGGTGGTCAGTGAGCAAAGTCCCGAGCAGGCCGAGGAGTTGCACGACATGACAATGCAACTTGGTCAGGTTGACCTTGAGCATGATCGCCTCGTGCGTGGTATTTATCATGTGCTCGTTGGCATCGGTGAGTTGATCGACGATGCACAATTTGCACGTGAGAGTTCGGCGCTTCGTGACCGCCTCTTCCCCGCTGGGTTGAACACCACATTGTTACGTTATGAAGAACAGATTCGCGCCGCCAAGACAGCTCAGTCTGGTATCACACGCGCCGATCAGGAGCTGCTTGCGAGGATCGATATCCCCAACAGTCAGGGCACACTGCTTGATATGGTGAGCCGCTGGTGGAGCGTTTCATCATCGATGGAAGAGCTGTGGCTCAAGCGCCAGAATCTCAGGCAAAGTCAGGAAGGCGTCACAGCTCAAACGACCTCCACCGCCGATCTCATCCGCGCTCGTCATCAATGGATTGGTGCCATGCGTGTGCTCGCCGCAGCAGTACAAGCAAGCTCACTTGAACAGACGCAAAAAAGAGATCTACTCCCCGAAATGGCGCTTCTTTAGTGCGCGATAAAGAGATGGAGTGAATGCAGATGTGTGAAGGAGAAAGATGATGTCTCCGTCATGTAACTTGCCTTGATGAAAATATGTGTTAACGGAGTGACTCTGTGGTCAGGGTCTCGGATATAGCCTGTCAAATAGGTTGTATTTTGAGGGCTGATTCAGAGTCATTTTTTTGAACTTCAGGCGAGCGTGGCCTGGGTTCGCAGGATCCTGTTTCGTCGCACAGGTGTAACCTGATTTATTTTCGGCGCTTGGTGGTGTGAGTGATGAAAAGTCAAGCTATATCAAGGTCTTTGTTGCATCCTTTGGGTGTGTTGTTGCTCTCTGTTTTTGTGCTGTTTTTGGCAGGATGTCCGACCACGGATGATCCTGTCATTCAGCCGATGATGGATATGGACATGGATATGTGCCTCTGTGAAAACGGTGGCAGTTGTGATGATGACGGAGCATGTGCGTGTGAGCCAGGGTTCTATGGCGAACTTTGTGCCAGTGCGTGTGACTGTCAAAACGGTGCGAGCTGTGATGATGGCATGATGGGGACAGGGGCATGCACCTGTCCATCAGGTTTCTACGGCGATCGTTGTGAGAACGTATGTGCTTGTGGAGGATTGCCTTGCGGTGCAGATGGCGTGTGCGGCGAGTGTCCCGATGGGCGCTTTGGTGAGCAGTGCGATGGGATTTGCGACTGTGAGAACGGCGGCGTCTGTGATGATGGTAAGGATGGCACAGGTATGTGCACCTGCCCTGATGGATTCTTTGGTGAGAGCTGTGAGCAAGTCTGTGGCTGTCTAAACGGTGCAAGCTGTGATGATGGTGCAAACGGTACAGGTACATGTGATTGTGCACCTGGATTCTGGGGTTCGACCTGCGCGAATACCTGCGCTTGTGGTGGCGAACCTTGTGATGAAGACACAGGTCTTTGTGATGAGTGTCCTGCAAATCGTTATGGCATGGCTTGTGACGGTGTTTGTGACTGCCAAAATGGTGCGCTGTGTGATGATGGCAAGGATGGCACAGGTATGTGCGTGTGCCTCGATGGCTTCTTTGGCACAACTTGCGATGAGGTATGTACCTGTCAAAACGGTGGTATCTGTGATGATGGTGCAAATGGCTCTGGTTCGTGCACCTGCCCTGATGGGTTTTATGGTGAGAACTGTCAGTTTAGCTGTGATTGTCAAAATGGTGGCATCTGTAATGATGGTACAAATGGCACGGGTGCTTGTACCTGTTCAGCAGGGTTCTTTGGCGCAGACTGTGCGCAGGCATGTGATTGTGAAAACGGTGCTTTTTGTAATGATGGTGCAGCGGGTGATGGCACATGTGATTGTGCTCCAGGATTTTATGGCGCACGTTGTGAATCTTCCTGTCAGTGTGCAAACGGCACGTGCGACGATGGTGCGGCTGGAACAGGCGCGTGTACGTGTCCTGTAGGATTCTACGGTGCAGATTGCTCGGGCAGCTGTGATTGTCAAAACGGTGCAAGCTGTGATGATGGCGTGGCTGGCACGGGCGCATGCACCTGTCCTACTGGATTCTATGGCGCTGACTGTGCGCAGACCTGTGACTGTCAGAACGGCGGAAGTTGTGATGATGGTGTAAATGGAACAGGCGCATGTACATGTCCCGCAGGTACTTATGGCCCAGATTGCTCGGGCACATGTGATTGTAACGGTGGCACCTGTGATGATGGTGCAAACGGCACAGGTGCTTGTGGTGGTTGTCCCGCTGGTACTTACGGTGCAGATTGTTCGGGAACCTGTGACTGCCAGAATGGCGCAAGCTGTGATGATGGCGTGATGGGTACAGGCGCATGCACATGTGCGGCAGGATTTTACGGTTCAGATTGCTCAAGCACCTGTGATTGTAATGGTGGAAGCTGTGACGATGGAGTGACAGGAACAGGCGCATGTACATGTCCCGCAGGTACTTATGGTGTGGACTGTTCGGGCACCTGTGATTGTAACGGCGGAAGCTGCGACGATGGCGCGATGGGCTCTGGCGTGTGTTCATGTCCAGTAGGCACATACGGTGCGGACTGCGCTGGCATTTGCGATTGCAATGGCGGAAGCTGTGATGATGGCGCAATGGGAACAGGCGCATGTACATGTGCACCTGGCACCTATGGTCTTGATTGCGCAGGCACATGTGATTGTAATGGTGGAAGCTGTGATGATGGCGTGATGGGCACAGGCGCATGTACATGTCCCGCAGATACTTATGGTGCAGATTGTGCGGGTATTTGTGACTGCAACGGCGGAAGCTGTGATGATGGCGCAATGGGCACAGGCGCTTGCGGTGGCTGTCCTGCTGGTACTTACGGTGCAGATTGTTCGGGAACCTGTGACTGCACAGGTGAAGCGTGCGATGACGGCGTGAATGGTACGGGCGCATGTTTGTGTTCAGCAGGCACATTCGGCTCTGATTGTGCAGGCACCTGTGATTGTAACAGTGGTGTGTGTGATGATGGAGTAAACGGAACGGGCGTATGCACGTGTCCAGCAGGTACTTATGGTGTGGATTGTGCGGGCATCTGTCCTGGTGGTGTGATGACGCCTTGCTCAGGCAATGGCGTCTGTGATGATGGTGCGGCAGGAACAGGTGTGTGTACATGTACTGGTGGTTACACTGGCGCGGATTGCTCCATTCCTCCTCAGACCTGTACCGATGCAGGTGATAATGCGGGTGATGTGATGATTGTCAGCGTGTTGCACGATGCTCAGACAGAGCCTGATGGTGAGTACATCTTGCTCTACAACAATAGTTGTGGAGACATTGACCTCGCTGGATGGCAGATTTGTGATAATGGTAACTGCTTGACATTCAACACAAAAACTCTTGGTCAAGGTAAGGGTCTTGCTCTGGTTGCTTCCTCTGGCGCATCAGGTCTTGGCGTGTATGGATGTTCCGCAGATGATGCACACCTTTCTGCATCGACAGCTTTTGTTGGAGGCTCCTGGTTTGGAGGTCTTGGCAACAGCGGTGACGAGGTAGAGCTCAAGAATGCTGTGGGCGTGCATATCGATGCGATGAGCTACGGTAGTAACTCTACATTCAGTCCATCACTTCCTGACCGTAGTGAAAATTACGCCAACCAGCGTACAGGTTATCCATGGAGTGGTACGTTGCCTGCGAACAGCGACAGTTCTGTGTGGGAGATTTCTCCTTTGAACGGTCACATCTGCGATCTGAGCGCAACGGGTGTTTACCAGTAAGTGTAAATAGGTACAGGCGATAAGCACAGCAACTAAAGCGACCTGGGCGAGCGGCTACTTGTAGCCGCTCGCCCAGGTCGCTTTAGTTGCTGTGCTTTCTTTGTTGAGTTTTAGAGGGTGTTGACAGTGTTCAAAAGTCAGGTCATGCACACCACAATCTTCCAATTAGACGAGCGACGACAAATTTTTTGTGTAGCCTTTCAGTACGACGAAATCAGTTTGCTTATTAACAGCTTAATTTAAGTCGGTTCTTATGCATAAGAGGCGAAACGAGGAATTTGACGGAGCGTTTTGCAACAAGTACCGCAGGTTTGGCCGAAACGAAGTGCAGGACAAAACAAGAAGTACTTGGGAACTTTGCGAGAGTAAGTAGAGCGCTTGGAAGCGAACTTGTGAGGTTCCTTGGCTCTGCTGCTCTCGAGCACAATGCAAAAAACAAAACAACGCATAAAAGAGCTTTTTGTGCTCCTTAAACCTTACTCTACGCTCTTTTTATGTGCCTGAAACGTTTCATGCTTTTGAAATGTTATAAGAACAACTGTCAATATCCTCTTAGTTGCAGCGGTTGGTGTTGCTGCGTGGTGTGGAGAGTGACTGATGACCTGTCCACACGGTGAGGTTGGGGAGTTTTTCTTCGATTGCCTTGAGCATTTCTAGGTCTTTTTGTGTTTCATCTATGTCGCTGTTGAAGAGTCCTGGTGCGACGCAGTTGTCCCAGCCCCATGCGGTATGAGAGGTGTCTCCTGTGAGGAGGATGGGTCCATTTTCCGTTCTTATGAGGAATGCCAGTGAGCCAGGTGTGTGGCCAGGGGTGTGGATGGCAAAGACTTGCTGGTCGCCAAAGAGATCGACGGCGCTAAAGGGTTGTCCTTCCTCATGTTCTGGAAAGGGGAGTGTTTGAAATGGTTGTGCGCCATCCAGGAAGCGATTCAGAGTTCCTCGTGTGCCAAGGTGTTTGGCTTCGCGGTGTGACGTTTCGTGAGGACCAATAAAGAGTGGGGTATTTTTGGGAAGGTCTGGCACACCCATGATGTGATCGATATGGATGTGGGTCAGGAAGACACCGTTTGGCGCGCCATGTTCTTGAATGACATCTGCGGTGGTGCGAAGTGGTTTGAACTCTTTGAAATTCAGTGCTTTGCGTACCACGGGGGACTTGACGGGGTAATCATCCGCATCTGGGTCTGTGAGGTTGCTCGCTACACCAGAGTCAATGAAGAAGGTGCCCTGCGTGGGGTGTTCAAGGATGTAGATGTAGAGGTGTACATCCTCGTAAGTATTTTTGAGTTTGGCTTCTTTTGAGCGGGGGTGTTTGAGGTTGATGAGGCCCTTGCGCTTGAGCTTCCAGTCAGCGACGGTGAGGCGCTGGATCTTGATGGTGCCTGGCTGTGATACATGCTTGAGCACATCTTCCTGACTGAGGTTAGGTGTGCCTGGTGCGATTTTTTTACTTAGATTATGCGATGTTGCAGTGCATGAGGAGAGGGCAAATAGAAGAACAAGAGTCAAGGGCTGAAGTTTCACGAGGTTGCACATTGTCTGTAGAAATATGAAAATCGGTCAGATCGCCTGACATAACCGATAGATATAACGGCGCAACGTATCGTGTGAAAATTCGAAGGGCAATGTGAAATTTGTGGATTCTTTCTAAATGGCAAGCACAGTGAGGAAGATGGAGAGTGCGAGAACAGGGCGTTCAAGGGCGGGGTCCTCGGTCATTTTGGCGAGGTAGGCGAAGAGGGGAGCAGCCAGAAGTGCGAGGGGGGCGAGGGGGAGGATGTTGAGGTGAAGGATGGGCCAGACCATGAGAGGGATGGTGATCAGGGGCCAGCTTTTGGGGGTATTTTCAGCGTAGCGGTAGGCCATGATGATGCTTGCGAGCAGGCCGAGCGCAAAGAGGATGAATGGGGTGGAGGGTGAGATGCCATGCTGGAGGGTGTCCATGGAGAGGATCATGGGTGAGGCGCTGGCGAGGTTGCGGATGGAGATATCATGGTAGCCAGCGAGCATGAACGAGAGAAAGATGATTCCTATCAGTGAGATAAGAGGTGTCATGCCGAGCGCGACAGGGACCATTGCGGGTGTGCTGGGTGATTTTGCGCGCAAGCCAAGCGCGAGCAATCCAGGGAAGATGAGGGCGACCTCGGGCATGAAGAATGTGGCAAGCAGGGCAGCGATGATACCGACAAGGTAGCGTCCGTGAACAGCCGATGCCAGGGCGAGCAGACCGCCGCTGACGCCGATGGTCATGGGTGAGAGGGGCGTGGCGCACAAAAGAAGGGGAGAGAGCGCAAACAGCCAGGTGGCACGTTCGGCGGTTTGAGGCAGAGCGTCCTTGCGGCTGAAGTTGTAGATGCTCGTAATGGCGAGCAACATGAGAAGTTCCTGAATGGCGAGCGCGATGTGGCCCGAGTAAGAGCCAAAAAGCGCAAATAATTCAGTGAGTAGCACATCGCCAGGGAGAGGGCGTGACGTGTGTACTTTGGGCAGGATATCAAGCCCTTTGTGGAGGCAAAGCAGGAGTGCGCCACCACGACCGATGATCCAGGAGAGGAGGGCGACGCGCAAGGCGGGGTGAATATGTGTCATTAAAGGGTGCATGATAATCTGGCTCGCTTTCACATCACGTTGTGAACCTTTGTTACGTTCACAAGTGTATGCGTGCACCCTACACAGAGCAATTTTTTGACGCATGCACAGGGCCAAAAACTCAAAATGCATAATTGTCACTTATGCAATAAAAATGTGCTTGACTTCTGTGTGGAGAAACTGTAATTATTGCATCATAGGCAATTAACAAAGAGGTGTGCCCTGTGTCTTCTTCAAAAACTACACCAGTAAAACATACAAAGCTTTCAAAGCTCTCCACCATCGCCATTGGCTACCCTTTTCGTGGTCGCATCCACGACACCGAAGATCCTGATGCCATTGTTGTGCAAATGAGTAATGTCTCTGTTGGGCAAGGCGTTGAGTGGTCCTCGTGTACACGCACCACGCTCCCAGGGAAGCGCGACCCCGACTGGCTCCAGCCAAATGATATCCTCTTTGCAGCGCGCGCTGATCCTCCCTACGCGGTTCTGATCAGTGAACAGCTCCTTGAGCAACCTCTCAAAGCTGTCGCCGCTCCCTACTTCTATATTATTCGCCTACCTCAAACGACTCAGGTCACGCCTGCATTCCTCGCCTGGTATCTTAATAGCCTCCCTGCGCAGCGTTACTTCCTCTCTCACAGCGAGGGATCTGTTACGCGTAGTATCAAGCGTAAGATCCTTGAGCACACTCCCATCGCCGTCCCTCCATTGCCTCGACAACACACGATCAGTGCACTGGTGGACACCATTCGACAACAACAACACATCGCCCAACAGCTCATCTCTCAGGGTGAACTCCTCCTTGACGCGCTCGCCTCGGACCTTGAGCCATCACCCTGAATCGTTTATCAATCTGTATCAGTGAATCGTGAAATAATAAAATAAAATCAATAGCATAAGGAGCTAAAGATTATGAAGCAAATCAGTCAAGACAGCATTAACAACGCCCTCTGGGCGGCCTGTGATACCTTCCGTGGTACGATCAGCGCGGACACCTACAAGGACTTCATCCTCACCATGTTGTTCGTCAAGTACATCTCGGATGTCTGGCAGGATGATTACGAGCGTTATCAACAGGAGTACGGCGATGCGCCCGAGCTCGTCGAGGAGATGATGAAAAATGAGCGCTTTGTGCTCCCCAAATCAGCCAGCTTTCAAGCGCTCTATGATCAGCGCCATGAGCCTGGCAACGGTGAGCGCATCGACCTCGCCTTGCACGCCATTGAGGAGGCCAATGGGACCAAGCTCAAGGATGCAGGCAAGAGTGTCTTTCAGGATATCTCGTTTAACACGGATAAGCTCGGTGAGGAGAAGCAGAAGAACACCATCCTGCGCCACCTCCTTGAGGACTTCGCCAAGCCCGAGCTTAACTTGCGCCCAAGTCGTGTGGGGACGCTCGATGTGATTGGAAACGCTTACGAATATTTGATCAAGAACTTCGCCGCAAGCGGTGGCCAGAAAGCAGGCGAGTTTTATACTCCACCCGAAGTCAGCGACTTGATCGCCGAGCTGCTTGATCCTCAGCCTGGTGATACGATCTGTGATCCTGCCTGTGGTTCGGGCTCGTTGTTGATGAAGTGTGGCAAGAAGATCCAGTCAAATCACGATGGCAGCAAGCACTACGCTCTTTATGGTCAGGAGGCGATTGGTTCCACCTGGTCACTTGCCAAGATGAACATGTTCTTGCACGGCGAGGATAACCACAAGATCGAGTGGGGCGACACGATCAGGAGCCCCAAGTTGCTTGATAAAAATGGCAACCTCATGACGTTCGACATCGTGACCGCTAACCCTCCGTTTAGTCTCAGCAAATGGGGGCATGATGAAGCAGCCGACGACGTGTTTGGCAGGTTCAAGCGAGGTGTGCCACCCAAGACAAAGGGCGATTATGCCTTTATTCTTCACATGATAGAGACCCTGAAGTCGGGCAGCGGGCGCATGGGCGTCGTTGTTCCCCACGGCGTGCTTTTCAGAGGATCGCGTGAAGGCAAGATCCGCCAGAAGCTCATCGAAGAGAACCTGCTTGATGCCGTCATCGGGCTCCCCGAGAAGCTCTTTTATGGTACGGGCATTCCTGCTGCGATCCTTATTTTCAGAAAAAAGAAGACCGACGATACCGTGTTGTTTATCGACGCCAGCAACACCTACGATGCTGGCAAAAACCAGAACATTCTGGGAGAGGAGCACATCAACCGCATCGTCAAAACCTTCCGTGACCGCACGACCGTCGACAAGTACGCGTATCTCGCCACACACGATGAGATCAAAGAGAACGATTACAACCTCAACATCCCACGTTATGTCGATACGTTTGAGGAAGAAGAAGAGATCGACCTCGTCGCCGTCCGCACTGAGCGTAAAGCCCTCCTCACCGAGATGGCTCGCCTCGAAGACAACATGAGTCGTTACTTGAAGGAGCTTGGCTATGATGCCTGAAGGTTAGCTTGCCTCTCTTGCTTGTGGTACTATATATGGTACTATGTGGTTGTCGGTGGTTCACTGGTTTAATCTGGATTCAAATCGATCCCCAGTTTTTGCAATTGCCCCGACAACTGCCACTTCAAAGGAGAGAACGTTGTTAATCATGAATAAAAGAATTTACACACAACGAGAATCATTATGGATATCGCTCAAGCGATTACTGAACTTGAAAGCTCTCCTTCAAATGTCCGCTTTGCACGCTTGGTAAATGTGTGCACACACTTTTTTGGTGAGCCTCGAATACGAGGTTCACACCATATCTTTCGGACACCCTGGCAAGGTGATCCACGTATCAACCTCCAGGCGCAACGAGGAGGGCGGGCGGCACCATACCAGGTACGCCAAGTCATCGCAGCGCTCAAAAAACATGAGGCCCTTTATGACGACGACAACAACGACTAACTACAGCGCAAATGACTATGAGTACCGTGTAGCATGGAGCGAAGAGGATGAGCTTTATGTGGGCAGGGTCACCGAATTTCCCTCACTTGCAGCTCATGGCGATTCACCTGAGGATGCTCTGAGCGAAATTAAGGCGGTGGTGGGTTATGTGATTGAAGATATTGTGGAAAGTGGCGATCGTGTTCCAGAGCCATTGTCCAAGAAGGATTACAGCGGGCGCTTCAATGTGCGACTCCCCAAAGACTTGCACCGTGAGCTTGCTGCGGATGCAGCTCGCCAAGGAGTAAGCCTAAACCAACTCATCGTTGCTCGCCTTGCTTATCGGAGGTAAATTTTGATGAAATTGTATATTAATCTTGAGACTTACGTTGACACGTTTGAAGAAGAAGAGATCGACCTCGTCGCCGTCCGCACCGAGCGTAAAGCCCTCCTCACCGAGATGGCTCGCCTTGAAGACAATATGGGTCGTTACTTGAAGGAGCTTGGTTATGATGCCTGAAGGTTGGAAAAGAGTTAGGTTACAAGATGCTTGTGACAAGAAGATATGTTATGGAATTGTGCAAGCTGGACCACATATTCCTGGAGGGGTTCCTTATATTAAATGTTCAGATTTAAACGATTTGAGTAGTGTTGATAGGTTAGGGAGAACTTCAAATCTGATACATGAAAAGTATATACGGACTTCAGTCGTTTCTGGAGATTTGGTTTTATCATTAAGAGGCAATATTGGAGATGTTGCAATTGTTCCTGATGCGTTGAACGGTGCAAATTTAACTAGGGGTACTGCGCTTCTTTCTTTTGGTGATGATGTTGATAATCTTTATGCATACTATGCAATTGAAAGTGATGAAGTCAAAAATAAAATGAGTGTTAAAAGTCAAGGTAGTACTTTTAAGGAAATATCTATCAAGTCGTTAAGGCTGATTAAAATTCTCCTCCCACCGCTCGCCGAACAAAAGAAGATCGCAGAGATCTTGTCCACCTGGGATGATGCGATTCAAACGACTGAAAAGTTGATTGAATGCAGTAGGTTGCAGAAAAAAGCGTTGATGCAACATTTCTTCGGATTAAGTACGACTCCATCTAGTAAGTTGAGCGGAACTATATTTGTGAAGCTTGGTACTATTGCAAATATATCGACTGGAAAGTCAAATCGAGCGGATTGTAATCCAAATGGTCTTTATATGTTTTTTGATAGATCTGAAGACTTAATGTTTAGTGATGATTATTTGTATGATTCCGAAGTTGTAATTGTTCCTGGAGAAGGTCAGGATTTTTCTCCTAAGTATTTCTGTGGAAAGTTTGGTCTTCATCAAAGAACGTATGCTGTGATGCCGAGCTCGGATGTTATTTTTGGTAAATATTTATATTACTATATTCTTAAGTTCAAAAATTACTTCTTATCTAAAGCCGTTGGCTCTACTGTTAAGTCCCTAAGGCTTCCGATGTTTAAAAATATGCCTATAATGTTGCCTAGTCTGGATGAACAAAAAGCAATCGCAGAAGTGTTGAATGATGCTGATCGTGAGATTGAGCTTTATGAGCAAAAGCTTGAGGCGCTCAAACTCGAAAAGAAGGCGTTGATGCAGCAACTTCTTACGGGAAAACGACGTGTGATTGTGGATGAAAGTGTCAGTGAGGGGGATCCCAGTGACTCTTACAAGGTGAAGGATGAAGAGGCGGCCCAAGCACAACTCACGTTATCCCTGGATTGATTGATACGTTGTCGAGGTGAAAGGAGGCGGCTTCAATGCCCGCCCCTTTCACCTCAATAAAAGGAGAGTACACATGACCACGGCACCCAAACTTCAGGAAGAATACAGCGCCAAGATTCCAGCACTTACACTGCTTGCAAACCTTGGCTGGACTTACCTCTCACCTCAACAGGCCAACGATGCGCGTGGTGGAAAGCTCGATGAGGTCGTGCTGAAGGATGTGTTGCGTGATGTCCTGTCCACACGACAGTTTGTGCACGCGGGAACGTCTTATACGCTCTCCAAAAAGTCGGTGGATAACCTGATCTCTCAACTCTGCCGACCTGCTCTGAATCAGGGGCTCCTTCACGCCAATGAAACCCTCTACAACCACCTCTGTTATGGCATCACGGTCACGGAATTTGTGGATGGTAAGAAGGTGCACGCCACCATTCCACTTATTGATTGGGACAATCCCACTGAGAATAAACTCCATGTCACTGATGAGTTTAGCGTCAGGCGAATCGGAAGAAAGGATTGCCGGCGTCCTGATATTGTGTTGTTTGTCAATGGTTTACCTTTGGTGGTGATCGAGGCAAAGCGCCCCGACTCGCACAAGCATGATCACAGACCCACGATCGAGGAAGGCATCTCGCAATCTCTGCGCAATCAAAAGAACGACGAGATCCCACATCTGTTTGTATACAGTCAGCTTCTACTCGCCATTAACAGTATTGAAGGACGCTACGCCACCACAGGCACGCCCATGAAGTTCTGGGCGACCTGGCGAGAGGAGGACTTTGATGATGACGACATGGAGAGGATCAAAAACGGGCCGCTGAGTGCGGGGCAGATCAATGCTATCTTTGGGCATCGTTCTGAACATTACAGGCGTTGGTATGAAGAGCTGCTTGGCGGCGGGGCGCTCGCTTTGACCGACCAGGACCGCATGGTGATCAGTTTGCTCGACCCCGCGCGATTACTCGACATGGTGCGCTACTTTACGCTCTTTGATAAGAAGGTAGGCAAGATCGTTGCACGTTATCAACAGGTCTTTGGTATCAAGCGCCTGATTGAACGTATCTCAATCAAACGCCCCGATGGAGGTCGCCAGGGAGGTGTGATCTGGCACACCACAGGTTCGGGCAAGTCGTTTACGATGGTCTTTTTAAGCAAGTCGCTGATCTTCCACGACGCGCTCAAGTCATGTCGATTGCTTGTGGTCACGGACAGGGTTGATCTTGAAAACCAACTGAGCAGCACCTTCGCATCTGGCGGCGAGCTTGCGTCGAAAAAGGATCGCCTGAGCGCAATGGCTACAAGTGGAAAGCGACTGGCTGAACAGATCGGAAAAGGCGATGAGCGCATTATGTTCTCACTGATCCAGAAGTTCAACACGGCGACCAAACTGCCCGAATGTCACAATGATAGCGCAGATATGATTGTGCTCATCGACGAGGGGCACCGCAGTCAAAACGGTGAGAACCATACACGCATGAGGCAGGCGCTCCCCAATGCCTCGTTTGTGGCCTTTACAGGTACGCCACTCCTCAAGGATGACAAGACCACCAACAAGTTTGGTCCCATTGTGCATGCGTACACCATGCAACGCGCGGTGGAGGATCGCACCGTGACGCCATTGTTATACGAGGAGCGCAAACCCGAACTCGATGTGAATGACCGTGGCATTGACTCCTGGTTTGAACGCATTACGCGCTCGTTAACCGAGGAGCAAAAGCTTGACCTCAAGCGTAAGTATTCGCAAAAAGGTCATATTTATCAAAGTGATGGTCGTATCTACCTGATCGCGTTCGATATCACCAATCACTTTGATCAAAATATTACCGAGGGTTTAAAGGGCCAGCTCGCCACAGACAGCAAGAGCGCTGCAATCAAATACAAGGAGTATCTTGATGAGGCCAACCTGTTTGAATCTGCGGTGATCATGAGCCCGCCAGACAGTCGAGAGGGGCACACCTCCGTTGAAGAGGAAGATACCCCCGAGGTTGTGCGCTGGTGGAAAGACAACGTGGGCACCCTCGACGAGCAGATTTACACAAAGCAGATGATCGAGCGCTTCAATGATGAACGCGATCCGCTCAAGATGCTTATTGTGGTCGACAAGCTTCTCACTGGCTTTGATGCACCAAACAACACGGTGCTCTACATTGATAAACCACTCAAAGAGCACAACCTGATTCAGGCCATTGCGCGCGTGAACAGACTCCACGAGAAGAAGGAGTTTGGACTGCTCATTGATTACCGAGGCATCCTCTCCGAGCTCGATACGACCATTGAGAAATACCAGGATCTCGCAGCCCATACACAGGGCGGTTATGACATCAACGATCTTGAAGGTTTGTACAACCAGATGAGCACCGAGTACAAGCGCTTGCCAGGGCTTTACAAGAAACTCTGGGCTGTGTTTGATGGCGTGAAAAATAAACGTGATTTTGAGCAGTTAAGGCAAGTGCTTATTCCGCGTATGGAAGAA
This sequence comes from uncultured Pseudomonadota bacterium, assembly GCA_950059285.1. Lineage (GTDB taxonomy): Bacteria > Myxococcota_A > Bradymonadia > Bradymonadales > Bradymonadaceae > CATLTV01. Next base: position 6,510 of record CATLTV010000036.1, on the reverse strand, counting down.
AGTGAGAGTGGCGAGATGGTCGATGTAAACCTTAAAAATCGTGAAGATTTCTATGAGGCTCTGGGGGCATTTTCAACCTGCCTCAAGGTTGCCTTGCAATCGGTCTCATTCTTTGAGGATAGCAGCTTCACAGAGGAGGATCGCATACATTACAAGGAGACGATCAAGCAGTTCTCAAACCTTCGCCAGCTCGTCAAGCAAGACGCTGGGGAAACGGTCAGTTACGACCAGTACGAGGAGAGCATCAAGCGATTGCTCGACAAGCATGTGGTGGGTATCGGCATCGCCGAGCCAGAGGGGGTATATGAGGTTGGCAAGATGGGGCAGTCGCAAGACCCCGAGGAGTGGAGCACCGAAAAGGTGCGTAATGAAACCGACCTCATCAAGACTCGTCTGACGCGCACGATTGAGCAGGAACTTCAGGATGATCCTTACGCCAAGGAGCAGTTTTCAAAGCTGTTAAGGCAGGCCATCGAGGAGGCCGAGGCGTTGTTTGATCATCCACTCAAGCAATACATGCTGTTTCGCGAGTTTGAGGAAAAGGTCAAGAATCGGGAGGTTGATGATATTCCCAAGGCACTTGTGGGTCATGTGTATCCACAGGCAATATATGGTATTTTTAAGCTTGAGCTGTCGCGCTTTTTTGAGGAGCAATCCAAGATTAGCGAACAGGAGTGGGTGGAGCTTGCCTTTGAGACCGAGCACATCATTAACAGGGCAAAACGCACACACTCGGTCAAGTTGGACAACATCGAGGCGCAAGTCAGGCGAGAGCTGCTTCCCATGATGTTCAAGACCTGTCATGATATGGGACCAGTGAAAAATGTCGTGGAACGTGTGGTGCAGATGATGAGGGCAGGTGCATAAATGGGAACACGTTATGACAGCGCAAGCTTGATGTATGGCGATGAGCGCATTGTGTTCCAGCGTCATGATCGGCCTCATAATACCAGGAGTGTATTGATCAAGGTGCATCCAAGCTGTGAGGTTGAGGTGATGGCCCCGCCACATGCTTCACACGATGAGGTCTTGGGTGCAGTGAGAAAACGTGCACGCTGGATTTACAAGCAACTTGAGGAGTTTAAGGATAGTCAGGAACATGTTTTGGCGCGACGCTACCTGAGTGGAGAGAGCCATTATTACATGGGCCGTCAACACACCTTGAAGGTTGTGGACGTGGATCGACATACACCTCAGGGCGTGAAGTTATTGCGAGGCAAGTTTGAGGTTCACACACGCTCACGAGAGGTGAGTAAGATCAAGCACTTGCTTAATGCCTGGTACAAGGAGCGCGCCGAGCAGGTCTTTGACAGACGACTGGATGCGATGCTGGATCAGGCGCTCTGGGTGGATGACAAGCCCGAGTTCAAGACGATGTTCATGACCAAACAGTGGGGCAATTGCTCACCTACGGGGGCATTGACCTTGAACGTGCACCTTGTGAAGGCACCACGTGAGTGCATTGATTATGTGATCTTGCATGAGCTGTGTCACATCGCAGAACACAACCACAGCGACCGTTTTTACAGTTTGCTTTCGCAGGTCTTGCCTGGCTGGAAGGAGGTCAAGCATAGGTTAGATAGGAAGGCTCATATGTTTATGAGTTGATTAGGTTTTAAAGCAGTTGAAGTGATTATATTCGAAGAGCTGATGAAGGATGAAGGAGTGAGAGCAAGGAGAAAAGTGAGAGCAAGTACCTTGTACTGCTGCTGATTTTTCGACACAGCTCTCGCACCTTCAGGCCAGTCAGCTCCCGTACACAATTATTTTAACCGCTGTAAGTCTTCATTAATACCGTGTATGGGAGGAACGTTACAATGCAGAATGAGATATTTAAATCGGAAGAACAACAAGTCGTCAACTCCATGAAGATGTCTCTGGCGCTTGAGGTGAAAGATGGCCTTGATGCGACTATGTTGCAGAACTTGGGTGTGTATACTTGGCAGGATTTGCTTGCGTTGGATGAAGAGCAACTCAGGCACACATCAGGTCTTGATGCAGATAAATTTGCTGCGCTGCAGAGTCTAATTTTTAGAGCGCGGCGTATGTCTTCTCACAAAGAAGAGGACTTGATTACGGTTCTTCCTGGTCATCACCCAGTGTTTCAGGAGATCGATCCTCGAGGTATCAGTGGTCTTGGCCGTACTACGTTGTCTCGTTTGGGCGTGAAGACATGGTTTGATTTACTGGGTTTGGATGAGGCTACGCTTGATCAACAGCCAGGAGTTGGACGAAACAAGGTCTTGGTGATTACCGAGTTGATCAAGCAAGCTCGTGTAATGCATCAAGGTGAGTGTCCCAATTTAGGTGCCTCAATTTGTGAGAAAATTCAGTCGCATGGCGTGGATGTGTCTCGCCCAGCTACAGAGGTTCTACGCAAGCTTTCCACACGCCCCACGAATGCGCTTGAGAAGATCGAGGCTGATTTGGCCCATGTGATAGAGATGGTTGAGAAGCATCAACTCAAACATCTTGACGGTGTGGGTAACACATCACGCGACGAGATCAGCGCACATGTCAAGATGCTGGCTGAGCATGGTCTTTCGTACTACCTGTTTGGTGAGCAAGGCAAGCCGACCAGCACCAGAGATGGCGTCAAGCGCATCCTTGATGAGTTGGTTCCTGTTGACAGGATTCTTGTGCGTCGTCGGTATCGTGATGGTGCTACATTGGAAGAGCTTGGGCAGGATATGGGGCAGACACGAGAGCGTGTCAGGCAGCGGCTAGACAAGGTGGTTCAAGATGCAGCCGCACTCTATTTTGAAGCATTTCACGAGCTGTTAGGTCCCTTTCTCTCCGTGCTTGATGACAACTCGGGATTGCTCGATCTGGAGCGCGCTCTGGAGCTTTCTCCAGGTGATGAGGATACCTGGGAGTTACTCTTTGCCATGGATGTTCTAGGTCGTGATGCGAGAATTTATGGCAATGCCTTGTGTTGTGGATTGACAGCGGATACGAGGGAAGATCTGTTGAAAGAAATAGATAGCGTGCTCAAAGATTTGCCACTCCGCCAGATCAGGCTATACCAGGCCAAGGCCTGTCTTGAGTCTGAGTTTGCCATTGAGTTGGAAGATGCAGCATTAACCGTGTTGCTGGATGAGTTGCTCGACTATCCTCGTGAAGATGAAACTTCCTGGCGTAACCTTGGTGTGACAGAAGGACGCCTGTACGCAGCGGCCATAGAGCGTAGCTTAAAGCCTCTGTCATTGTCCGAGATTGCCGAACTCTATCAGTCGTATACACGCGATCTTGATGCTCCCGATGTGGGACATGTGTACTGTCACTTGCAGCGCACAGAGCTTGTGTATCGCCTTGAGGAGGGTCTTTACATCCATCGAGATCACTTACCCGTGGATGAGCAGGACTTGCTTGATGTTGCCGAGATCGCAGCACAACGTATTCACGAACAAGCTGCAATAGTTGACGTGGAAGATCTTCGTCAGGAACTTTTGAGTGATGGCACCATGGATGCAGTGATTTCTACTGCACTGCTCCATTATACCCTGGCTCGTCGTGAGGATTTGAAGTCATTCAAGGGTTCAAATACAGAGCTTGCGCCAGCAGGAAGTGGTCTGGAACGGGCCACGCTCACTGAGCAAATAGAAGATATAGTTCAGTCATTTGGAGGGGTTGTTGTGGATGCTGAAATTTATGAGCAACTCATTCAGCATGGTATTGAAACCAGTGATGCAAGCGCTCGCCAGTCGTTGGTCAAATCAGCTGATATTGTGTATATAGGTAAGTCTCGCTTTATCCATCGCAAAAATATTGGCCTGACCGAGTCTTTTCTATTGGGGGTTATTGAGGCTGTGAAGAACAACCTGCCTGAAGACTCCCCCATTGGTATTTATCGCGCATTAGAAAATCTTGATGATGATCCAGCAGCATGCTTTTTGCTCGCTCGTGAAGATGGGCCTGAGATATTGTGGGGAATTTTTCATGAGCAGGATGATGTATCGACGGGGCTTGCTGGAAAAGCCGTTATGAGAAAAGAGATTGGAGAGGATCCTCTTGATGTAGCATTTGAAAATTACATTAAAGAATACTCTTCTTTTTCTGCTCGTGACATCAAAGATTACTTGGATGCAGAGTTGGGCTTTACTGAATGTGGTGTGGCTCTAAGTAATAGAATCAGAGCAGCATGTGAGAATGGATTGTTGGACCGTGTAAATACTGAGTATACTCTCAGAAATGTGCATGACATTCAGGCATGAAGCTCGCTGGATGAAGGCTGTCAATGACCAATGGGGATGCTGATTTTGTAGAGGTTTGTGTCTTCAATGTGGAGCGTGAAGTGTCGGCCTTCGAGGTCCTGTTCAAGGCATGAGATCATGTCTTTGCCGCCAGCGTGGATGTTGGCGGTGGCGGTGATGCCGTTGAGTCGCCCGTGGTTGTGGGCGAGTATGATGGAGTTGACTTGAACGACACAGCGAGCGCGGGGGTGGAGGTTGTGATGTGCGCATGAGAGGACGCTGCGTGTGACGAGGTCCTTGAGGTGATCATGGAGGAGGTTTTGGCGTTCCTGCTTGTCGAGTTCTTGATTGGCGAGCTCCTCGCCGTGTTTGATATCCTGGACGACCTGTTTTGCGTGTTCTTCGGGGAGCTGTGCCATCCAGTTTTTGGGGCCGATGTTGGCGTTTTGAGCGTTGATGGCGTCTTCGGAGAAGGTCTCCATATCAGGTTGGTTTTCTGAGTCGTGTGAGTTGTCTTCAGCGGTGGTGGGTTGAGGAGGATCAAAGTAGGAGAGGTCTTCCTTTGGGGGCAGGGGGATGGGCTCAAGCTCCGGGGGGAGCGATGTTTGGGAGGTGTGTGTGACTGGAGGTTTTGTCTGTATGTGTGGTGTGTTTTGTGGAGGACTATTTTTTGGAGTGGGGGCGGTTGTTTCTTTGATTTTCTTGGAAGGTGCGATATAGGGTTGGAGCGTCGTGTTGGAAGTGTAAGGTTTTGGTTTGTCTTCTGTTTTTGCAGTCCACAGAGTGGAGTACAGGAGCAGGCAGAGCGCAAGTGTTGCGCAAAGAGTCGCAGTGATGACCAACCAACGCTTTGATTTGTTTGTGTTTTTGAATGTCTGAAGTATACTCATTGGCATGATTCACCTTATCAGAGGTCCACAAGGACATACTCTATGACATCAGGTCGGAACCGAAAAGGAGGCGATGAGCTTACACCTGGTCAGGTGGTGTTGGACCGTTACAAGGTCGAGCGCTTACTTGATGAGGGAGGGATGGCCTCCATCTTCCTTGCCCGCGATCTTCAAACGGGGACGAAGGTTGCGATCAAATGTCTGTATCGAGTGTACAGCAAGAGCGACATTGTGCGAGCCCGATTTGTAGACGAGGGTCGTATTCAGATGATGCTCCAGCACCCAAACATTGTGAGGGTGTACCAGTTTATGGAGCAACCCACGCTTGCGTTTGTAATGGAGTTCATCGAGGGGAAGACGCTCGAAGACCTGCTTGTGGATAGCGGTGTGCTCACCCAGGCAGAGATTCTGGAAGTGATTATCCCTGTGCTCAGCGCGGTGGGTCTTGCGCACAGTCGTCACATTGTGCACCGCGACTTGAAGCCTTCAAATATCCTGATTAATCAAGGACCTCGAGGGCTGTGGTATCCCAAGGTGATGGACTTTGGTGTGGCCAAGCTCAAGCGTACCAAGCAATTGACAGCGACAGGCACCACAGTCGGCACGCTGCATTACATGAGCCCCGAGCAAATTGTGGGTTCGAAAAATATTGATGGTCGCGCAGATATCTATAGTCTTGGCATCACGCTCTACAAGTTATGTACGGGGGATGTGCCGTTTAACGCATCCACCGAGTTTGCGTTGATGATGGCCCAGGTTGAAGCCAAGCCCACGCCTCCCAGTCAGCTCAACCCAAGGATCTCGCCAGAGTTCGAGCAGGTGATCCTCAAGGCGCTCGAAAAGAAGCCCGAGGCGCGCTATCAGAACATCAAGGAGTTTACATCAGCGCTCCTTGATTTACATGATGAGCGCGGTCAAAAAACGCGCGATACCATTGATGTCCCGGCCTCATTGATTGATTTTGCCATGCTCGCAGACCGTGTCGCCGTGGACCGCACCAATGAGATGATGGCGTACACGGATGATGATGATGAGGTCACATCGGTGGTTCCTCAGGCAGAACGTTCTCGTCCTGATGCACTGTTAGACATGCTTGGTGACCATGATGAATCGGCTCAAACCACACAGCTAAAACCTCTGTCCAGAGAAGATCTTGAGCAGGACTATGAGTCCACGATTGAGCTTGAGAGCATGCGTCTTGATAGTCTTCAGACGATGGACATGTCCATTGATCCCACGGCTCAGGCGAGCATCTCATCCGAGGTGTTGGAGCAGCTGACGCGCGAGAGCGATCGCAGAAAAATGGAGCAATATCAGCCCATTGGAGGTGTGAATGATGAGGATATGGAAGATACGGTAACACGCTCATCTGGTCCATTGTGGGATGTTCCATCCACCCTCATTGATCACACCGAGAGCGACAGCAC
>CATLTV010000035.1 GCA_950059285.1 uncultured Pseudomonadota bacterium | reverse complement strand
TTCTTGGTTTTTGCTCCTTAAACTCCACGCTTTCTCCTTCGCTTTTCTTCGACCAGCTCTTTCTCCATCACGCTCTAGTGACGGATAAACCAGTCTTCAGGATTGATAGGCTTACCTTTTTTACGCAGTTCAAAGTAAAGCTTTGGTCCATCAAGACTGCCAGACTCTCCTGTCAGCGCGATGGTGTCGCCCTTGCTTACTCTGTCACCGACCTTGACCTTGAAGTCATTCAGGTGCGCATAAATGGTGTGATATCCTGTGCCATGGTCAATAATCAGCAGCAAACCAAAGCCTTCAAAACGCTCAGCATATGAGACAAGACCTGATGACACTGCGCGTACCTCAGTCCCCTTGTCCACCATATATGTGTAGCCCGTATGGCGCACATAACTCGCGGAGTCCTTTTGCTTTCTTGACCCATAAGTGTACGAAGGTTGCCCCTTCACAGGAGGAATAAGCGTACCCTTGTAGCGGTGGAAATCCTTGGTAGAGGGATTTTTCAGGATCAAGCTCATGGACTTGGCGAGCTTCTCATCGGTGACCTTGAGGTCACGGGAGATTGTGGAGGATGAGGCTTTCTTGGCTTTTTTGAGCGTGGAGCTGTACTCCTCTTTTGCGGCCTGTTGACTTGCCTTCTCCTGAGCCAATCTGACAATCAAACCACCCTGAGCGCCGACCAGTTGCTGGATGCGATCCTCGCCGCGATCAAGCACGCTCACGATTCGATGATCATCAATGCGGGCAGCCATCGCCTGAGGAGCCGCATGCTTGAGCATACGCGCCAACCTGTCATGATGACCCACTTCCCTGCTCTTGCGTCGATTGAGCTGACGGTAAGAGCGAGACCAGTCTACATGTTGAGCCACAAGCTCGCGGCGCAGCTTTTCGGTCGCACGACGTGTGACATCGAGCTCTTCCAGCGTCGCCTGAATCACCGTCTCGTGCTCAGCGACTTCACCCTGTAGTGCATGAGCTTGCCGACCTGCTTTGTGTGCACGCGCATCGGCCTCTTCAAGGTTAAAGAATACGGTCTGATGCACAGTCTCACCATGCACCAGCACCACGGCGCCAAATGTCACCGCGCACACAGAGAGCAACAGGCTCGCAGCATACAGAGATTTTACAACATGATGTCGCATAACCGATGCAGTTCCTCTATGGGGTCACGGGAAGTTCCTGACGTGTAAAACGCAGGAGCGATTGAATATCAGCAAAACCTGTGGAGCGCTTGAACTTGAAGGAGTCAAAGCCCACGGCCATCTTTCCAAGCATAAAGCCAACAAACGGCGATGAAATCAGGGGAAGAAACACCACCAACCAGGTCAAAGGCACCATGGCATCCGTGCCAAAAATACCGCTCGCCCAGCGATCAAGGTTAAGCTGCGCAATGAACAATGCCACGGAAGCAAGACCACCAGACCACACGCTCAACATCAACGCACGATGCATGGTTGGTTTTGAAAGCGAACGATGTGAAGCACCAAAAACCTCAAGAATCTCGGACATATCGCCCTCATCATCCTGAATCCTTCGGAGATACGCACGACCAAGCAGCAACGCTGTAGCACACATCATCAAAAGCATCATGATGGCACCTAGCGAGATGGTGCGCACAAAGCTCATCAAACGCAACGCATCCTTGTCGGGCACATCAACGGCGGCAACCTCATCGCGCACTTCAAGCGCAGCGACCTTGCTTGCAAGCTCAATATGCCCCTGCAAAGGTACGTTTGGCACCACCTCAAGGCTTGTAGGTAACATCGACTCGGAGATCCCGAGATGATTCACGCGCTCCTCACCCAGCGACTCGGACAACACCTTCAAGGCGTCCTTGCGATCATGCTTTACAACCTGCTTGACCCCTGGCCAGCGCGACAGCTCATCTTGCAAGGATGCAACTTGCTCCACAGATGCGCCTTCCTGCACATACAACATGGGTTGATAGGCAAGCAGCCATTCTTCTGCATGGTCATGCGTGCGCTCGGCAGCAATCAGGATGACACCAGGCAGAAAAAACGAAAGCACAAACAGGAAGACCACACCGAGCGTCTCCCCTCTTCTTTGCTTGAGAGCCTTGATGGGTGATTCGATCATGGACGACGCCTCCCAATCTCTGGGCTAGGAGCATGCACAGAGCGCTCCACAGGCTCGATGGATGACTGTGTAATGCGGAACTCCACACCACGACCTGTCATGGGTCCCACGGACTCACGACCAAACAACACCACGGTCCTTCCCTCTCGGTGCAGACGCCTGAGGTGTGCACGCACGCGCTTCTTCCAGACGAGGTCGAGATACTCAAAACCACCATCAATAAGAATCATTGCAGGATCACCCACACATGCGCGAGCGATGCCGACCACGCGGCGCTCGGACTCGGACAACATACGCACGGGCAAGTCACGAAGCGCACCAAGCTCAAGCTGCTCAATGACTTCATCCACGTGACGGGGTGCTTTTTTCAGTTGATTGCGTGCGACAAAAGGGAGGAGGAGGTTCTCAACGACCGTACGATCCTCGAGCAAACGAGGCGTTTGCGCGCATGAACCAATCTTGGCGCGCAACCTCTCAAGCTTGCGCTGAGGAAGTCGAGACAGGTTACGACCCGCCACAATGAGCGTCCCCTCTTTGGGAATCGTACGCAGGCTGAGCATCGAAAAGATCGCGCTCTTGCCACAGCCAGACTCGCCTGTGAACTCGGCCCATCCCCCTGTCTCTATCTCAAATGAGACGTCATCAAGCAGCATCCCTTCCTGACGAGGGTGCTGCACCTTCAAGTGAAAACATGAGATCATAACTAAGCATCCTTGCATTCTAAACTGATCTCATCAGTCACATCCTTGTAACCGATGCGCCACGAGGCATCCTGCTCGTGGACTATCTTTCAATTGTATCTTTAACTTACGTGTTCAGCGTTACAGCAGCGCGTCCACCAACTTGACGAGGTCAAGATCTGAGGTGGAGGGCTCGCAACCTTGCCAAGCTTGTACACCTGTTTGCCCCCATGACGCAATGGGATCTGCACTATTTTTTAAGGATTTACTTGGAGCCCTCTTCACTGAACTGGGTGCCGAGACCTTGGGTGCTGGCTTCTTGTTCAGTGATAAAACTGGCTTCAACATCCCGCTCACAGATGCAGGCTTGGCTGCCTCCTCCTCGGGCTCACTGATCTCAGGAGAGCTCACCTTTGCCAGACGACTCTTCAAGGATGACAGGTCAATATGCTCACCACCTGCAACACCCTTGAGCTCTTCTGTAAGCTTGCCATCCTGCTCAAGCGCAATCGCAGCCTCGGGCACACCATCCTGACCAGGTGTAAAGTCCTCGGCATCTTCCTCGACCTCTTCAACCTTGTCCGTGCCTCGTGGCTCAAGACCTACGAAGTGATCATAACCACCCGAGAACAGGTTCCTGTACAGCTCCTTGTGGGTCTTCTGCATCAGGGTCTTGATGGTACGGTTACGCGCTTCCTGATCAGACTCACCTGCGATCAGATCCTCGTAGGAGACAATGCGTGTATCCAGGATCGCACCAGCATGAAAAATCTGTGTCTCAATCTGCATCGCAAGATTCCCTCTATCCTCAGTCTGAATATGAAAGACCTTGCCTCGATACTTCACGTCATTGTTGTAGCCAATTAGCATAATGGGTGTCTACTTTCTCCGTAATCACGCGGGGTGATCCTGTGTTTTTAAAAGACTCACACATGATCCTCACATCACCCTCACGGGTACACTTGCAAGAATCACAAACACGACCTCCATGGACGTATCCCATTTTCTAACACAATTTTATGCATGGCCTCAAGATGTGTCTTGAGCATATGAGGATGATTTGAGAGATATTATCCCCTCACGGGCACTCGGCCCACCCTATCCTTCGCCACGAGCCTTGCACATGAGCACCAAAAAGAACCTCCCCATCGGAGTCTTCGACAGCGGCGTGGGTGGCCTCACCGTCACACGCGCCATCACCGAACTCCTCCCACATGAACAGATTATCTACCTTGGCGACACCGCTCGCGTCCCCTACGGAAACCGTGGCGCGGACACCGTGCGACGTTACGCACTAAACGCCTCAAAACTCCTTATCAATGAGGGCATCAAGGCGCTCGTCATCGCCTGTAACACCGCCACAGCACACGGCCTCGAGGCCCTCAAACACGCTTATCCAAACATCCCCATCATCGGCGTGATCTCCCCTGTCTCAAGAGAAGCTGTCATGCGTACAGAGCGTGGTGCTGTTGCCATCATTGGCACTCGTGGCACCATCTCGAGCAAATGCTATCCTGCTGAAATACAAAACCTCCTCACACAGCTCAACCTGGACAAAACGATCGCACTTGAACAGATCGCCTGCCCTCTCTTTGTGCCACTTGCCGAGGAAGGATGGCTTCAGGGTGAGGTCCCCGAGAAGGTCGCCATGTCCTATCTTGAGCCCCTCAAGAAAACCTCGGTAGATACGCTCATCCTCGGATGCACACACTACCCCATGTTGCGTGACACTATCGCTGTGACGTTGGATAGCATCATGCCACACCATGTCACGCTGCTGGATTGCGCCCAGAGCACCAGCCGCGATCTTGCTGGCGTCCTCTCTGAGCTCGACCTTGCTCGCGACACCACGTCACAACCTCTCCCCACAAAAGAAAGAATCCGCTTCCTGGTCACGGATGAGCCATCTGGCTTTATGACCACCGCGATCCGCTTCTTTGGCGGACCCATTCAACGCCCCGAGCATGTGAATATCATCATGGAGGATGACACCAATGCAGATCTCTAATCCACATATCGCCCTTCTCTCAACGCTCGCCATCGTATGCGCAGCAACACCTGCGCTTGCACAACAACCAGCCACAATCAACACCACTCCTGTCACACTCAACATCACGCCCAAACAGGCAACGGTCACGCTTGATGGCAAGGAGATCTCGCAACGCACACTCGCGCTCCCTCCAGGCAAACACACCTTCACCATTACTGCACAGGGCTACATCACTCGCCAGGAGACGATCAACCTTGAAGCACAGGCAGGACGAGAGATCCTGATGAGCATCAACCTCTCCAAGGAACCACCCCAGGCAGACACGTCCATGCGCAGTGAAGGCATCGTGGATCACATGGCACATGGTCGTCCCATCACAGGATGGATCATGACCGCAGCTGGCGTGGCACTTGTCACCACGAGCATCATCCTCGCTGTCAGACAAAGCAACCACCTTGCAAATTGCAGAGACCTTAACCGCTGTGAAGACGCGCCTGCTCCCTCTGGCTGGACCACCACCACAGCAGCACTTGGTGGCGCAAGCATCCTCGGTGGTATCACCCTCCTGAGCTGGAAAGCACTCGCTGGCGAATCCTCACGTTCAGCACAACTCCAGACGAAAAAAACATGGATGGCGAACATTACAGTGCGTTTTTAAAAACGCACTGTAATGTTCGCCATCCATGTGTCTCTTCAAACCTGACAGGCAAACACCCTAAATTTCAACAGTATCAAGCGCCCAGCCATTTTTGAGGAACAAAATCTTACCTGGTTCAAGCGTCTGCCACTCTTTACCAGCCTCGTCTAGACTGGCAATAATCACGGCCCTGAAGTGTGGGGACTTCACAGGGCGAGTGCGCTCGCCCTCGTACAAGGGCGGCGGAGCAGGTTGCTCAATGCCCTTGATCGTGCGGTAATAAAGAGGCTCGCCCACGGCTGCAGCCATCATGAACTTTTGGTTCATCAACATCGCATGGAATGGCGCATCGGATGCGTGATGCATACGTGCAATACTTGCAGCAAATGCCTTCGCAGCTTCCTCACGTCGATGCTCGACCACATGGTAGATATCACGCTGAAAGAGCTCGTACATCAGGTCAAAGAAGCGGACGCTTGCAGGCACATCCTCACTGACGTTACGCATCAGAAAGTCAGGCAACCTCTCAAGACTTGCGGCATTAAGATCCTCTGCGCCTCTTAACTCGCGTGAACCAATCATGCCCTCTGCGTAAATCCAGTCCTTGAACCTGTGTGGACTCATCTCGCGGGTATGTGAAAGGATCTCATCCTGGACGCACGCCACCAACGCACGCGTTGGCGCATCGGACAGCAAACCAAAGACGTCGTGCACGCCTCCTGTCATCTGCGGGCTCTTACGCTCCAGCACACGATCCTGTTGAATGAAACTGAGTCCCAGCCCAGAACTCATCGACGTATCTAGCGTGACCTCTTGCGATACCTTCTGGAACGCCAAGGGAGTCAAGCTATTATCATTACTCATGTATCCCAGTATTCTCTGTGGCATTATAGTGCTCCTTCAGGAACGTCATTCCTGTACTAAGTAGTGTCAGCATGGACAACTTCACAAACCTGGTGTTGTCATCTGTATGGTATGTGTTGAGACATTGATTCCCAGCGTGTCATCATGCAAGATAGAGAGAAACAGTGACCCTGCAACTCCCCTCAAGAGTTTAGACATGCAAAGACAGCGCCATATTCACATCGTCACAAAATTGAACACTCTACAACTTGTCTGTTTATTTTTAATTTCAGGGTGCTACCCCCACAGAGGACTCCCCACCAATTACACGGCAAACGAACTGGCGGATAGAGCACAGATGGCGTGCTCAAGACAGGATCAGGCCGCATGGGAGACACTCGCGCGCCGACTTCACGAGAAATATCCAGAAGATACGCGCGCCAAGCAGAGCATGTTATTGATTGAACAAGACAGACCATGTGATCAGTTCATCCACACACATGATGCACGCAGATAACGCACGGGACAAAAAATAAATGCCGTCGATTTGAAACAATCGACGGCATTTATTTTTGAACACATTCTACATCATCATCCACCATAGAGAGGTGTCATGATCTGAATGTCATACCTTTGACATTATTTGCCAGTTTCTGGAGTATTTTCCTTGGCCTTGGCCTCATCAGCCGCAGGAGCTTCCTCTTTTTTGGTCTCTTCTGTGGCAGCGGGTGCAGCTTTTTCCTCGGCAGATTTTGCCGCAGCTTCCTTACGTTGTGCATCGGCCCAGGTCACAAGTTCGGTTTCAGTGCCAAGTGCTCGAGCGAGCAGATCTTTGTTTTGAGGAGCGGTGGCGTCGAGCCCTCGAACCTGTGTACCTACAAACTCCGAGACATAGGCGTTGCTGCGTACAAACGCATTATCAGGCTCCATACCAGCAAGTTGAGACACCGTGGATACAGGCCAGTGCCCGTAATAAGACATCGCCGTCCCTGCTCCGCCAGGAGAGAGGCCCACAAGTGCACCGAGCGTCAACAAGGAAAGAGGCAAGGCAAAGTACCACCAGCGCCCACGTTTGAGCACCATTTTGAGGATCAACGGCACGAGCAACAGGGGCAGCAAGGCAATCAACAAGATCGCCCAACCCGTGGCGAGATATTCACCCACAAAGGCACCCACAAGCCATGAGGCAAGCAGCACGGGCATCATGATCGTGCTCCACTTGAGGAGCCCCATGGTGAACAAGAACCCCTTGGAGCGTTCTGTCTCGACGACCTTGATCTTACCCTCGGGCTTCTTTTTCTTGGCCTTCTTGTCCGCCTTTTTCTCGGCCTTCTCTTCCTTCACAGGAGGTGCGTCCTGTTCAGGAGTCTTGGCAAGAGGAGCAGCTTCAACCTCGGCGACCTTGACAGGAGGCTCTTCCTTGATTGGCTCGGCTGCCGCGTACTTCATGGCGAGCTCCTGTTCCACGGCATCGCCGTGAAGGGACTCAAGCTCTCCAAAGGCGTCAGCAAAAGGATCGGGCTCGCTTGGTTTGGATGCAGTGGGCGTGGGCGGTGAATCTGAAGCGCTGTCTTCAAGACCTGCAAGGAACGCGTCAATGTCCTCGGCAGGAGAGTTATCTTCTTCCACAGGTGCGTCATTGCTATTGGAACGGTCTTGCAAGCTCTGCAAGAGATCGTCTGTATCGTTTTGATTGCTCATCAAGGCTCCAAACAAAAAGGAGGTGAGTGTTGAGTGCAGAATTTAAAAGTGCTTAGCACACGTGATGGCCACATCTGGATGTGTGACTCGCCTTCAATAGAGCGGTCATCACCAGTGCAGGTCACATTTTTTCTCACCGATGTGTGACATCAGGTCGACGAGACAAATCGGGCGAATGAGAAGCATGTGTGGAGGTCAGAGCACATCTGTGCAGACACAGATAACATGGAAACAAATGAGCCTATGACAACTATTTCTATAAGCGCAGCTTCTCTTGCGATGCTGAAACAAAACATGGTAGCATCGCAGGGTTACCAAGATTTGGTCATTCACACATCACATCGTAATTATACACCTGATAGGTGGCCATGTGAAGATGAGCTCCATCCATCAAAGTTGTCAACAGTGAGCATACCATGAGATTTCCGGAGATCGGAGAAATCTTTGCCCATAACTACCGTATTGAGAAACTGCTCGGGAGTGGTGGTTTTTCGCGCGTGTATCAGGCGACCCAGCTTGATCTTGAACGTGCCGTGGCTATCAAGATCCTCCAGCCACCACTGCAAGGTATTCACGACGATCAAGAACGTGATGAAAGGCTCCAGGGTTTGATCAGCCGCTTTGAGCGCGAGGCTCGTATGGTCTCCAAACTCAGGAGTCCACACACCATCACCATGTATGCCTATGGGCAGGCCGATGATGGCCAGCTCTTTATGAGTATTGAATATGTCGATGGCCTGACACTCTCTGATCTGGTGCGCGCTCAAGGAGCCCTCTCCGCAGACCGCGTCGCAAAGATCATGAAGCAGGTCCTGCTCGGACTCTATGAGGCGCACGAGCTGGGAATGCTCCACCGTGACATCAAACCCCAGAACATCATGGTCTATGAGCACCTTGGACAAAAGGACCAAGTCAAGCTCCTCGACTTCGGTATCGTCAAACTCATCAGCTCCGAGAGCACACGCGATCAGGTTGACTTGACAAGCGATGACACGCTCGTGGGCACACCACGCTACATGGCACCAGAATATATTCGCGGAGAGGACCTCACGCCAAGCAGTGACCTGTATAGCCTTGGTTTGGTAATGTATGAGTTGCTTGTAGGAGAGCGTGCCATTCAGGCCGACTCAAGCATCCAGATTATTGGTAAACAGCTTGAGCGCGAATCGTTTTATCTTCCAGCACAGCTCCCCACCACAGACATCGCTCTGCGCAGCATCATCAACGGGATGCTCGAGAAGAATACAAAAAAACGTTACCAGAACGCCGCCGCCATCATTGAAGACCTCTCAGCACGTGAACGCAATCAGTTTGTTGCGCCGCCCAATGCACCGCGACTCCATCATACCCCCACACACAAGGTTGACCTGACTGACCGCCTCACCGAGGCGATCACCGAGCGACGCTCACCCGAACCTCTGATTGATGAACGTCAAGAGCCCTCCATACCTGCGGTCCCCATGCCCAGAGAGGTATCATTTGCACCGCCCGCTGCGCCTGAGCCCCAGGCGAGCGCTCCTGACAACACAAAAAAACTCCTCGTTGCTGCGGTCCTATTCATGGGTTTGATCTTTGTCGTGGGCACCGCTTTCATCCTTCTTATGCCAGGTCAAACACCTGACTCTCCCCCTCCCCTTGCTAGCACCAAACAGCTCGACACCATCTCGGCTGACACACAAACAACGCCCAAGGAAAACTCCGAGCCCCTTGAGGACACGACTGCGCAGGTTGACAAGAAGGACTCTTCCACACCAAGCGAGGTCGCCGCTCAAGACGTTCCTGATGACACCACCGAGCCCGCTGCTGTACCTGACAAAGAAGACGTAGAACCAGCTGAGCCCAAAGAGGACACAAAACAACCCGCTCAAAAAACGTCCAAATCAACCAAGGCAACCAAAACAAACAAGACCACAAAGACGAGCGACAAGACGCGCAAAAAGACCACCACCACAGAGCCTGACACATCTCAAAAAATCAACCTCTTGCCCAAAAACACTGGCGTGAAAAAAGAGGCTGAAACCAAGAAGACAGAGCCCAAAACCGAACCCAAAAATGACACCTATAAACTCATCATCCCTGAATAATTAATTCATGAATGATAATTGCGTTATGCTCATGGTCACGTTAAAACTCTAGCTTGTGCTCACTTCCCCCAACATTCTTACGATTCAGCCCTACAGCATAGGCCAGACCACGCAATGCCCTTCACTTACGTGATGCATCACACGTCTTGCGTGGTGAATACTCCCAAAAAGCAACGACATCCAGATCTTGACTTATGAAGTACAACACCACTCCATACCTCGTCTCCCTACTCTTATTTGCACTCCTCACCCTGAGCTCAAGCGCCGCCTTTGCACAAAACAAAGAGGCCGCAGCCAAGTTCTTCCAGGAAGGACAGCAAGCCTATGCAGGTGGTGATTATGGCGCTGCGATCTTCAAGTTCTCCCAGGCATATCAGGAAGATCCAAATGGCATCTTCCTTTACATGACAAGCCTTGCCTACCTCAAGAGCAACAACTTTGATAAGGCCATCGAGTTTGCCAAAAAAGCTCAGGACCAGAGCGCCGACCTCGATGCCGATATGCAGGCGCGCAACCTCGCTCGCCTTCACGCCATGACACATGGCCTTGAGCTCAAACGCCACGCACAATCCACGGGCGTTGCCATCTCGGAGGTCGTCACCAAACAACAGGACAAGCAGCTTAAGCCACCGCCCGAGACAAGCGGCATCGGCGGACTTGGCTGGGCAGGTCTTGGTATTGGCGTCGCTGGCGTCGGCCTCATGGCAGGTTCTCTCTACTTTAACTCCAAGCTCAAGGAGCTTGATGTTGATCCTTCCACCCCCAAGGTCGACGTGCCACAAGATCAGACCACACAGGCCACACAATACAGAACACTCGGCTTGACCATGCTTAGCTCAGGTGCGGTCTTTACCATCGTCGGTGGTGGCCTGTTCATCTATGCGCTTGGCAACAAGAAGAACGCCACAACTCTTCAGGTCATGCCCACTCGTGATGGTGGTTACGCAGGCGTAAAGCTCTCATTTTAGAAAGAGACAAAGAGCGGACACACAAAGGGGCGGCCTGTTGCGAATGCAACAGGCCGCCCCTTTGTGTGTCCGCTCTTTGTCCTTGAGGGTAAGCTAAAAAAGAAGAGGGGCGAACATTTGCTGCGCAAATGTTCGCCCCTCTTCTTTTTTAGCTTACCCAGTGAGCTTATTCACCCGCAGCAAGCTCCTCTTCGACGGAGCCATATTTACGAGAGAGGTGCTCAGGAACTTCGTCAGGCACAAGTGTCTGGTGACGGAGTTTCTGGTACTGAGGAGCACCAGTACCAGCTGGTACGAGGCGACCCATGATCACGTTCTCTTTCAAGCCGCGAAGCTTGTCGACCTTGCTGGAGAGCGCTGCCTGCGTAAGGACCTTGGTGGTCTCCTGGAAGGACGCAGCAGAGATGAAGCTCTCTGTAGAGATCGAAGCCTTGGTGATACCAAGCAACAGGTCCTGAGCCACGGCAGGACGACCGCCCTTGCTCATGATGCGCCTGTTCACTTCTTCGAAGGTTGTGCGCTCGACCTGCTCATCGGTGAGGAAGTCGGTGTCGCCCACATCCACGATGCGGACTTTACGCAACATCTGACGCACGATGATCTCCATGTGCTTGTCGTTGATACGCACACCCTGGAGTCGGTACACTTCCTGGATCTCATCGACGAGGTACTTGGCAAGTTCCTTACGACCTTTGACACGAAGGATATCGTGTGGGTTCTCGGAACCTTCCATGAGAGCCTCACCAGAGCGGACCCTGTCGCCTTCGTGCACGGTGATGTGACGAGACTTGGGCACCTGGTACGTCTTGGCGTTACCCACTTCAGGAGTCACGATGACGCTACGCTTACCTTTGGTTTCCTTACCGAAGGATACGATACCCTCGATCTCGGAGATAATCGCATGCTCCTTGGGCTTACGAGCTTCGAAGAGCTCAGCAACCCTTGGAAGACCACCGGTAATATCCTTGTTCTTCGTGGTCTCACGAGGAATGGTTGCCAGCACGTGACCAGGCTCAATTTCCTGAGCTTCGTTCACGAACAGGGTCGCATCCACAGGCAAGAAGAAGGAGGACAATACCTTGGAGTTCTTCTTGGATGTTTCACGCACAGAGATACGAGGACGCACGCTGGAGTCACGGCTCTCGGTAATCACCTTACGAGAGAGACCTGTGTTTGTATCCACGCGCTCTTCCATGGAGACGCCTTCGATGATGTCCTCGAAGAAGACATAACCTTGCTTGTCTGTAAGCACGGGTGTGGCGAAGGGTTCCCACTCGGCAAGCACACTACCAGGTTCGATGGTTCCACCATCAGCCACGAGGATGTTTGCACCGTAAACGATGGGGTAACGCTCGCGCTCACGATCCTGCTCATCATGAATGGTCACTTCACCGTTACGGCTCATCACTGTGTAGACAGTGCGATCGTTGACCTCTTTCTGGACGAACTTGATGTTCTGGTAACGCACGACACCGCCGCGTCGCACTTCGTGGTTGGACTGCTCGACACCACGAGTCGCGATACCACCAATGTGGAAGGTACGCATGGTAAGCTGAGTACCAGGCTCACCAATGGACTGCGCAGCAATTGTACCGACAGCTTCACCCACGTTCACGAGGCGACCACGAGAGAGGTCACGTCCGTAACACAGAGCACAAACACCTTCGCGAGTCTGACATGTCAGACCTGAGCGAATCCTGACGCGCTCGATACCAGCTTCTTCAATCTGGGTTGCACGCACCTCATCGATCTCCTCGTTGGAGTCGATGATCAGGTTGTCAGCTTGATCCCAGATAGGCTCAAGTGCCACGCGACCAAGGATACGGTTCTTGAGCGGCTCGATCACCTCACCACCCTCGTAGAGAGCGATCATGTCGATACCATCAAGTGTACCACAGTCGTACTCCTGCACGGTGCAGTCGTTGGCGACGTCCACAAGACGACGAGTCAGGTAACCCGAGTTCGCAGTCTTGAGCGCGGTATCCGCAAGACCTTTACGAGCACCGTGTGTGGAGATGAAGTATTCCAGCACGGTCAGACCCTCGCGGAAGTTCGCGGTAATAGGAGTCTCGATGATCTCACCAGATGGCTTGGCCATCAAACCACGCATCCCGGAGAGCTGGCGCATCTGCTGTGCAGAACCACGAGCACCGGAGTCAGCCATGATGTAAATGGAGTTGAAGGACTGGGATGAGATTTGCTCACCTGTCTTCGGATCCACGTAATCTTGCGTCTCAATGTCAGAGAGCATGATCTTTGCGATCTCTTCAGTACAGGTTGCCCAGATATCGACAACTTTGTTGTAGCGCTCACCATCGGTGATAAGACCTTCGGTGTACTGCTCTTCAATCTCTGCCACTTCATCCATCGCCTTGGCCACGATCTCGTGCTTGCTTGGAGGAATGTGCATGTCATTGATGGAGATGGAGATACCTGCGCGTGTCGCGTAGGTGTAACCAATGGTACGCAAAGCATCGGCAAGAAGGACGGTGTCCTTGGAGCCAGAGCGACGGTACGCCATATCAATGATGCGACCCAGAGACTTCTTATCCATCTGACGGTTGATCTCGTCGAAGGTGATGCTCTTGGGAAGGATTTCGTAGAAGATCACACGACCTGTGGTGGTGGTGTACATCTTACCCTCAAAGCGCACCTTGATGGTCGCCTGAAGGTGAAGCTCGCCGTGGTCAAACGCCATGCGCACTTCATCAAAGCTTGAGTACATACCCTGAGTAGGACGGCCGTCCTTGTCCTCACGGTAACATCCTCTGGCAAATGGACGCTCACGGGTCATGTAGTAACATCCAAGCACGATATCCTGAGAAGGCACGATAATAGGTGAACCGTGTGCAGGTGAGAGGATGTTGTTGGTGCTCAGAAGGAGAACACGTGCTTCCATCTGGGCTTCCAGAGAAAGAGGCAAGTGCACAGCCATCTGGTCACCATCGAAGTCAGCGTTGTAGGCAGCACACACAAGGGGGTGCACCTGAATCGCCTTACCCTCGATGAGCACGGGCTCAAACGCCTGGATACCAAGACGGTGGAGTGTTGGAGCACGGTTCAACAACACGGGGTGCTCTTTAATCACTTCATCAAGAATGTCCCACACGATGGGCTCACCGCGCTCGACCTTCTTCTTGGCGCTCTTGATGGTGGTCGCGTGTCCACGATCCTCAAGCCTGTTGTAGATAAACGGCTTGAACAACTCCAGAGCCATCTTCTTGGGAAGACCACACTGGTGAAGACGGAGCTCAGGACCAGCCACAATCACACTACGGCCAGAGTAATCAACACGCTTACCGAGCAAGTTCTGACGGAAACGCCCCTGCTTACCCTTGATCATGTCAGAGAGTGACTTCAGAGGACGCTTGTTTGGACCTGTAATGGTCTTGCCACGACGACCGTTATCAAACAACGCATCCACAGCTTCCTGAAGCATACGCTTCTCGTTGCGGATAATGATCTCGGGAGCGTGCAAGTCGAGCAAACGCTTGAGACGGTTGTTACGGTTGATGACACGACGGTAAAGGTCGTTCAAGTCACTGGTCGCAAAGCGGCCACCGTCAAGCGGCACAAGAGGACGAAGATCAGGAGGAAGCACAGGGATCACATCCAGAATCATCCAGTCTGCGCGGTTCAAGGAATCGCGGATAGCTTCCACGATCTTGAGACGCTTGGAGATGCGCTTGCGCTTGGCCTCACTTGTGGCCTCTTTCATCTCGGCGCGAAGTTCGTCACCGATGGTGGGGATATCCATGTCAGCGAGCAAGCTCTTGATCGCTTCGGCACCCATCTCTGCTTCAAAGACTTCGCCGAAGTCTTCACGGTACTGCATGTACTTCTGCTCGCTAAGAACCTCAGCCTTGCTCAAAGGAGTCAGGCCAGGATCGGTCACGATGTACGCCACACAGTAAAGAACCTTCTCAAGATCCTTGAGCGTAATATCAAGCAAGTTACCAATACGTGAGGGCAAGCTCTTCAAGAACCAGATGTGAGCCACGGGAGTCGCAAGGTTGATGTGACCAAGACGCTCACGACGCACCTTGGAAAGAATCACCTCAACACCACACTTCTCACACACCACGCCGCGGTGCTTCATGCGCTTGTATTTACCACAGATGCACTCGTAATCTTTGACTGGACCAAAAATCTTGGCGCAGAAAAGACCGTCACGCTCGGGCTTGAATGTACGGTAGTTAATGGTTTCTGGTTTCTTGACCTCACCATGACTCCATTCCCTGATCTTCTCGGGGCTGGCGATACCGATGCGGATCGCGGAAAAGCTCAGTGGATCTTTGGGCTTCTCAAAAAAGCTGAAGATGTCCTTCAAGGTCGCCTCCTGGCTGCTGGCGGCTACATCTGTAACCTGTTGTCGCAGCGCTTGGATGATGGCTCCTCTCACCGTGTGCAGCGTCACATATCGTCACGCCCGTGAGCAGGTAGCCAGTGTCTATCATAAATCGTACATCCGCCTGTGTCTCACAAGGCAATGCACTTCACTTCTTATATCAAGTCAAACGGTGATGTGAAGCGACCTACCTTCAAGGCAGATCGCTTCACATCACTGCGTGTATTCTGTCGCTTAGAGATCTTTTTCCAAAAGCTCCACGTTGAGACAAAGCGCCTGAAGCTCTTTGATCAACACGTTGAAACTCTCGGGAAGACCAGGATCAAGTGAGAAGTCACCCTTGACGATGGACTCGTAAATACGAGTACGACCCGTCACATCATCGGACTTCACGGTCAAGAACTCCTGCAAGGTGTAGGCGGCACCATAAGCCTCGATAGCCCAGACCTCCATCTCACCAAGACGCTGACCACCGAACTGAGCTTTACCACCAAGTGGCTGCTGAGTCACAAGGCTGTACGGCCCAATGGAACGTGCGTGGATCTTATCATCCACCAAGTGGTGAAGTTTCAGCACGTACATGATCCCGACGGTGACGTCGTTCTCAAAAGCATCGCCTGTACGACCATCGAACAACACGGACTGACCCGACTCGGAGAACCCTGCCAGCTTGAGCAGGTCATGGATCGCTTCCTCGGGCGCTCCATCAAACACAGGAGTCGCCACGTGAATTCCATCAGTCATCGTCTTACCCATCTCACGAAGGGCGTTGGCGTCGGCTGCCTTGATGAACTCTTCCTTCTTCTTGTCTCCCTTGAAGACATTCAGGAACAGCTGCCTCAAGCGCTCTTCTTCACCCAACTGCTCAAGGATCTCACCGACCCTCCAACCAAGACCGCGTGCGGCCCAGCCAAGGTGTGTCTCAAGAACCTGACCCACGTTCATACGTGAAGGCACGCCGAGAGGGTTGAGCACCATATCCACAGGAGTACCATCCTCAAGGTATGGCATATCTTCCATGGGGAGGATGCGACTGATCACACCCTTGTTACCGTGGCGTCCAGCCATCTTATCACCGACCTGAAGCTTACGCTTGATCGCGACATAGACCTTGACCATCTTGATCACGCCAGGAGGAAGCTCGTCGCCGTTATGCAACTTCTCGATCTTCTCGCTGTAGTTCAGACGAATCACGAGGATCTGATCCTCCACATCGCCAAGAACTTCCATCAACTTGTCTGTGGTCTCTTCGTCCACAAAGATGTCTGTCCAGTAACGACGAGGCACGCTTGCCAACACGTCTTCCGTGATCACGGTGCCGCTTGAGATAAGCTCGTTGCGAGACTCATCAGCAAGGCGAGCGTTCACGGTCTGACCCATGAGCAAATCACCAATCTTGCGGTAAGCAGCGTCACGAAGGATACGGATTTCATCATCCTGGTCCTTGAGCAACTTCGCTTCCTCGGCATCCTCGATGCTGCGGCCACGCTCGTCTTTGTCTGCGCCCAGTCGTGCGAAGACGCGAGCGCCAATCACAGTACCGCTGGCACCAGGAGGCATGCGCAAGGATGTGTCGCGCACATCGCCAGCCTTCTCACCGAAGATCGCCCTGAGGAGCTTCTCTTCCGGGGAGAGCTGCTGCTCACCCTTGGGTGTAATCTTACCCACGAGGATGTCACCTGCGCCAACTTCAGCACCAATGCGGACGATACCCGAGACGTCGAGGTCAGCAAGTGCCTCTTCGCTCATGTTTGGAATGTCGCGTGTGATCTCTTCTGGACCAAGCTTGGTGTCACGAGCAACACAGTCGAACTCCTCGATGTGAATGGAGGTGTACATGTCCTCCTTCACAAGGCGCTCACTGATCAAGATGGAATCCTCGAAGTTGTAACCACCCCAGGGCATGAACGCCACGATGATGTTACGACCAAGAGCAAGCTCTCCACGCTGTGTGGAAGGACCGTCAGCGACGATCTCGCCCTTCTCGACCCTGTCACCCACGCGCACGATTGGCTTCTGGTTAATGCAGGTAGCCTGGTTGGAGCGTGTGAACTTCATCAACTTGTAGATGTCGGGCTTGACGAACAATTCGCCAGGTCTGTTGTCAGGGCGAATCACGATACGCTCGGCATCCACGCTCTCAACAACACCACCATGACGTGCGGAGATCGCCACGCCAGAGTCCTTGGCCACAAGACCTTCAATGCCTGTACCCACGAGAGGGGCGTCAGTGCGCAACAAAGGCACAGCCTGACGCTGCATGTTGGATCCCATGAGCGCGCGGTTGGCATCATCGTTCTCGAGGAACGGAATCAGGCCAGCACCCACACTCACAAGCTGGTTAGGAGACACGTCCATAAGAGTCACTTCACCTGGAGCGACGTTACGGGGGTCACCTTCCACACGTGAAGCCACTGTTTCAGCGACGAAGTTACCTTCTTCATCAAGCACACTGTTGGCCTGAGCGATGACGTTGTCCTGCTCCTCAAGCGCGGAGTAGTAACGCACGTCACGTGTCGCGATACCATCGGCAACCTTACGGTAAGGTGTCTCGATGAAGCCGTAGTCGTTGATGCGACCGTATGTGGAGAGAGACGCAATCAGACCAATGTTTGGACCTTCTGGAGTCTCAATCGGGCAGATACGACCGTAGTGAGTCACGTGAACATCGCGAACCTCAAAGCCCGCGCGGTCGCGAGTCAGACCACCTGGTCCGAGCGCGGAGAGACGACGCTTGTGTGTCACCTCGGAGAGCGGGTTTGTCTGGTCCATGAACTGAGACAGCTGGCTGGAACCGAAGTACTCCTTGATGACTGCGTTCACAGGCTTGGAGTTAATCAGATCATCAGGCATCAATGTCTCAATCTCCTGAGACATGCTCATGCGCTCCTTGATACCACGCTCCATACGGACAAGGCCGATACGGTACTGGTTCTCAAGCAACTCACCCACGGTACGAACACGACGGTTACCAAGGTGGTCAATATCGTCGATGGTGCCACGGCCGTTCTTGAGCTCAATCAAGTAACGCACAGCTTCGATGATGTCCTCTTCGCGAAGCGTCTGAATACGCCATGGGGCGAGCTTCTCGTGGACTTTTTCAAGCTTGTCTGTGATGGCGTCTACTTTCTTGCCCATACCCTCGGGGAGGCCGCCAAGTGTCGCGATGGTCTTTGTCAACGCATCCACATCCTGTGAACGGTCAAAGCGTGCGAGGACCTTCTCGGGCTCGGCCTGCGCTTCGATGGTTTCAGCAAGAAGCTCGCGAAGCTGGCTCATGAGCTTGCGCTCATCTTCCTCAAGATCTTCGATGTGCTTGCGGTGGAACTTGTAGTTAAGCTTCAGGCGGCCCACGCGTGACAGGTCGTAACGCTCGGGGTTGAAGAACAAGTTATCAAACAGGTTCTGTGCCTGATCAGGTGTGGGGGGATCACCAGGCCTGAGGCGCTGGTAGATCTCAAGGATCGCATCATCAGGTGATGTGACCTTGTCCGCAAGAAGCGTGTTACGAAGGAATGGACCGGAGTTCACGTTATCAATGAACAACACATTCACTTCGGTCAAGCCACGTGCCACCAACTCGGGGATGATCGCCTCGGAGATCTCCTCGTTACACTCAAGCAAGATCTCGCCTGTCTCTTCATCAAAGACGTCCTCGGCGGCGACCTTACCCACGACCTCTTCAAAGGCGATGGGGATACGTGTGATGTTGGCCTTCTTGATCTTGTTGATCGCGCCACGGGTGAATTTCTTGCCCTTCTTGACAAGAACCTTGCCGCTCTCATCCACAACCTCTGAGGATGCAACCTGGCCACGAAGAACCTCGACATCCACGGTCTTGAAGTACGCGCCATCCTCAAGATAGATGCGCTCTGTGGAGTAGTACTCGCGGAGCAGCTCCTCGGTGGAGTAACCAAGCGCGCGCAACAACACGGTCGCAGGCATCTTACGCTTGCGGTCAATACGCACATAAAGGATATCCTTGGCGTCAAACTCAAAGTCAAGCCATGAGCCGCGGTAAGGAATCACGCGTGCGGAGTAAAGGAACTTACCAGAGGAGTGGCTCTTGCCCTTGTCGTGGTCAAAGAATGCGCCAGGAGAACGGTGCAACTGGCTCACGATCACGCGCTCTGTACCGTTGACAATGAACGTACCCTTGTCGGTCATCAGAGGAATGTCTCCAAAGAAGACATCCTTCTCTTTCACGTCGCGGATCGAACGCAGACCACTGATCTCGTCGTTGTCCCAGATCACCAGTCGAATCACAACCTTGAGGGGAGCAGCATAGGTCATCCCACGAGCGATACACTCGTCGATGTCATACTTGGGCTTCTCCAAACAGTAGCTCACGAACTCCAGCGTTGAAGTTTCGTTAAAGTCTTTGATTGGGAAGACGCTCTTAAACACCCCCTGAAGACCCGTATCCTCTCTCTCCTCAACGGGCACGCCTGACTGCAAAAACTCCAGGTAGGAGCGACGCTGAATATCTATCAGATTGGGGAAGTCGACGATCTTCTCAATTTTACCGTAGCTCTTACGGTACCGGAAGTTCTCCTTGATCACAGGACCCATCCTCTCTCCTTGCATGTAACACAAGATGTCTTGACATCATGAAGTCCCTGGCGCTTGTGTAACACCTTCACCAGAAACCATCTAAACTCATCACTCCCCCACAACACGCGGGGGACAAACTCAAACCATGATGCCTCTATATTTCAGACCTCTGAAGAGCTCTTCTCACGACCTCATTACGCTGACCGTGCTCTCTCCAAAGACCCACATCGAGCCTCTCGTAACGTCGAGGCTCTTTCCTTCTTTCTATCGTTCTCTCAAGTCCAGGTTACACCCCAGATTCTTCGACGCCCTCTACTTACGGGCATCTCAACACAAACCGTCCCAAACACAAACACACCAACCTCGACAAGAAACACCACAAGCACACTAGAATTTATGCTCCTCCCCCTTGCCCCAAACAATCCACAATCAGGAATTGTCAGAGTCAAACTAGGTAGGACACAATATTCACGTGCGCTCTTCCTGGATTAGAGACCCCGAACCTCAAGCTCGAGCTCCACATCTTCTGTGAGGGCCTCATGATTCGTCATGATTATAATGTCTTCTCTTTGTATTTTAAGGATATTCGCCCTGCTATCTGCCGATGATAACCTCTTCTTTTCCTGCCTTCGCTCTTCTCCCACGCCTGGCAGGGTCGCAGAAACTAAACATAAAGTGAATAACTGTCAACCCTTAATTTATCCCACATCCCCCTTCACCCCCTCCCACAAGAGCGCTACAATGAGACGTTGTAACTCATTCAAAAAAACATTACTCTGTACGCGTACTTTACTGACGATAACTTGCGTCTGATCCTCTGGCCCCCTCTGCCTTGTATCATGGTCTCGCCAAAATTGAATAAAATGGATGGTATTATGTCCCGTAGAACCACAATCCTTAACACATCTGCGCTCTTACCGCTGGCGCTCGCGTTCAGCCTCGTGTCCTGCACCGATGACACCACCGCGACCTGCCCCGCGAACACTGAACCCAACGCGAATAACCAGTGTGTCCCCACATCCTCGGTCACCACCAACACCAACCCAAACACAAGCTCAGGCACCCTTGACCCTCAAGGCGACGAGGACGCCGATGGCGTGATCAATGGCATCGACAACTGCGATTACATCATCAACCCCGATCAGGCCGACGATGACTCCGATGGCGTGGGCAACCTCTGCGATAACTGCAAGGATATCCCCAACCTCAATCAGGCCGACGCCAATGGAAATAATGTTGGAGATGCCTGCGAGGAGTCCAATGAGCCCCCTGTCACCTATGATCCTGACCAGGACTCCGATAACGATGGCACGCCCGACCGTGATGATAACTGCCCCAACACACCAAGCACGGTCCTCTCGGATGGCGATGGCGATGGCATCGGCGATGCCTGTGATAACTGCCAGAGCACACCAAACCCCGATCAGGTAGACTCCGATGGTGATAACATCGGTGATGCGTGCTCCACCTCTGTCATGGGCCCCACATGTGGCTCTCAGATGACATCCTTCCAGACCGTCAAACCAAGCATTCATATTGTGCTCGACCGCTCTGGCTCGATGTGTGACTCCCCCGACATGCTCGGTGGACAGCGCTATCCCTGCGCAGGAAACATCCAGGCAGATAGCAAGTGGACACTCGCCACAAGCGCTCTGAACCAGCTCGCCATGAACCTTGAAGGCAAGGCCAACATCGGCCTCTCCTACTACGGCGCAAGTGGCGACCCCATGTCCTATGACTGTAACAGCGTGGAGGCCCTCCCCATGGGTGAGCACGCAGCAGACACGGTGATCAACTCCTATTCAAACCTCATCCCGTCAGGCGGCACTCCCACAGGGAGCGCATTGCGCAATGTACGCACAAACAACTGGCTCCACATGCAAAACGATCCTCTTGATGAGGAGCGCGACAAGGTTGTCATCCTGATCACTGATGGCGAAGCTCCAGAAATGGAAAGCTGCCAGGTACGAGGCCACGCAGGAGCCGTCAGCGAAGTACAGCAGCTCCTGTTAGAGGGCTTCAACACCTACGCCATCGGCTTTGGTACAGCAGCAAACCTCTCTCAAATCAGAGACTATGCCGTCGCAGGTGGCACCGATGTCGCCTATCTTGCTGATGACACAAACTCTCTAAGCAACGTATTGACAAGCATCACACGTAGTGTTGTTGGCTGTGAATTCAAACTCGACAGCACACCTCCCGATGCAAACAAGATCTGGGTCACCATCGACATGGGCAATGGCACCCCCCAGATTTACTCCACGGGCGCAAGCCCTGATGTGACCTACCGTCTCTCTGACAACACCGTGTCCATCTCTGGAGCGACCTGCGACTCACTCCGAGAGAGCGCCTCACAGGATGCCAATATTCTTATTGAGTTTGGCTGCGCCGCCTCATCCTGCATTCCTTCCACAGAGGAGTGTGATTACATGGACAATGACTGTGACGGCGAGGTTGATGAAGGATGCCCCACAACACAGTGCACCACGCGTGGAAATAGCTGCACCACAAATACAGAGTGCTGCAACATGACCTGCTCAAATGGCATCTGCGATGTCAATGTGCCTGACACACCCAACGATCCAAGCGATTGTTCTCCTCGTGCAAACAACTGTAGTACAGATGAAGACTGCTGCAACAACGCGTGCATCGAAGGCGTCTGTGACCCATCCATACCCGACCCCACAGATCCTGCATGTATTGACGCGGGTCTCTCCTGCATCACAAACGACCAGTGTTGCTCGGGAGTCTGTGGCTACGAGAGCAACGACACAGGTACATGTCAGCAGTAAACATGTGCGCCAGAGAGCAAAAGAAGGGGCGAGGATTTGACCGGTCAAATCCTCGCCCCTTCTTTTGCTCTCTGGCGCACAGCAAAACCACGCACCACAAAAGACAAGAAGCAAAAAAGGCGAGCATCCTGTAAAAGGATGCTCGCCTTTTTTGTGAGCTTTTCAACCCTCTGAGCGATTACAGACGTGGTGAGTAGTACTCGACCACAAGCTGCTCTTCAAGCTCCAGAGGCACGTCTTCACGTGTGGGGTAGGTCTCCATCTTGCCTGTGTAGGTCTTACCGTCGAAGCTGAGGTAAGAAGGAAGGCGAAGGCCGGGGCTTTCCACGCTGCTTGTGATGACGTCGAGGTTACGGCTCTTGGGGCGCACGGAGATTTCTGCACCAGGCTTCACGCGGAAGCTGGGGCGGTCAACCTTGCTGCCGTCAATCATGATGTGACCATGCGCGACAAGCTGACGAGCAGCAGGAATGGTAGGCGCAAGGTTCAAACGGAAGACAACGTTATCAAGACGCTGCTCAAGCAACCTGAGAAGAGCAACACCGGCAGGATCTTTGCCGCGCTGAGCTTCGGTGAAGAGATTACGGAGCTGACGCTCGCTGAGGCCGTAGTTGAAGCGAAGCTTCTGCTTCTCATAAAGCTGCTTCTTGAATTCACTAAAACGCTGACGACCCTGACCATGCTGGCCGGGTGGGTAAGGACGGTTCTCCGCAAGTTTACGGGTAAGTCCTGGCATCGCTGTACCAAGACGGCGAACAATGCGAAGTCTTGGGCCTGTGTATCGTGCCATCTCAACTCTCCTTTACAGTTCTCATCTTTAAGTTCTCTCAGCTCGCTTAAAAAGACCTCGTCAGGCCTACATCGCCTGAATCACACAAGGTCTTTTGTCTACTCTGTATTATGTGCGTGACTGAAAGAACTTCTTTTACAATCCATGCCTCAGGTCATGCCTGAGACGTCTTTAATCTTCTCGAATCTATCTTTACCAAATAAGGCCTACATGAGCTCCGGTGAGAGGATCCGCCTCTGGTCTGTTTTTGGAGGCGCACACCTTTTCTCATCATGTGATGAGAGATGAGCAATAAACCCGCCTGTTCTCAATACATTATCGGTTTTTGTGTGGGGAATCACACCCGATAATGGTGAGCGGCTAACTCAAAAGAAAACAGGTTTTCTGTTATCAATTCCCCTCTTACTCGCATATTATACGGGCGATAAGGGGATGCTTTTCTTCCATATTTGTTCCAAGAATGCAACTCTTTTCTTCGCTCTTTTTCATCTCGTGTCGCGCTGGACACTTCACAACGACTATACTATCCATTCAGACACAGCCAACGCGCGCCTTGTACTCACCTAAACCCACGAACATCCCACCTTTTATTATGCATAAGAAACTTATCTTGAGCGTGTTGCTCACAGGGCTTATGGCCTGCTCCACCACATCTCCACAGCCTCAATCCAACACGGCGCCCTTGCGCTCAGGCGAGCAGGTCGCCACGAATGTAGGCGAAAATACGCGAAAAACGCTCGAATCCAACAAGGAGATCGTGCTCTACGCTTCAAGCATTGAAGAGAAAAAGACTAGCCCACAGGCACCGCCCAAACAGGTTGATATCACTGTGTATTCAGAGCCTTCCAGCGCTGCGATCATCGTCGATGGCAAGCTCCAGAAAGTACAAACGCCCACCTCAACGCTCGCCGTGAGCGTGGGTAAACATGAGGTACAGGTCAAGTTCCCCGATGGATCAACATCCGAGAGCAAGACCATTCATATCAAGGATGACACCTCGCTCAAGCTGTTGTTTACACAGGCCACTCCACCTGAAACACCTGCCGCAGAAGAAGCCCCTACAACCACTCCCTGAACCACCACAAGGCATATGACCCACGTTACACCTCCTGAAGAACACCTCCTTTACGAACTTGATACCGCTACAGGTATCGGAACGATCACGCTCAATCGCCCCGAAGCGAGCAACGCGTGGAGCCAACAGATGCTCACGGATATGCTCGCGTTGCTCCCAAAACTACAGCATGACTCTGCGCTCAAGGTGCTCATCCTCAAGAGCAACGGAAAGAACTTCTGCGCAGGTGGCGATCTGGAGGCGATGCGCGATCGCTCTGGCATGTTTGAAGGCAACACGGTTGAGCTGCGCGCCAAATACTCGCAGGGACTTCAGGAGGTCACGCGCGGGTTTGATCGTCTTGAACGCCCCGTGATCAGCGCAATTCAAGGCGCTGCGATCGGCGCAGGGCTCGATCTTGCGTTGATGACGGATATTCGCATCGCAAGTGATAACTCCAAGTTTGGGTCCACCTTCGCAGGCGTGGGGCTTATCCCTGGAGATGGCGGCGCATTTCTTCTGACGCGTGCCGTGGGGTTCTCGCGTGCCACCGAGTTGATTCTGTCCACACGCGTGATTAAGAGCGAAGAAGCGCTCCGCATTGGGCTTGTGCATGAAGTAGTTGCGCCTGACCAGTTACACCAGCGTGCCAGGGAGCGTGCGCTTCATATTGCCTCACTCCCCTCCCCCGCAGTCAACATGGCCAAGGTCGCGCTGTATCGCACGTACAGCCAGTCGATTGAGCCTGCGCTACAACTGACCAGTGCTCTACAAGCGCTGGTTCAACACACGCCAGAACATGAAGAGGCTGTGCTCAAGCTCCTCAAGAAACTTGGCAAATAGCCTCCGCACTGAGCTCACCTGCGAACCCATCGTGTGTTGGTCAAGGTGAACGAAGCCGATGATTTTGATAGCTTGAGTGAACCCGAGATCAGAGTGAGTCTGGTGCAGCGAGGGTCAGATCCTGAGCGTGTCCTAGAACTTGAAGTCGTCCAGGGTCACGAACCTTGCCTCTGGATGACTTCTGAGCACAGCGGCCTCAACGAGCGTTTGTAGTTGCCTGACGTTTCCTGGCCAGTCATAGCTGGCGAACATCTGACGGACCTGCGCATCAAAATCATCGGCGCTCTTCTCATAACGCTTTGAGTAGACGCGCAGAAAGTTACACGCCAGCGGTAAGATATCCTCGCGTCGCTCTCGCAATGGCGGCACCTCGAGGTAACCTTCCTTGAGCATCATATAAAGATCTCGCCTAAACTGCCCTTCTCGTACAAGCTCTGCGATCGATGCGTTACTGCTGACAATCAATCGCGCGTTGACCTGACGACCTACCGAATCACCCACACGTCGCACCTCCCCTTCACGCAACACCCGGGCAAGCTTTCCCTGCAAGCTGAGAGAGAGCCGTTCGACCTCTTCCAGATATACTGTGCCGCCATGCGCAAGCTCAAAGACGCCCTTGCGTGCAGCGAGCGCTCCAGACAACTCACTGGCCACACAGCCAAAGAGTTCCACGCCAAGAACCTCCTCGGACATGGCACCACACTGTACGCTGATAAAGACACCATCCTTGCGTGCGCCAAGGTGATGCAATGCTCTGCCAAACAACTCCTTGCCACTGCCTGCCTCACCCGCGATCAACACGGGCTCCTCGGGAGACTGAATTAAAGACTGCATACGCGCATGCACTTCTTTCATGGTCTCGGATTCACAGATCAGCTCCTTGAAGAGGTAATGGCGTCGTTGGTGTTCCTTGAAGTACCTGTTCTCCTCCTGCACGCTGTTAAGGCGACGCCCAAGTTGGTACGAGTTCACAATCAACGCTGACAAACTCGCAAGCGCTCTGACGGTGATCGCCTCCATCGACGAGGTATCTTCTCCATCAGAGAGGACCATCCTGACCATGACGTAGCCAAGATACTCACCTCCACGCATCAGAGGCATGTACACACTGCGTGTTGTCTCGGAAGGACGCTCGCTCAGGTATGACATCCCTTCACGTAAGACATCCTTTGCCCACGCGCTGATCTCCAGCGCATGGCGTGCCAGAGGATCGCCGCCTTTTTTAACCTCACACAATGATTCTTCGCCGAGTTCCACACGGCCAAGTGATGCATCCCACGACCAACTCTCATCATGGAACTCGTCTTGTGCGGACACCATGAGCAAGGTGATCGCATCGGGTTCACCGTGTAGTCCAAGCGAGGTCAGTTGAACCAGCTCGGACAACAGACGTTGAATCAAGCGATGTTCGCCGACAAGATGCTCGCTTGCGCGCAGATAATATTGTGCAAATTCAGCGAGAGGTTGGCCGCCAACAGCCTGCTCAAGCAAGTGTGTTTCAAAGACATCCTCGACATCTTTCTTGACCGACTTTGTGCCGAGGATCTCCACGCGCACATGACCGCCAAGAATCAAGAAATCACCTGCTTCTACAACAACCTTCTCGAACTTCTCTCCGCTTAATTCGGCGAGCACCCGCCCATCTCGCACGAGGAGAGTTTCCTGGGCCAGATCGGAGGCAGGAGACTTGAACACAATCTCGCCTTGTTGAGCGATGGTGCACAACAGACCATGTGTAATGCCAACGGCACGTGAGGCCACGACGAGATCATTTGCAGGACCTCGACCTATACGTACCTGAGCGCGATCAAACGCATACTCAGTCATTTCGCCATCATGCATCACACGCACATGAATTGTCATGAAATCTACTCCATTGATACTGATTTCACTGGCATGGCATGAGCCTGCACCACGACTCAAACCAACCAGAACCTGGCCCCTACGGGCTCTCTACACCTTGCTCCTGACTATCCTCACCGGGCACATCACGTTCTGCTGGCGTGCCCTCGGTGTCAGAAGCCTGTTTCTGATTGTTTTTCTGATGGCTGAGAAGTTCGTACTCGGCCAGTGAATTTGCAGGCGTACTGACTTCAGGCATGGGCGCTCTGGAGCCGCCCTGTCGACGCATGGCAGCCCATGTTTGAAGGCGTAGAGCATCGCGATGTGAGCCGTTGGCGATCTCATTGACGCGCCGCATCGTCTCTTCACACAGCGGGAAGTGTCCGCGCTGACAATCTTCAAGACCTCTCAGGAACAGGCGTTGAACGCGCTCCTGACCACTCATTTCAGAGCGTTTGGCCATCGCCTCATCCATGACCTCCCCCACGGCATCAAGCGCCTTGATTCGAGCCGCTTGCATCTCAAGACGAGCATCCTTGACGGTCAATGACACGTCTGCGGGAGAACGTTTTGGCACAGGAGGACGTCCAAAAAAACTGACGCCAATTTGAACCAGCGTGACGCACATCACGCAGACCATGACCACGGCAAAGTACCAAACAAGCATGTAACGCAATGTTCTAAAGATATTACCTGGCTTGGGCATGGGAGCCCAGTGTGTCGAGATCTTCTCGGCCTGTGTATGCGCCTGTTTTACACCCTTGATCCACGGCTTAACGAGAAAGAACCACAGACCAAATTCGAGGGTGCGGTGCTCATCACCATTGTAAACCTGTCCTGCGCCTGGCGCGAGGATGCTCACCCATTTGGCAATCGCAGGTGAGTGAGGTGGGCGGTCATCAAACCCCTCTGGCTTGTAGGGCGGCTCGTCTTCATTGGAGACGCCCATGGCAGAGAGGATCTTACCGCCCTGAAAGGAGCTCATGGGTTGAGGCGGTGGTGGAGATGAAGCAGGAGATGTCGCACCAGGAAGCCCCAACGAGGACGATGTGAACGAGGGGGGAGGCGTCACAGGTGTTGGAGCTATCGGCTCGGCACCAAAAGACGCAGGCTCGGCACCAAAGTTTGAGGCATTCCCTGTTGATGATGGAGGAGTAAACGAGGGAGCAGGCGCTGGAGTCATGGGAGGTTGTACAGCGCGAGCAGGAGGTTCAGGCGAGATATTCAGGTCGGGGAAAAGAGCACCCCAACCGCCCTCTTCAGCTCTGGGCTTTGGGGGCGTTGTGATATGAATATCCTCGGCGTGTAGCTCGCTGTTCCCAACATCAACGGCAGGATCAAAGTCAAGACTGTGCACAAGAGAATCAAGCTCCATGTCTTCAAACAAGGAGACTGAAGGCACGCCTGTTGTGGGAGAGGAAGGCGCAGGCTGGATGGCAGGAGAATCCACACGTGTGGAGAGGTCGTTCTCCGAGATAAGTTCGACGGGCAACTGGAGTGCCTGGAGGCGAGCGACAAGAAAGGTGCCCTCCTCGTGAGAGAGGCCAGACTCCACGGTAATAAAGCCACGCTCAGCCATTTTGTGTAAGGTTGAAGCGTGTAAATCCATCAGGGACACAAGTTGAGGGACGACCTCCTGAGCCTGATTACCTGGTTGTGCGTGGACTATGACTGCGTACACATCACTCTCTTTGTTTCGTACTTGAACTCACACTCCCCCACTATACGTCAAGATCCAACAAAGGCAAAACAAAGGTTCACTGTATCATCATCGCATCACCAATGACTGCGATCTCCTCACAGGAGTAGAAACCGTGGCGGTCATCTTCAAGCGCAAGACGAAGGCAAGCCATCGCCACACGCTCCACACGCATCACATGCTCAGGCGGACAAAGCTCTCCTGTGCGCTCAAAATAGACTCTACTCGCCGCCTCAAGTTCGATGTAGCCAGGCGAGTACATGATGGTGGGCGTTTGCACAAGGATATCGATGGGCGTGGAACCAAGTAGCTGTTGCTGTTGTCTCTTATCATGACAGACCACGGAGGCATGATTGCAGATAAGAAGTATTCGCTTTGCATGCGTCATTGTGGTGTACTGCTCTATGCAAGAATGAATATCTTTGAGAAATATATCATCATCCAAAGATTGTCGGCATAAAATCAGAGTATCTACGATTCTTGCACATGACATGACACCATCGCGCTCCAGTTCAACCCACTCGACGCCCTGAATCCACGGCTCATCTTGATACAATGAGAGCCCGCCAGACTGCTCCAAAACGCCACACACATCCTGGGCCAAAGCCACGGCAAGACGGCATATTTCTGCCCCCAGAAGCCCCTCGGCCCGATCCACCATGATCACACTTTTTTCCATGCTCAACACAACACCTGACTGCATATCCACGATAACTCACATGAAGCGCTCACATGACACATCCAAGGTCTGACACGCTTCACCCGATTTGAAACGATTTGCTCACAACCCTCATTCCCCATGTTGACACATACCTGCAAGAGGTCATAGATGCGTACAGGTCACAAAGTAAATTGTGATTTTACTCGCACTTCACATGGCTCGGTGATAGAGTATGCGGCGTCTTCTATAAGGGAAGCATCACAGAAGAGACTACAATCATGGCACGCTATATCCCCATCGGTTCGCCCCTGAACCGCGCAGAAGTGGAGGGACTTCGACGACTCAGAGACAACTTGCCAGCGCACTTCACCCTTATTGGCAACTTTGAGTTACAACTTCCCCAGCGTCGTAACACGCTGGAGTTTGATGCTATTATCATTGGTGAAGGTGGCATCTACGTGATTGAGATCAAAGGTTGGAGTGGTGATATCTCTGGCGACATTCGTCGCTGGCAGCTCCCGTGGAAACGCGTCGAGAGCCCCTTCATTCGCAACGAAACACGCGCCAAAGCCCTGCGCGCATTCCTCGCACAACGACTTGACGACTATCCCGCTGAATTTGCCTGTGAATCCATCGTCTACCTGCCTGCGCCAAAAACCCATATCTCGCTCAATGACCCTCGTCAAAAGCGCCTGCTTTTACGTGGCCAGGAAGCCGAATTTTTTGAGTCTCTGACAGCACAAAGTCCCTGTAAACTCTCGCCTGAATTCCAGGCCGAGGTAGAAGAACTCCTGATTCCTCTGTCCACCCCTACATCTGCACTTCACAAGATCCCAAATTATATCATTCGTGAGGACCTGTCCTCGGCCATGCTCCCCTACAAGGAATACATTGCCCAGCACAGCATCCTTCGCTCACGTGGTAAGGTCCGCATTAAATCCTACACGCTTGACCTCCTCTTACAGCCCGATCAACGTGACGAGGCCTTCGCCTCCACGCTCAGTGAAATCGAAGCACTTAACACCCTTGAACAGGTGCCTTACGTCGCGCGTGCCTATGAACTTATTCGCGATCTTGAAGATGAGCTTGTGTTCCACGTCGTCTCGGAATGGGTCGGCGCACACACCTTACGTGATGTACTGAAGTCCGAGCACAGCCAACCACTTGAACAGCTCTCGCCTCTGCTTCAACACGAGCGATGGACGCTCGCATCCGAGCTTACGCGTGCCGTTCAAACCTTGCATAAGCACAACATTACGCACCGTAACTTGAGCCCTGAAACTGTGGTCATGACGCAGAAAAAGGACGCCACCACCACGCCGTTCAAACTCATCGACTTTGACTTTGCACGCGTTGGCCGTTTTGATGGTCACGAGGACGCCCTGCGTCGCAATGTCTCGCTTGGCTATGGTGCCCCTGAACTATGGGCCCCCTCTTATGCACACGACCATCGTGTGGATGTGTACTCTCTGGGTGCTATCCTGTTTGAACTGTTCACCTCACAGCCACTCTACGGCGAGGAAGATCAACTCATGCGCCATGACGAGATATGGCATATGAAAAAGAACCTGATTCAGGATGATGAGCTGTTACTCATTCTCGGACAGATGCTCTCCTACCACTCCAAGCATCGCCCCGATTGCCTCGAGTCCATCCTGCAACTCTTTATCGACAAGGCTCAATTCCTTGAAGATCTGTTGCCACCACTCGACGACACATCACCACATCATATCAATTAATACGTCATGCAATGAGCTGACACGATGTGTCAGTTCACACAAGGGCAGACGTCAAAAAGGGGGGCGACTTCGCTAGCGAAGTCGCCCCCCTTTTTGACGTCTGCCCTTGTGTTGTCTGGTGCTATGGCACCACCTCAAACACTGAGATGTGGTCCATCAGAAAATCTCCGCTGCTTGAAAGACTGTCACAGTACATCCACTCCATATCGGATTGCCCAGCCCTTCTGACACGAATCACGGCACCGTATGTGCCTTGTGATGGTGCGCTTGCCTGATCCACTGGGCTTCCCTGATATTCATAGTTGTTTGAATTGCCAGGATTCACCATGGAGAACGGTGCAGGTTGCCATGCATATCCACCAGCAAGCGCAGGGTTAACACCCGAAGCGCCATAACCGACTTCGGCTTCAAGCTGTGCACTGTTTGCACCTCCATTTCCTTCAGTCACACCACCTTCGTAAACCTCAGCAGTGAAGATGGGAAGTGAGGGATCTGCAAGAGACCATGTCGCCTGAGTCTGAAACACATGACAGTAATCAACCAAATCGGGAGCTGAATCAAACGCCTGAATAACACCCACTTTCAGCGCGTCAAACTCGTCGCCATCAAGATCGCAGAAACTATAGTTTGCACCACTGTCCACGCTGGCACGTAATACAAACTGATAAGAACCTGCGGAGGTCGGGGACCATGTTGCCACATACTCATCCTCAGTGACGCTCGCGGGCATTGCAGGGTTGTATACCATCGAAACCTTGTCGAACATGGCCGCATCAACCTCGGGATCAAGTCCAACAGGACCAACCCACAATTCCATCGAGACGTCGGCACTATCATCCACAAGATCTGTAATCCCAATCTCTTCCACGCGGCCATACACGGTCACATCCTGTCCCACGATTGCAGACTGTACAATTGAAGGGAACTGAATGCGGCAACTGTCAGGCAGGTTGACGCTCTCTACCTCAAGCTCACCAAGTTTGGTGTCCTCAAAGCTTGTGGGGTCTGGACCAGAGCCATCGGTGTCGCACCACACCCAGCTTGTACCGCTATCAAGACTAAACCTGTAAGCGTAGTCAAAGCTACCTTCCTGAGCAGGTGTCAATGTGACCGAGTAGCGATCATTGGCAAGATCGCCAGCGTTCAAACCATCCACATCCTCGACATATGCGGCAGCCGTCGAGTTGGTCCAAGTCTGAGGATCGGTGCCTCGCGCGCCCCACACAAGCTCACCCGTGATGCCTGTGCCCTGACCTGCACTGGTGGTCACATCCTGCATGTAGACCAGACCCGTGATCGCTGTGGTCTGTTCGCCAGGAGCAACCTTCACAAGGGTTGTCTCGGTCTGACAGAACCCAAGCGTTGGCACAGCAGGATCTGTCACTTGCAGCGTACCGGCCTGCTCGGTCTCAAAGGGGGACGATTCGTCGTGCCCATCCAGATCGCAATAGAACCACTCACTGCCTTCCTGATCCTTGACCCTGAAGCGTGCCACATAACGGTACTCACCTGCGCTATCCAGCAGTACAGTTGCGGTATAATCATCATTGGCAAGATCGCCCTGGCTCAAACCATCGGCATCACCCTGATAATTCAGGGGCACATAGGTGAGCGCATCCAGATCATCAAGCGATGCACCATAACCAAGGAAGCCTTCCAGAGCAGTACCCTGACCACTTCCTGGTGTGACCTGATCACTAAAGACCCTCACAGCCAGCTCGGGACTTTGCTGACCAGTTGTCACAGCCACAGGATCAGCGCTCATCAATTGACAGTAACTTACCTCATACTCCACAGGAGCGTCCGCCTCGACAACAAGCTGACCCAGTTGCTCATTGCTTACACCATTGTCGGAGCCATCAAGATCGCAATACAGCCAGTCACCACCATCCACGCGAACACGCGCCAGATACGAGAACTCTCCTGGCTCATCAAGCGGTGGCAATGCGCCATATTCATCGTTAGCAAGGTCGCCTGGCGTTAAGCCATCCTTGTCCACGTTGTACGCCATGGGTTCAAAGGCAAAGCTCTCGTAATCACTGCCCATCCCCACACCAAGCTCGGCCTCCACACCTGAACCTGCGCCTTCGCCCGCTGTCTTGCCTTCTGCAAATACAACCACATAAAGTTGTTCAGCATCACTCATACCAGAGGTCGCACGGTATGGACTTTGTGCCTGAAGACGACAGTACAGAGGTGTCTCAACGGCTCCCTCAAGGTATGTAAATGCGCTGGACTTTGTGACACGTGTACCATCAGGATTTTCCACGATCACATCGACAACTCCCGCTGAAGCAGCCGCAGGTGATGTCACCTTGATCTGTGTCTGACTACGCACATCCACGTCCGTAGCTTCGGATTCGCCAAAGAAGACCTTCGCGCCAGGCTCAAACGCAGTCCCATTAATCAACACCTCACTGCCCCCCGACATCACACCCTGCTCGGGCGTCACGCTGCTGATTGACAACACATCGGGTTGCTCATCCATGTCCACATCGGGCATGTCCACATCGACACCTCCCATATCGTCCATGGAACTGCTGCCCATATCCACGGCATCAGGAGGGCTGTCTACAGGACAGCCTGTAGCCAGTGATAAACACATACAACACACGCCAAGAAGACCAAACTTCTGCTCTCGCTTTATCATATCCACACCTTACTAAAACGAATTGCTCACATGATATAAAATGATACTGTGACCTTTCACAGGATTCTGAACGGAAACTTTCCGCTGTATAATCACATAAAATACATCAACAATCCACCAACCAAGGACAGACACACCATGAAATCCTTCCAGATCATCACACTCACGCTGGGTACGCTCCTCCTCCTCACACAAACCAGTTTCGCTCAGGACGCTGAAGAGAAACCTGTGGAAGAGAACGAGCGCCCTTACAAATACACCCTTCAATTTGATCCATTGACCGCTGCGCTTGGTTACATGCATCTCCAGCTTGAACATGCGGTCACACCTTCGTTCTCTTATTATGTGTCCCCTCATGCACGCACACATAGCTCTCTGATTAATTACACATACGAGCCCTACAACAGCATCGGCGTTGAGGCAGGGCTTCGCTTCTTTTTCAAAAAGCAGGCCCCTGAAGGGCTCTGGATTGGAGCAAGGGGAACCATTGCGAGGTTGAGCACAGAGCTTCAAACCACTGCTGAGCCTGGCGGTTATGTCAGCGCACTTGGTGGCTACACATGGATCTCCAAAAATGGATTCGTGCTCTCGGGTGGCGCTGGTGTTCAATACATCAACTACAACATCGCGGGCATGGGTCCCAAAGGCATCTTCCCCGCCCTCCACACCGCTTTTGGCACAGCTTTTTGATTTTTATGTGGGGAGTTGTTAACGTAACACTCCCCACATAAAAAGACATATTCAAAAGGCATAACATGAGCATCCAAAAACCATTTAAAGCCCTTTATCTTTGCACAATTATAGCCACAACCACCACCATCGCGATCATCTCAACCACAGATGTGTACGCGTGCCAGCCAGAGCCTGACACAGGATATGTGTCAAGCACGCTCCCACAGGCGGATAGCACTGATGTCGCCATAGATACGCCCATCACCTTGCGATGGAGCGCTCAACAGCCTCACCACAGCAGTGATGCAACGAGCTTTTACTACTATGCCAATTACCAACCTGGCGACATCCTCACAGAAAACATCCAACTTCAAATCCAGCGCAACGGCGAACTTGTTGATCTTGAAGGAGAGCTTCAAGTTGATCAGGACTTGCAAGAGGTTCG
>CATLTV010000034.1 GCA_950059285.1 uncultured Pseudomonadota bacterium | reverse complement strand
GGGCTTGAGGAGCTGTATTTTGAGCGCCACGATCTGAGCAAGGATTACAAGGGTGTGCTCAAGGTTCTTGCAGGTGATAAGGGCTTGAAAAACTTGAAGCGATTGCACCTGACAGGGGCAGACAGCAAGGACATTCAAGCGTTTGTGAAGACGACTCACTTTGAGTCGTTGGAGGTGTTGAAGTTACATACCGAGGGGTGGGACGTAAAGTCGATGCAAGTATTTGCAAAGTCGTCTGGTTTTCCATCGCTTAAACGCTTTGTGTTGATGATCAGACAGGACCAGTCGGAGGTGTTGCAAGCACTGGCGGGCTCTGAGTTGTTGCAGCAATTGACCTCACTTGAGGTGCGTGTGATTCACAATGATGCCGAGCATTTTGAGTCCTATGCCGAGCATGCCCGTGCGTTCATCTCAGCGTTAGATGGTGCATCACTACAGCGTCTGAAATGGTGTGAGGATATCAACAAGATGAGCCGGGAAGAGGGCTTTGAGCAGGGCGATTTGTACCGTGTGACGCGCTCCCTTCTTGAGGGGTTTTCTGCGTTGAATCTGGAGGCTTTACGAGGCTTTGCTTATGAGCAGATTGCGACCTACCAGACTCTCAAGGACTATCGTGTGGCGCATCAGCTTGAGGGTGGCGGCAGTGCTGCTGTGCTCACGCAGGCGTCCTGGTTTCAGGCGCTTGATGAGTTCTTGCTCAAGGGCGAGATGTTTGGCGATGAGGACGTAAAAGCAATTCAAGCATCTGATGTGCGATGTAAGTATCTGGGGCTGGAGGTTGAATGTTCGTTGGCACAACTCAAGGCATTTGTGGACGCTGGCAAACTGGATGATGTGAGACAGTTGAGGTTCTTTAGCTTTGCGTTTAGTGCCAGTGAGTTTGAAAATTATATAATTGAGATAGCAAGTAAATTAAGGCTTCGTGGGGTGCGTGTGCCACACAATTATAGCGTGTATCTTGAGCGCAGTGAGAAGATGTGTGCCATGGGGGGCTGGGTGTGGGGGCAGAGGGAGTTTGTATTCACGGATACTTATGCGTCATGGCTGAGTGAACCTCTTGGGTTTTAGGGTGTTATGAGAGAGTTGTTTGGAGAACTTAGAGGTTTGCTTGAGCAAGTTCCATCGATTGGGGCTTTTGGAAATGTTGTGCGCTTTTTGGAGCATCATGCACAGGATGAGGCGAAGCGTGCTCAAATCGAGGCGGAGTGGATTCCATATGCGCTTGGAAAGCTTCAGGAGAGCTGGCCTGATCGCACACGTGAGTGTCCACAGGATCTGTTGGAAGGTTATGAGGTAAACAGTGTGGTGTGGGTGCCACTTGTCACTAGCCTGAACTTTGAGGGGCAGGGGTTGGCGCAAAAGAGGACGGCGCGTTTGCTTGAGGCCACACATATGGGGGCGGTGACCTGCCTTGATTTGCGCTCCTGTCGTGTGAAGTGGGAGCAACTCAACGACATTGCCGATGCAAACCCGTTTGGAGTGTTGACCTATCTTGCGTTTAGAAAGTCAACAAAGTCATTGGATTATCAGGAGTTGTCGAGGTTCTTTGCGTCAAAGATGTTATCCAGAGTGGAGCATCTGTCATTTCGAGGTTGGGACAAGATCAAACCTGATGTGTACACCTTGATGACGGAGTCCTTTCCGCTTGAGAACCTCAAGGTGCTTGATTTTTGTGGTTCAAAGGTCATTTCATCAAGGCGTTTAAAGGAGCTGCTTGACACGGGGAGGCTTGGACAACTCGAAGAGTTGTATGTGGAGATCGATGGAGGTTACAAAACCCATGAGGGTGTTCTTGGTGAGCTTGCAAAGAATGAATCCATGAGTCATCTCAGGGTGTTAAGTGTGACGGGGGTGAACGCGAAGGACATCAAGCTTTTTGCAAAGGCGACACACTTTGAGTCATTGGAGGTGTTGAAGCTTCATGGGGTTAAGTGTGCTGTTGAGGATGAAAAGCGTTTCTGGCACTCGGAGCATTTTCCTGCGCTCAGGCGTTGTAGTATCGCCCTTGAAGACAATCACAGTGAGCGTACACGTGTGCTGCTCAATTCCAGCTTCATTGACAAGCTTGATATGTTGTTTCTCTCCATCTCCTTGCCTTATGAGGTTTATGGTGATGAGTCACGACTTGATGAGCTGCTTGCGTGTACACAGGACATCATCCGCGCACCTGGCATCAGTGGGCTCAAGCAGTTCAAGCTTGAGTTCTTCTGCG
The DNA here is from genome assembly GCA_950059285.1 of uncultured Pseudomonadota bacterium. GTDB lineage: Bacteria > Myxococcota_A > Bradymonadia > Bradymonadales > Bradymonadaceae > CATLTV01. The sequence continues at coordinate 32,967 of CATLTV010000034.1, read as the reverse complement.
GTGACTTTGATTCAGTTGGTCAGGAGGTCTTGAGTGAGAAATTCAGGCCTATCTTTGACACCTTGGGCGACGTTGAGTTTGAGCAACTTCAGGGTCTGGCTTTGTGTGTGTATGCCTCTGCTAGCTTTGATGGTGGTCTGTTGGGAGGGCTCGTGGATGCTCCGTATATGAGTGCGTTGGAGGAGTTCCAGCTTGAGGGCAACGTGTTCACCGATGTGGATGTGGATATACTGACGACCTCAAAGAACATTCCTGCGTATCGCCATCTTGGTCTGGCTTTTGACCTGAGCAAAGAGGCGTTTCAACGCCTGATGGATGCGGGCAAGCTTGGACGAGCGGAGAGTCTTCGGTTCTTTGATTATGATGATCGACAGTCGACCGTTATTTTTGAGGAGCTTTTGGCTGATCGCATCGGAGAGTTGGCGCTGCGAAGGATATACGGCTCGTATGATTTGGGGCAGCGGGTAAAGACGTTCAACAAAACAAAGTCGGATGGTAGTTACAACCTCTCCTTTGGGTGGGACAATGCACGTGAGGACAGTATGCACCTCTGGTTAGGTCGCACGGATAATTTTTAGCAGGGTGGTCTTGGACGCGAATAAAGGGCGCGGCTGGGGGGCAAAAATCTTCGATTTTTGCCCCCCCAGCCGCGCCCTTTATTCGCGTCCAAGCACAAGAGGTTGTTGCGTGAATGGTGTGCGGTGATGTAGCGTGACGCGCAGCGTCATAGTCAGAAAAATGGCGCAATTACGTTACCATGTTTCTGTATATGAACAGGAGTAAATACCTCATGCGAAAGACAATACGAAGCCTACATAAGATGTACACCACAGGTACACCCATCACCATGATTACATGTTATGACTACACCTTCGCTCGCCTTGTGCAGCGCGCAGGTGCAGACATGATCCTCATCGGCGACAGCCTCGGGAATGTAATTCAGGGTCATGAGACCACGGTTCCTGTTGAGCTTGAGGATATTATTTATCACACCCGTGCTGTAATTCGTGGCAATCAGGACGCGCACATTCTGTCTGATCTTCCGTTTATGAGCTATCAAGCAAACGATGATGATGGGATGCGTGCAGCAGGAAAACTTCTGAAGGCAGGCGCACAGTCCGTCAAGCTTGAGGGAGGCAAGGAGATCGCGCCGTTAGTGAAGCGCCTTGTGACAGCAGGTGTGCCCGTGTGTGGTCACCTTGGTTTGACACCTCAATCGGTGCACGCCATGGGAGGGTTTCGCGTGCAAGGCCGTGGTGATGATGCGGCAAAGAGGCTCATTGAGGATGCGTTGGCGTTGCAGGATGCGGGCGCTTACATGGTGGTGTTGGAGATGATTCCTGCGCCGCTTGCCGCACAGGTCACCGAGGCGCTCGAGATTCCAACCATTGGTATTGGTGCAGGCAACCAGACCTCGGGTCAGGTGCTCGTGATTTATGACATGTTGGGGATGAATACGGATTTCACACCAAAGTTCCTGAAGTGTTATGCCAACCTTGAGCAGGAGATTGAAGGTGCGCTCAAGCAATACAAACAAGAGGTTGTTGAGCGTACATATCCTGGTCCTGAACACAGCTTTGAGAAGTAAGAGGTAGTGTCAAAATGGAGATCTTACGCACCATAGAGGAGCTTCGTGCCTGGAGACGATTGCACTGGAGCGACACGATTGGTTTTGTGCCCACCATGGGTTTTTTGCACGAGGGCCATTTGACGCTGATGCGCAAAGCCAGTGAGCTTTCGGATCATGTGGTTGTGAGCGTGTACGTCAACCCGACGCAGTTTGGCCCGAATGAGGATCTGGATAGCTATCCTCGTGACATGGAGGGAGACATTGCAAAGTGTGAGTCGGTGGGCGTGTCTGCGATCTTTTTGCCATCTAATGCGATGATGTATGGCGATGATTTTGCGACGACTGTCGAGGTTGATGGCGGCATGGGTGATAACCTGTGTGGGGCTTCGCGAGAGGGGCACTTTAATGGTGTGACACTGATTGTGAGTAAGCTCTTTAACCTTGTGCAGCCCGATGTTGCCGTATTTGGTCAGAAGGATTATCAGCAGCTTGCGATCATCAGGAGAATGGTCAAAGAGCTGAACTTTCCGATCGATGTGGTGGGTGTCCCCACCGTACGTGAGCGTGATGGCTTGGCGAAGTCATCGCGTAACAGATATCTTGAGGGCGAGCACAGGACCAACGCGACGGTGCTTTATCGTGCGCTCAAGGCGTCGAACGAGGCGTGGGCAGCAGGCGAGCGTGATGCTGGTGCGTTGTTAGGCGTGGCTCAGGGAGTATTGGATAGTGTGGATGGGATTGCTGTCGACTATTTATCCTTGGTAGACCCCGAGAAGTTGAACTTGCTTGAGGGTACAGTGGAGGAGGCGCGTGGCTGTGTGATGGCGCTCGCTGTGCATGTTGGGAAGGCGCGTTTGATCGATAATATGCGTCTGGATGGTCCGCTTCCTGAACTCTCTGTCTGATTGGTTTAAGGTTTTGATATTGTTTGTGTATTTGCCCGTGTGTTGCGTTGTTGCTTGCATGGGCAAATGTTTTTCAACTGACTTTGCCTTGACAAGAGTGGTGGTCGATCACTAAAGAATGAATGGTGATTCATTCAGTGTGAACACGGGAGTTCTCCGCCTGAGAGACCATCGAGTTTGAGTGAGTTATGAAGCAAACTCGATGAGGAAAAGATCCACGCCAGGAAGTCAGATGGTTGAAGCGGTCAAGCAAAAAGGGAACAACGAGAAGCGTCGCCGTATATTGGACGGTGCGCTCAAGGCGTTTGCCAAGAAGGGCTTTTACAACACAAAGGTGTCTGAGATTGCCAGTGAAGCTGGCGTCGCAGATGGCACAATCTACTTGTATTTCAAGAACAAGGATGATTTGTTGATATCACTCTTTGAAGACCGCATGGAGTGGATTATTGAGAGGTTAAGCTCCGAGATGGAGCAGACCGACGGTGGCTTTGCCGAGAAGTTGGCATTGTTTATCAGGCTGCACTTTATGTTGGTGCTTGAGAACCAGGATTTGGCGGAGTTTATCACCGTGGAGCTTCGTCAGAGCGCCAAATTTGTGAAGGAGTATTCCAATCCCAAGTTTGGTGATTACTTAAAGATGCTACAAGGTTTGCTTGAGCAAGCACAACAAGCAGGCGAGCTTCGTCAGGAGCTTGACGCTCGCCTCGTCAGCCGCGCTATTTTTGGTGCGCTGGATGAGGTGTTGTTGCAGCTGAGTTTGAGCACAAAATTGGATGTTGCAGAGGTTGAGCGAAGGACGGCGATGCTCTCCGATATGTTTATTGGAGGGCTGGCACCTTAGCGCGACGTTGCAGCGTCAATACGAACGAGAGTGTTGCATGTCAGCTCCAAAGAGGTCTCCAGAGGCTGTACGGTGTGAGCATGCATTAAAATTCAACAAGACAGGTGCATCAGGCACCTCAACTCACAATTTGTCCTTAGAAAGACAAGGAGGCAGGCAGTGAAGATCCTCACGACAGTAAAGCGTGTGACCGACCCCGATATGAAGGTCAAGATCAAGCCCGACGGATCAGGTATCGTGACCGATGGTGTTGAGTACAAGATGAACTCCTTCGACGAATATGGTGTCGAGGAAGCAATCAAGCTCAAAGAAGCTCATGGCGGCGAAGTCGTCGTGGTGAGCGTGGGCCCAAAAGCAGCGACCAAGGAAATTCGTACCGCGCTTGCGATGGGTGCTGACCGTGGCATCTTGATCGAGACCGACGAAGATCTCGACAGCGATGCAGTGGCACGTTTGTTGGCAGAGGTTGTCAAGGCTGAAGCTCCTGAGGTCGTCCTCATGGGCAAGCAGGCTGTGGACTCTGACCGCAACCAGGCAGGCCAGATGCTTGCGAGCTACCTTGGATACCCACAGGCTACATTCGCATACAGCCTCGAAGTTGCTGATGGCTGGGCCACAGTGGGCCGCGAAGTTGACGGTGGTACAAGCACCAAGCGCGTCAAGCTTCCTGCGATCGTGACCGCTGACTTGCGTTTGAACGAGCCACGTTACGCAAGCTTGCCTGGTATCATCAAGGCCAAGCGTAAGCCTCTTGATACCAAGTCCCCATCCGACCTCGGCGTGGACATTACCAACAAAGTAAACGTCTTGAAGTTTGAAGCTCCCCCCGCACGTGCAGCTGGCCAGATTGTGGACAGCGTGGATGCGCTTATTGAGAAGCTTCGCGACGAAGCCAAAGCTCTGTAAGTTAAGCTTTTTTGACGTATTTATTTAAGATTAATGACGTATATTAGGAGAATCTCATGAGTAATGTTCTCGTTGTTGCGGAGCACGTCGAAAAGACACTCCGTAAGGTGACATTGTCGACCATTAACTTCGCCAAGCAGGCTGCTGCTCTGACAGGCGGACAGGTTCATGTGTTGGTGCTCGGAGAGGGCGTTGACACGCTTGCTAACGAGCTTGCATCTGGTGGTTACGGAGCCAACGTGGTTCACGTGTCCAACTCTGCAACCTTCACAAACTACCTTGCTGAAAACTACGCTCCCGCCGTCGCACAGGTCGCCAAAGACCTCGACGCCAGCGTGGTGTGTGCACCTTCTTCAACCTTTGGTAAGGACCTTGTGCCTCGCGTTGCAGCTCTGCTCGGCGCTGGTATGGTCTCTGACGCCATCGAAGTCTTCGACGACGGTGGTCTTCGCTTCAAGCGTCCTCTGTGGGCTGACAACGTCATCACCACTGTGGAAGTCACCACACCTTTCAAGGCTGTGACCGTTCGCGCAACCGCATTTGATGCACTCGAAGGCGAAGCTGCTGCTGAGCTCAAGACACTTGACCTTGGCGCTGCTGCTTCTGACTCTGCTGAGTTCGTGAGCTTCGATCAGGTCAAGTCTGACCGCCCCGAGCTTACCGATGCCGACGTCATCGTGGCTGGTGGCCGTGGCCTCAAGTCCGCTGAAAACTTCGGTATGCTTGAGCAGCTTGCTGACCTCCTTGGCGGCGCTGTTGGCGCAAGCCGCGCTGCTGCTGATAGCGGCTACGCACCTAACGACTGGCAGATTGGCCAGACTGGTAAGGTCGTTGCTCCTAACCTCTACTTCGCAGTCGCCATCTCTGGCGCTATCCAGCACCTTGCTGGTATGAAGGGCTCCAAGACCATCGTGGCCATCAACAAAGACGCTGAAGCACCTATCTTCCAGGTTGCTGACTACGGTCTTGTTGCTGACGCTTTCACGGTTGTCCCCGAGTTGACCGAGAAGCTTCAGGCTGCTGGCCTTGGTAAGTAATCTACTTACCTGAGCTTTTGCAAAGTTCTGTGATAAACGGCGAGCTGGTTCATAACCAGCTCGCCGTTTGTTTTTTTCACTTTATCTGAATAGATGCTCACAGGGCGGCGTCTGTTGTTTTAGAATGAATGAGGAACACTCCTCATCATCAACCTCAAAATAAGATAACCATAAATGCTTATTTTGATTGGTGTTTAGTATGGACAACCGCTGGGCCGAGGACTAAGACAAACGTTCAAGATTTGAACAGTTTGTACGGCGCAGCTTTATATTTGAGACGAGGTTCTTATGAGTAAGTCAGCAGGTTTGGTAATCAATGCAGGTCACATGCGTAACTCTTTCATCATGACATTGATTCTTGGTGTTGTGATGTCCATCTCCAGCATCGCGTTAGCAGGGAGCAACCCTGATATTGATGTGGAGTTCGACGCTGTGGAGGTCTACTCCAAGCGTGGTGATGCAGTGCTTGATTACACCATTGACAGCCGCTCATGGCGCGATCTCAGAAAGGCGAGCATTGAGCCTCGTTTGAACATCTACACCCCTGGTCGTCGTGGTCGCTATGTGTATCGTTACTCGGTGCCTCTCAAGGATCGCAAGGGTCGCATCCTCTACAACAAGCGCGATGTGGATATTGATGGCATCAAGAGCGTGCGTATTGAGGTGGTGGGTTACAGCGGTGCATTTCGTGTGGATGAAATTTCCTATAAATCCAAAGAATCCAAACAGTTGACCATCAATGTCTCCCGCGCTCGCCGCAGTCATGATGACCGTCATGATGATCGTCGTGGAGATCGTCGTGGAGATCGTCGTGGAGATCGTCACGATGATCGAAGAGGTGACCGTCATGATGACAGACGAGGTGATCGTCACGACGATGGTAGGCGCGCCTCTGCGTCCAAGGCCGACTTGATCAAGGCGTGTGATCGTCAGACTTCATATGACTCCGAGCTGAATAAATGCGTTGAGCTTGCACTTGATCTTCCGTTCCCAAGAGTTGCAGACAAGGTCGTGGATGCATGTGGTGTGGCGACAAGCTACTCCAGTGGTTTGAACAGTTGCCTGAAAGAGTCTGCCAAGCTTCAGGGCCGCCCTGTGGAGGCTGTGAGCGCCTGTGGTAAGGCGACAAGTTATGACTCCGAGGTGAAGAGCTGCCTTCAAAAGGCTGCGGACTTCAATCACCGTAACGCAGGTGAGGTCATCGCAGCATGTGATGCGCACACCTCTTACAGCTCTGATTTGAACAGCTGTATCTCTGCCGCCAAAAAGCTTGATCGTGACCACGCTGCTGTGGTGAACGCCTGTGGTGGTGCAACGCGTTATGCCAGTGAGCTCAGGCGTTGTATCGAGAGGTCTGCACGATAAACACAGACCTACAAAAAAAGCCCCGAAGTGCGCTGGCTTGCCAGCGCACTTCGGGGCTTTTTTTGTGTATCAGGAAAATCAGGGAGCCATGTCACCAAGCATGACTTGTTCTTCAAGTACGCTTTGGAGTGTCTTGGCTGTTGTGCGTGGATTTGCCAGCACTGCACGAAGTGCGACCACGCTTCCTCTCCCATAAGGTTCGCTTGATGAGAGCGTTGTGCGTGAGATTAAGGAGTTGCCTTCCAGGAACTGTCGCTCCTGAAGCCACGTGTTCACACGATCGATATGTTCAGAGAGGCCCGCTGGTGTATTGGTGCGGTATTGCTCTGGTAAGTATCTGTAAACAATCAGGTTTGTCTTTGGCTTGGCGAGCAGTTCAAACGCGGGGTGAGCATTGATAAGCTCTGCAAATATGCGGGCTTTTTCAATGCTTGTATCAATCAGTTCCTCATATCCGCGTCGGCCAAGTACATGAAATGCAGCGTGCAAATGTAGGCTCATGGCAGGGCGTGATCCTTCTGCCGAGTGCATCCCGAGGTCGAGTGACTTCGGGCGAGCCTGGTATTTTGCTTGTGTCCTGATGCCAGCGCCAAGAGATGGGTCGCGACAGAGCAGGATGCTGATGCCTTGAGGTAAGTAAAGTTGTTTATGGCCACAGATGGAGAACGTATCGGCAAGTTCAAGTCCATCAAGTAAGTTGCGGTGTGTGTTGGAGAGCAACAGTGCTCCGCCCCATGCACCATCAACGTGGAAGTGTGTGTTGTGGCGTTTGGCGATGGCGGCCATGGCTTTGAGGTCGTCCACGGCACCTGTCTCTGTTGTGCCTGCGATGCCGACCACAGCGAGGACGCGATCACCTGCTTCACGAAGTTCTGTGAGCGTCTCTTCAAGGGCGACCAGGTTGATGGCACCGTTGCTGTGTGCGGGAACTTTGATGGGGTCGCGTTTGAGTCCAAGCAGTGATGCTGCCTTGCGGAATGAGTAGTGTGCAAGTTCCGAGGCCACGATGACTTCATTGCCATCAAGTTCGTCTGGACCAAGGCGTTTGCGTGCCATCCATAATGCGGTGATGTTGGAGAGCGTACCACCTGATGTGACCACACCAAGGACGCTGGATGGTTCAAAGAGGTGTTGTGCGTAGAAGTCGTCGGATTGTGAAAATGCAAGTCTGTGCAACATGCCGATGGACTGACGTTCGATCAAGGTCAGGACGCGAGATGTTTCAATCTTGACGACGTTTTGATTGAGCAATGAGACGAGCCGTGAGATTTCGGCCTGAAAACGAGGGAGCGCCGAGGTCATATGCCCCACGCAATACTCGCTTCCTACGTTGACAACATGAGGTAAAATATCGTGTTTTAGGATCGAGGCATAGTTCGAGAGCGTCCCCGATTCATCGGACATCTCTGTGGTGTTAAAGCGGTCGTAAAGCTCGGACAGATGCGCTTCTTTCAATACAGTTTTGCTCTGACTGCGGTGGTCGCTCAAGAGTTGTTCAATCTCATCTGCAAACGACTTGTCCTCGTCGCTCATTTGTGCGCGAAAGTGCTCGGAGGTGAGGCTTGTGTCCGTTGAGAAAGGGTGGTCCATAACGCTTTGTTCCTGATGAGAAGAGGTCACGGTGCTGAATGTGTTGTGTGAGTGTTTTGAAAACAACGTGTGTCGTTGTGCACCTTGATGGGGAAAGCTTGCATGGTGTGAGGCTTTCTTGTGAGCTGTGGGCTGTCTCGCACACAGACACGAAAGCCTAGATACCTTAAAAGCTTATAAATGTTCAACCATACGTGTTGACTTAATAAGGATAGTCTTGATGTGTGGGTGGAAAAGTCATGATATTCATGGGGTTAGAGTGTGCTGTTGGAGGGGGCTGCACACGTTAGGTCATGACCTTTCATCACTTTCTCACGATGTTTAACCTTCTGCAAGTCTTACACAGCGCTGCGCCCAAAACATTCAAGGGGGCGAATTTTACGCAGTAAAATTCGCCCCCTTGAATGTTTTGGGCGCAGTAACGTCTCTTATATGACTGCAATGATTTGAACTTTTGTATGTGAGGAGACTATGATTCGCGTGAGTTTTTGGATTGTTTTGTGTGTATGTTGCGCACCCATGGTGGCATTTGCCGGGGGTGATGATGTGTCGGTTGCGCTTGATGAGCTCGCCCTTGAAGAGCATTCAAGCAAGGTTGCTGTAAAATACGCCATTACATCGACATCATGGAGAGAGTTGGAGGATGCCAACATCCAGCCTCGGTTGAACATTTATACAAAGCAGTCGGGTAAGGGGCGCTATGTGTATCGGTTTTCACAACCTCTGAAGCAACGTGAAGGTGTGGTGAAAGCAGAGAAGTTAACAGCGAGCACAGGTCTTGAGGTGCGCGTTGAGATTGTTGGTTTTGGAGAGTATCAGAGGATCGATGCAATGGCTCTCAAGGGTCGCCGCAGCGAAGGTTTTGTGCTGACTCAATCAGGTGTGGATTCCAAAAAAAAGAGGTCTCATAAAAGCGACGTCAGAAAGGGCCATAAAAAGAAGCGGCGAAGATCCTCCCAGGCGGTGCAGATCGCGAAGGCATGTGCTGACCATCATGGTACAACCACAGGGTTCTACTTTGAGCAATGTCTTGATCAAGCCAGGGCGCTAGATCATGCTCGCTCAGCGCAGCTTATCGAGGTCTGTTCAGCGCGTCATGGTAAGAAGGCATTCTATTTTGAGCGGTGTCTGGAAAAGGCCAAGGCGCTTGAACATGTGAAGGCTGACCGCATTATCTCGGTGTGTTCGGCGCGCCATGGCAGTGATACATTCTACTTTGATCAGTGTCTTGAAAAAGCCAAGTCGCTTGAACACACACGCGCTGCACAGGTTGTTCGGGCGTGTGATGAGCGTTATGGCACAAGCTCCACGTTTTACTTTGATAGGTGTCTTGAGATGGCCAAAAAGTTGAAGAGTGATGAGCCTGATCACATCGTGGCGTTGTGCTCTGCACAGAATAAAAAAGATGATCATTATGGCTTTGAAGCGTGTGTTGAGAAACTTGCCACGCTGGAGCGTTGATGTGCTTCGTAACTTCTCCCACTGTAAGGAGATAAAAAAGAAAGGGTGCGTTGGCGCAGGCCAGCGCACCCTTTCTTTTTTTATCTCCTTACTTTATCGTGCGAGGGTGCATGACAGCTTAATCAAGGAGATATATGCAAGTAAGAGCGTGTGTGGTGGTGCTTCTTGGCGCGATGATTTTGACGGGTTGCCCTTCAAATGAGTCTGAAGAGACAGCAAAAGATATGCAGGTTGTGGTTGATGTGCTCGACTCTGGTTCAACAGATCAGGGGAAAGTGGATGTTGACATGCCTGTGGATCGTGTGGACACACAGCCTGATGCCGATATGCAGGTTGTAGAAGATATGGCTGACATGTCAGATATGTCAGAGCCATTGAAGTGTCCAGATTTGCCAAGATGTAGAAGAGGTTATGATTACAACGATTACTGTGAGTGTGTAGCTCCTCAGGATCGCGGCTGTGAGAATGACAGTGATTGTCGAGAGGGCGAAACGTGTGAAGTTTTGCCACGTTCAACAGGCGATCGCACGGTTCAGGTTTGTGTGCTTGATGAGTCCACGCTCACTGTGGAGGCGTGCCCTGGGCTGGATACCTGTCAGGATAATGCAGGTATGTTAAGGGCCGCTGCGGTGAGCAAGATTGTGACGCCTCAAGGTTTTGAGACCGCCACCGCCGAGGGACTTGATGGCGCGTACATCAACTTTAACCCACCTTTGCGCAAACCCGAGCTCTGGAATGATTGCGGCTATGATGGGCTCTGTCCAGGCGATGATGGTTATATGATGCCTGATGAAGGCGAGGGCGATGGAGAGCTTCAAGGCATGTGGATCGCAGGGTTTTCCGTGGGGCGTGCGGCGCAGTTTTGTCCCGAGGAGTTGATCGGGTGTGAGGGGCCAGAGTGTTGTGTCTCCAAGTATGCGCATGATGATCTTCGTGTGCAGATCATGGTGTTTGAGAAGGGGTCGACTCGCGTTGCTTTTGCAGTGCTTGATTCGGTTGGCTATTTCCACACCTACATTGATGAGATTCGCCGTCGTGTGGCAGAAGAGGCCGATATTGATTTGCTGGTCATGTCCTCCACGCACTCCCACGAAAGCCCTGATACTGTGGGGCAGTGGGGGCCAGGCACGGATGCGCCTGTAAGGACGGGCCGAGATCGACATTATATGAAGCGCATTCAGGATGAGACTGTGGCGGGGATCAAGGAGGCTGTAGCAAATCTTGCACCTGCGACGGTGGAAGTCGCCGTGATTGATGTGGGTGAGGAGGGGATCAAGACGCTGGCGATGAGTGATTCACGACCTCCTTATATTTATGATGATAACATCCCTGTGGTGCGCGTGACGGACAGCATGAGTGGTGCTCCCATTGGGACGATGTTGAGCGTGGGTAATCATGCCGAGGTGCTGTGGTCCAACAACCCTTATATCTCATCGGATTATTTTCACTTTGTGAGAGAGTATGTCTCGCAAGGTCTTGATGCTGTTGAGGAAAATGGTGAGGTGAGAAAACCTGCACTCGCTGGTCTTGGCGGTGTGACGGTGATGTTTGCTGGCGCTGTGGGTGGGTTGATTAATCCCGGTCACTCAAGCGCGCTGGATTATGCTGATGTGGAGCATCGAGAGCATGGTTATGCCAAGGCCGATGCCGTGGGTCAGCGTATTGCGATGCACATTTTACAGCAGCATAACGAGGGTAAGTTTACATTGTTGGAGGATACCGAGCTCAGGTTTGCGACGAAGCGTTTCCTGACACCCATTACCAACACGTTGTTCCTGTTAGCTGGGTTTGTGATCAATGTATTTGAGCGCGACATGTACAACGCCAAGCATCTTGGTTTCGTTGATTTCGAGCCAAACTTTCCTCATGTCATGAGTCAGGTTGCAGTGGTGAGGCTTGGGCCATTGAGCTTCTTTACTGCGCCAGGCGAGGTGTTCCCTGAGTTGTTGGTGGGAGGGTACCCTGGTAAGCCGACGGCACAGAATCCTGTGATTGGTGATGTGGGTGAAGTGCGTGTCTCTGCGACCTGTGATATCAACGGGCTGCCACCCATGAATGGTGAGGTTGGCATGTTCCCATGTCTTGTGAAGGCAGATCAGGAGAATCCTCCTGACTGGTCATTGGCGCCCGATCCTCCCTATGGTTATGACTTGATTCCTGGAGAGTATCCTTTCTTCATTGGTCTGGGAATGGACTTCCTTGGGTACATGGTGCCATCGTATGATTTTGAGCCCAATGATGCGCCAGGTGCACACTATGAGGAGACCAACAGCGCAAGTGGTGAGTTTGTCGATGACTGGCTTGAGGGATTGAACGCGGTCGTGAACGGACTGCCCGAATAGCCTGTTTCAACCCGTGAGGTAGTCGAGCTGCCTCGCGGGTTGTATTTTGTCTTGTTTTTGTAAGTATTTGAAATTATTGTATTATTTGTTTTTGTGGGCGGTTTTTTGTCTTGAAAACCTTGCCCCATATGGGATCTGTGTACAGATTCCTCTCTGGATGCGGCGGTGAGAATTTTTGAGCGTTCACACGCTGCCGAACACACAGATTCCTGTTGGGAGGGAAACCTTTACGGGTGTTGTGCTGGAGACAGTGTCATCACCTTGCAGGAGAGTTGTGCGCCCATCCCTAAAATCCAAAATGGTAATGATGCCAAGACAAGAGGTGATACATCATGAGATTCGATAAATTCACGATCAAGTCCAGAGAAGCACTCGTTGAAGCCCAGGAAATTGCAGAGCGTTCTAGCCATCCTGAGGTTCGCCCATTGCACTTGCTCTCCGCGCTCCTTGAACAGGAGGGTGGTGTTGTGAGTCCTATTTTGCAGAAGATGAACCTGTCTCCTGACCTTATTGCTCAGAAAGCCACGACCAAGCTTGAGCGCTTGCCCCGTGTGTCTGGCGGTCAGATTGGGTTCTCCAATGCACTTGTTGATGTGACGCGCACGGCTCAAAAAGAAGCCAGCGATCTCAAGGATGAGTACACATCAACAGAGCACCTGTTGCTCGCCTTGCTGAAGACGAAGAATGATGAAGCTGCTGATTTACTTGCTGATTCTGGCATCACACGAGAGCGTGTCATGCAGGCAATGCAGCAAGTTCGAGGCAACCAGCGTGTGACTGACCAGGACCCCGAAGGTAAATATCAGGCGCTTGAGAAGTACACGCGAGATCTGACTCAGGAGGCGCTGTCAGGCAAGCTTGATCCTGTGATTGGTCGCGATGAGGAGATTCGTCGTGCGTTGCAGGTCCTCTCACGTCGTAGAAAAAACAACCCCGTGCTCATTGGTGAGCCAGGTGTGGGTAAAACCGCCATTGTGGAGGGCATCGCTCAGCGCGTGGCCTCGGGCGATGTACCCGAGAGCTTGAAGCACAAACGCGTGATGATGCTCGACCTTGGTTCCCTTGTGGCGGGCGCAAAGTTTCGCGGTGAATTTGAGGAGCGCTTGAAGGCTGTTCTTCAAGAGGTTGATAGCTCTGATGGCGAAGTGATCATGTTCATCGATGAGCTTCATACGCTTGTGGGTGCAGGCGCGTCGGAAGGTTCGATGGATGCGTCCAATATGCTCAAGCCAGCGCTTGCGCGTGGGGAGCTGCGTTGCATCGGTGCAACCACGCTCAATGAGTATCGCAAGTACATTGAAAAGGATGCTGCCCTCGAAAGGCGCTTCCAGCCCGTGCTCGTGAAGGAGCCCACCGTGGCTGACACCATCACGATCCTGCGTGGCCTGAAAGAGCGTTACGAGGTGCACCATGGTATTCGTATCACGGATGCTGCGTTGGTGAGTGCAGCGACACTGTCAGACCGCTACATCAGCGACCGATTCTTGCCTGACAAGGCAATTGACTTGGTCGATGAGGCTGCCAGTGGTGTGAAGATGGAGCTTGAGAGCTTGCCCAAAGACATTGACCGCGCCGAGCGTCGCATCACCTCTCTGGAGATGGAGCGACAGGCGCTGAAAAAAGAGGTCGATGACGCGAGCAAGAAGCGACTTGATCTTGTGGAGCAAGAACTTGCCGAGCTGCGTGAAAAAGCCAGTGGGATGAAGGCCCAGTGGATGAGCGAGCGCGATAAGATTGGTGAGCTTCGTGAGACCAAAGAGAAGATTGAGCAACTTAAAATCGAGTATGAACAGGCGACACGTCGCGGCGATCTTGAGCGTGCAAGTGAGCTTAGATTCAGTGAAATTCCAACCACGGAGAGGCGACTTGAGGAGCTTCAATCACAGCTTGATAAAGCTCAGGAAGGCAGCTCTTTCCTGAACGAAGAAGTGAATGATGAAGACATCGCCATGATCGTCTCGAGGTGGACTGGGATTCCTGTCAGCAAGATGTTGGAAAGCGAGCAGCAGAAGTTGTTGCAGCTTGAAGACAGAATGCACGAGCGCGTGATTGGTCAGGAGGAAGCCATCGAGGCGGTTGCTGACTCTGTACGTCGTGCACGAAGTGGATTGCAAGATCCGAACAGACCCATTGGTAGCTTCATCTTCCTTGGACCAACAGGTGTGGGTAAGACCGAGACTGCCAAGGCGCTGGCGCAGCTCCTGTTTGATGACGAGCAGAACATGGCTCGCATCGACATGAGTGAGTTCATGGAGAAGCACGCCGTGGCACGCTTGATCGGCGCACCTCCTGGATATGTGGGTTATGATGAAGGTGGTTACCTGACAGAACATGTCAGGAGACGTCCTTACACAGTAATCCTGTTTGATGAGATTGAGAAGGCACACCCTGATGTGTTCAATATCATGTTGCAAATTCTCGATGATGGTCGATTGACCGATGGCAAAGGCCGCACAGTGGACTTTACCAACACAGTCATCATCATGACCTCAAACGTGGGCAGCCATCACATTCAGGAGTTTGCACACACCGATCCAGAGCGTTCCGATGAGCTGGTGATGCAAGAGCTGAGATCGATGTTCAGGCCCGAATTTTTGAACCGTGTTGATGAGATCATCACCTTCAAGTCTCTTACTCGAGATCAGATGGACGATATCGTCACGATTCAAATGCGCGGACTCGAGAAGTTGATCGAGGCCAGAGATATGCACATTGAGCTGACTCCTGCCGCTCGTCATTTCCTTGCCGAGCGTGGTTTCGACCCTCTCTACGGTGCTCGCCCGCTCAAGCGTGTGATCCAGAAAGAGGTCCAAAACAAGCTCGCCAAGCTCCTGCTTGCAGGTGAGTTTGGCCCTGGAGACACCATCCTGGTGGATCATGGCGAAGGAGATGATGCTCTGCAGTTCGGTGCGAAGGTCTTTGATACAAGGGTCGCAGCATCGTCATAAAGAAACTGTGGCTGTAAAAAGAAAGAGAGGGGGCGGCAAAAAATCTTCGATTTTTTGCCGCCCCCTCTCTTTCTTTTTACAGCGTATATCTGACAGAGAAAAGCATCTGGGATGCCAGCTCTGTATGGTATTCAAGTGAGGCAGAGTCGCCTGTTACATTCCATTCGTATTCAGGGAGTTGCATGACATTTGTGCGGATAGCCATGCCAAAATGCAGGTCTTTGATGACGAGTTCTCCACCAACACCAATGAATCCAGTGGGGGTGATTCTGCTGTCGGTTTTTTGAAAGATCTCAACGCGTGTCAGCTCTGCGCCACCGCCAAGGTGAATATTTGGGACGAGCCATTGTGTGATGGGGAGCCTGTAACCCAGGAGACCTTGTGTATGATAGGAGATGCGATCAATGCCCTGGTTCATGGTTTGTGCTGTCGCAAAGTATGTGTCCAGTGAGATCTCGGAGTAGAGTTTGGTGTTCTTGAAGTCAAAGTTGCCAAAGATGCCAACACCGTTCATGCGACAGTTTTCCCAGTTGATGAGATCGGTTTCGGGGTTGAGCTGTCGAAAGCCATAGCCGCCGATGCGAGCACCGATGGAGGGAGTAATGGTGCGCTGCGTGGAGGTTGAGACCTCCTGAGCCATGACATGTTGTGTGCACAAAAGTGATGTGATGAGAGTGAGCGCAGCGATCGGTGTTTTGGCGTGCATGGTGAGGCTCCTTGAGCGGAATATGTCATAAGTCAGGCAAATAGGTGATCTGTCTGTCGCGAGCCCCACGATAAATTGTGCATAAAACGTTAAAAATTAAGGGTACTGCAAAAAACCTGTACAGAAGTGTTGCCAGAAGTGGAAATGCTTCTTATATAAGTCACCAACGAGCGCGGGGACGCTCTGGTATACATGCGTGTGTGCCAGTGTGAGCACATCAGTGTTGCAGTTTATGCGGGTCATGAGCCGACTTCGCATGAACTGCATTCTTGTTTTATTTCAAATACTTTCGGAACGCCTTTTAGGGTGAAGTAGGGACCATGACAAATCAACGCGAGAGAAAATTTTTATTTGTCACAGGAGGAGTGATTTCAAGCCTTGGTAAAGGGCTCACCGCCTCGGCCATCGGTGCATTGATGGAGAACAGGGGATTGAGGGTGACCT
This sequence comes from uncultured Pseudomonadota bacterium, assembly GCA_950059285.1. GTDB lineage: Bacteria > Myxococcota_A > Bradymonadia > Bradymonadales > Bradymonadaceae > CATLTV01. Next base: position 16,852 of record CATLTV010000034.1, on the reverse strand, counting down.
TCATCAAGCTTGATCCGTACATCAACGTCGATCCTGGTACAATGAGTCCTTTCCAGCACGGCGAAGTGTTTGTCACCGATGATGGTGCCGAGACAGACCTTGACCTTGGACACTACGAGCGCTTCACCTCTGCGCGTATGACTCGCGAGAACAACTTCACCAGCGGTCAGGTGTATGATGCGGTGATCAACAAGGAGCGTCGCGGCGAGTATTTGGGACAGACCATTCAGGTCATTCCGCACATCACTGATGAGATCAAGCGTCGCATCATGAAGGTCACCGAGGCATCAGGAGCAGACCTCGCCATTATCGAGGTTGGCGGCACCGTGGGTGATATTGAGTCCTTGCCTTTCCTTGAGGCGATCAGGCAGCTTGGCGCAGATGTGGGCCGTGAGAACGCGTTGTTCTTGCACGTGACACTTGTGCCTTATATCCCCTCCGCAGATGAGATCAAGACCAAGCCCACACAGCACTCGGTCAAGGCATTACGCGAGATCGGTATTCAGCCTGACTTCCTGATCTGTCGTGCAGACCGCGAGCTTGATGAGGACCTCAAGGCCAAGATCGCGTTGTTCTGTAATGTGCGCCCCTCACGCGTCATCACGGCTCGTGATGCCAAGTCGATTTACGAGGTTCCTGTCCTGCTCGCCGAGCAAGGCATGGACGCAGAACTTGCAAGCAAGGATGCGCTCGACATCTGGTCTCGCGCTGCCGATCTTGGAGAATGGCGTGAGATCATCAAACGTCTTGAGCAGCCCAAGCATGAAGTGAATATCGCCATTGTGGGTAAATATGTTGATCTTACAGAGAGTTACAAGTCTTTGAATGAGGCGCTCATTCACGGTGGTATCGCCAACGAAACCAAGGTCAAGTTGACCTTCGTGGATAGCGAAACCTTGCCCAAGGCGGACCTCAAAGAGGTCTTCAAGGATGTCGATGGTATCCTCATTCCTGGTGGTTTTGGTGAGCGTGGTATCGAGGGTAAGATCTGTGCACTTCAACACGCACGTACCTCCAAGATTCCTTGCTTTGGTATCTGCCTTGGTATGCAGTTGATGGTCACCGAATATGCACGTCACGTGGTGGGTCTCAAGAAGGCAAACAGCGTTGAGTTTGATGCCAACACCCCTGAGCCAGTGATCGCATTGATGGCTGATCAGGAGGATATCGAAGAGATGGGCGCGACCATGCGTCTTGGTGCATACCCCTGCAAACTTGCCGAAGGTAGCCACGCGCTTGAAATCTATGGTGAGAAAGAAATTAGCGAGCGCCACAGGCATCGTTATGAGTTCAACAACGCTTACCGCGAGCGTCTTCAGGAGGCTGGCCTGATTATCAGTGGTACATCTCCTGACGACCACCTCGTCGAGATGGTCGAACTTGCCGAGCATCCCTGGTATCTTGGCTGCCAGTTCCACCCAGAGTTCAAGAGCCGTCCTACAAAGGCTCACCCACTCTTTGCAAGCTACATTGCAGCATGCGTGAAGTCTTCTCAAGTTGCTGATTCTAGAGCGTAATAAAGAAGGATCTGTCCGGAAAAGCTTGTAGAAACCGCGTATTTTGGTGTCGCAAAAACAGAATGTAACACGGCTACTATTCTTGGTTTTTGCTCCTTAAACTCCACGCCTTCTACTTCGCTTTTCTTCCAACAGCTCCTTCTCCATCACGCTCTAAAAAGTAATTAGAGAGTAGTAGACACAAAGAAGGGGCAGGTTGATTTATCAACCTGCCCCTTCTTTGTGTCTACTACTCTCGCTTTTATTTGATCTTGAGTGATTTGATCGTGCTCTTTGAGCGTGTGTATCTGGAGAGTTTTTTTCCAGAGGTGATGTCATACAGCGTGATGGTGTCGTCCTGGCACACTGCGAGGTGTTGTTTTTTCTTCTGTTGCCAGAATGCCATGCCACAGGAGGCTCCTTCGGCCAGAGCATCATCCGTCCAGATGACTTCGCCTGTGTCGGGGTGATGCAGCGTGATGGTTTTATCAAGGACGATGGCGATGCCCTCTGGCGTGCTCAGTGCATCATCAGCCTTGATGCTCTTGTCCCACGCGAGTCTTTTGCCATTTTCGTGATAAAAGACATGGAGCAGCTTATCTTCCTGGCTTGCGACAAACGCGATCTTGCCGTGAATCATGCGGACCGTGTGTGGCAGCGGGAGTTTTGCGATGAAGTTTGCTTCCTGTTCATTACGCATATCCCAGAGCGTGAGGAGGCCTTCCTTGTTGCCAAACAGGAGCGTGGGGCCTTCATCGAGGAGGTTCATTTGCGCGTGCATCTCGCCAAGAGAGGCGATGCGATCGCCATCCTGTCGAGAGAGGTATTCTTCAAGGCGAATCCCTTTTCTGGAGAGTGAGGTGAGGTTGTTTGCATCTTTCCAGATGAGGACCTTGTCTGGCCCCGAGATCAGCAGATAGTCACCGTTTGGGGTGTAGACGGCATCTTCAAGCGTATCGATTTTGGAGACTTCAGCGAGGTGCTTGCCACGTTTTGTCTCGATGACTGCGATGGGTTTGGAGTCAAGTACAGCGCTTGCTCCATTGGGTGCGATGGCGATGATCGCGTTTTTCTTTCTGTCCATGGTGTGGAGTTTACCGCGCTTTCTGCGAGTATCAATGCGCGCAAGTTTGCCATCCTCATAGCCCACGAGGAGCTGTCCTGTTTTTTCATGGAAGCTGATGGCGGTGACATGGTCAGAGGAGCTTTTCTTTGAGGGGCTCGCTGCACAAAGAATGGTGGAGAGCGCGATAATAAACGAGAGTTTAGTCCATTGTTTCATGGGCTTGCCTCGGTGTGGATACATGAATGACAGGGAGTGTAATGGGGGAGGATCTCTGTGGTGGATCATAAGACAGAAGTCCTCATTCTTGCAACGACCAATGGTGTGTTGTGCTTTAGGTTTTTGGTTCATCCACTGTGGAGAGCGCCCCCTGTCGTGAGTCATCGTGGTGATGGAGTGAGAGCTGTCCCTGTTCGATATCCGAGTTGGCGATGGCTTCTTTTTGTTCACGGAGCAAGGCGCGTCGTTTGGCGCTCAGGCGAGGCAGGTTTTCGGCAGTGACACGAATATGGGTCATGATATCAGCGTGCATGACATCTTTGAGGATGTTATCCAGCAGGTCAAAGGAGCTTGCACCAAGTGTGGTGACGGCCTGTGTGACAATGAGTTTGGTCTTGTTGATGTGTTGTTGTCGGAGCGTGGTGTCTGCGCGTTCAAGTTGTTCGTAAATGGCGCTTAGTTCAAGCTCATCAAGGCTGATGATCTGTTCATCGCTGAGCAAGAACAGCGCCTGCATCAGTGTGCCATCTGCAACCTGTGGGTGATGTGCAAGCCATGAGACAAGCCACCTTGCACGACGAGGATGTTGTTTGCACACATCGGTCATGATGCACACATGATTGGGGTGATGAATCATGAGGTCTGCGACACGAAGATCTCCTGCAATAAAGCGTGCTTCGATCAGGTCGAGCATCCATGAGGAGAGGTCTCTACCTTGCCATGGATAGGCCGACCAAATAAGGCTTATTGCTGCGCCAAAATGTTGATTATCAAGGCGAAGGTTGCCGTCTGGTGTGTGCCAGTCTTTGACTCGAATGCTGCCTTCGGGCGTGGTCATGAGGATGGTGCTCATGCCTTGAAGTTCAAGTTCATGTGCGATCATGTAGCTAAGTAGGATGGGGCGTAGGTCACTGTAGACATCTTTGAATGCGCTGAGGAGCGCTGTGTCATGAAGGTGGCTTGGTTGTGTGAACCAGCCCGAGGTTGCGGCCTGGTCATGACGCAAGATGTGAACCTGCAAGACGCACTGCATGGCACGCAGGGCTGGCAGTGGTTTACGAGGACTCCTGGCGCCTTTGTTTTGGTGCGCCATGGTATTTTTGAACTGGAGCTCCTGGTGTAAAATGCGTGTGCGCAGGTGATACCACTCGACATGATTCAGGGCTTCAAACATGAGGTGTTTCATGCCTGCGTGGTATGTGCTCCCTTCCAGATAATGTGCATGATGTGCGTTGTAGACGACTGCTGTGATACTGGAGTTATACCACCACCCCATCAACAGGTCGGGCGCGCTCTTCTGGTACAAGGCGAGTGTGGGCGCGTGTTGCGTGGGGTAATTCTGTGGGGTGAAGAAGCGTAACTTGAGCCATTCCATGAGGTCATCATAGTGTGATGGAATGTGGACTCTGGTCTTTGCGAGTGTTTGCGCGAGTTGGAAATGGCGAGGAATATCGAGTTTAAGTTGCTCAATGAGGCCAGAATCCAGCGGAGATTTTCGCCACCCGCGTGGGACAACATAGCAGCGTTGAATGGAGATGTAATATTCATCAATCCAGTTGGCGTGCGTGGTGGAGTGGCCTTGTTTCAGGGCGTTGTCCGCCATGCCGCTGCTCCATGACGCAATGGCGCGCAGGGCGCTATCATGGAAGAGCATAAAGATGGGGATATTGAGCGGCACGAGCCAGTTCTCAACACAGAGTTGAATGCTCGTCTCATCGAGGTTCATGAAGGCTGTGCCCTGGTGTTTATTCAGGATCGTGGCATTTTTCCAGATAAACTGCCTGGGGATCACAAGGTTCAGGTAGGTGATGGTCTTGGAGTACGAGAGGATGACATAGGTGTGTTCAAGCTCGGGGACTTCGATGCAATAGCTGTCGATGTGTGGTGTAGGCAGGTAATCAATGTAGTTGTCCTTGAGCTTGTCAGGGGCATTGGCCCTGGCCAGCGGTGTAATGGGGACAAGTTCAGAGACTTCAGAGATAAGTTCTGCCCACTCTTTTTTCTTGAACATGATTGACCTTGTCGTGTGCGAGGGGTCTGTTTAACGGCATGTGGTGGTGTCTGGGATGCTTTTGGGTGCGTGTTTCTTCAGGACCATAAGGGCAACAGGACACAGGTCGTTCGTTTTGGTGTAGGAGATGACCTGTTTCAGGCCATCATCCCCGTAGTAGTGCACGAGCGCATACATGGCCTCTGCATGGAGTGATGGGCTGTAGAGCATGGAGTCCCACATAAGCGAATGAATCACCTCGTGGGTGTGGTCATTGGGCCAGTTTTTGGAGAGGACAAGCAGAGCACGTCGTCGCTGAAGAACGAAGAGGTGAGTCCCTTGAACGATTTCGGTCAGGCGAGCGGCGGGGTCAGCAGAGACCATGAGTAGCTGTTTTTTTGTGGGCATATCATGGTGCGCAGAGAGCAGTTGCCAGACGAGTTTTTGCTCATGTTTGATGGTGTCCCTGTCCTGTGGTGCAGGTGAGGAGGTGGTGTCTTGATCGTCCTGATCGTCTTGAGCAAGGAGAGACAGGGGCGCAAGAGTGAGACAGGCAAGTAGCGATATGTGCAGGGTTAAGTGTTTGAAAATATTCATGGTCCTAACTCCGTGCTGGAAGGTTTGGTCAGCGTGCTGGCCTTCAAGACGGCCTGTTGTTGTGCAGTAAATGAGGGGGAGGGGTGAGAGATGTAGGGGAACATGGCGTTGCTGACATCGGGGCATGCCTTGTAATCGCTGATGACGGTATTTCTGGCACATTGAGGTGTGTCTGTCAGAGGATCGTTTTTCTCAAACTGGGCCTCAGAGGTGTGGTGCAGGCCAAGGAAGTGGCCAAGTTCATGAACGAGCGTGAGGCCCATGTAGCTACCACCATCGATGGTGTTGTTGTTGATGTCTTGTTGTGACTGGTAGATGTATTCCGTGCTCGCGATGGTGGCGCTCATGGCGGTGCCATGGAGTCCAGGAGGTGAGCCAATGCCAAGGGAGAGGCCAAGGAAGGGGAGAGAAGCATCAAATCGAGGTACAAAGATGATGTTCAGGCTGAGCGCATCATACTGGTCGTAACCTGGGGAGCGTGTGATGTCCTGGGCCATGGAGAAGAGCTGATTGACATCGGGGGCCTGATAGGTTTGAGCGAGCGCAGGAGAGAGGTCCATCATGCGGACTTTACCGAGCTGGATGCCCGAGTTGTTGAGTTGTGTGTGCATCGTCTGCAAGACGCGCTGGAAGTTTGGATCATCAGGGGCGCTGCTTGCAGAGAGTCCCATCGCGCCGCTGAAGTAGAGGTTGAGATCGATGCGGTCGCCTGGCTGGTCTTCTTCCACCAGGTAGGCGCAGAGTTTTTGAGCGTTTGTGCCAATGACAGCGCGATGACTTCCCGACTGAAGTTGAGCTGTTTTTGAGGGGTTTGAGGGAATGGTCAGTGCAAGTGATGGGAGGCCATCAACAAGTTGCGAGAGGTCTTCACCAAAGTCGAGATCAGAGGTGCCAAGTGTGAGGTCTGGACCTGAAGGGCGTTCGATGCCAAAGAGTTCGATGCTTGGGACTTCCTGGGAGGGGTTGATGTTGCTGAAGTCTCCATGAAAGACAAGCGTGTAGGATGTTGTCGTCTGGAACACATCATAAGGGACAAAGACGAGGCCATCCTGAGGTGTATAGCAGGAGGTATTAAAGGGGAGGTTTTGGAGGTCCTGACCCGGTTGAATCTGAACGTTGGGAGCGCATGTGCCGTCACGTGTACCCTGTCGTTCGCAGCGGTAACCTGTGCGGCAGTCTGCATTGGAGTGACAGTTATCAAGGCAAAAGGACGCACCCGTGGTGAGGTTTGTGGTGCATGTTGAGCCCGCGTCATCACCGTTACACTCGGCATCAGACTGGCAGCCCGACGAGCAGTAGCCCTGTGGCCAACCATCCACATCAAGGATGCAGAGGCCGCCAGTGCAGTCGGTGTTGGCGGTGCAGCTTGATCCATCAAGGCCATCACCTGGAGGGTTACCCGTGTTGTTGTTTCCAGGCATGGGCGAGCCCTCGATCCAGCAGATGCTGATCCCGTTGGCGCTCTGACAATCGTAACCCTGACGACAATCTTCACGTGTGGTGCAGCCTTTGAGGCAGAGTGAAACCTCGGTGTCTTCAAAAGGGAACACGAGGCATTGATCGCGTTCATCTTCGCAACCAAGGGTGTCACACATGGCAGTGACGCAGTAACCACCTGGAGCGTTTGGCTCGGTGATACAGCCACCATAACCGCGACAGTCGGAGTCCTGTGTACAGGCTGCACCTACCGATGCGCCAGTGGAGTTAAAGTTGTTTCCTGGAGAGGTGTTATTGCCCGTGGAGGTGTTGTTCCAGCCACTGTTATTGTTGCCCACGGTGGAGTTTGGGATCACCTCGGGGGGCATGTAGGGGATAGGATCATCTGGGTTTGAAGTGGAGTTATTGGTGGGCGCAGGTTGATTTGGGTTCGATGAGGGATATGGGCCTGAATCCACTCCTCCTTGTTCGCAGCTCACCAGAAGTGAGGTCACAAGTAGCGCAAGCCAGGGTGTGTGAAGTGAGTGTAATCTGTGCATCAATTCATCCAATTATTAAAAACATTCATGATACAGCATGTTGTAAGTGCTCACGATGTGGAAGGGAGGCGTTGTGAGCAAAGCTGCTCCCTTCATCATAAGAGGTGTGAAGTGAGGAATCAAATACAGTTCCACGATTGCAAGCGGTGTGAAGCGTGCGGTTGAACCTGTGGGGTTAATCCTGGCCTGAGAGGCGCCATGGTGTGGGCGTGTGGGGTTTTTGTGTACATTCAAAAAGCGGTGAGGCAGTAGGGATAATGCATGGAGCAAGCCAAATTTATGTGTTATGGTTGCCAGAGGTTAGTGCGAGGAATAGTCACAGGGGACACCACCATACATCTGGTGTGTAAGAAGAGCATAATAAGAGGCCTATTGTGAGTGTGCAGGTACGAGACAAGGTACGAAGAGCGTGTGGGGAGTTAATCCAAAAGCATCTGGACTTGTTGCTTCTCTTGTTGGCAGAGCGAGGCGCGTCTGCGCAGGAGCAACGCCGCCGTGTAGATATGCTGGTGAGATGTCTTACCCATATTCAGTTTGAGAGCACCTTGTTTGTGCAGGGGCGTCGTGTCCCCATGCTCCTGAATCAGGAGGAGGGGAAGGCTCCCGTGTTGGTGATGAACGAGGAGTTTCTCTCCCGTCTCGATCATCAGGAGCTCATATCCTGCTTCACTCGCCCTGTCTGTGACCTGCTGGACCTGGCTCCCATCAATGTGGGTCTTGTGTTGCAAGGCACCGATGAGCGGCACCTGCGCAACCTGTATCACAGCGCGCGAAGCAAGATCTCTGGAGAGGTTCTTCAGGCAGCGAGCATTCGTTCTGTGATTGAGCGTCGAGTGACGACGTTCACTGGGCGGCTTCGTGAGGTTGTGCAGTCGCTCTCTCAAGGTATGGGCGTGCCCTTGCCTTCTCCGTTGGGGCTTATCAACTGGCTGGAGACCTGCAAGGGGTCATGGCCCGAGTGGATTGATGTCGCCTCACAAGATTTTATTGTGCAGATTCAGGCGAGCATGGACATGGTGCTCGGAAGCACCTGTGCGGTGCCTTCCGAGTTGTTGATTGAGCTTTGCTGGGAGAGTCTCGAGTTGTCAGCGCAGTCCTTTTTGAGGCAAGCCGCGCGCGATTTACGTGCGCGTGATGCGCAGGTCGATGAGGACTTTTTGAGGTTGCTTGCACGCGTGGTCGCAAAGCATGAACTTGAGGAGCTTGAGCGCCTTGAGCAGTGGCCATCCCTCAAGGACTTGCAGGGCGCGTGGGCCGAATTGTATTCTTACGAGCTTGATGAGCTTAGAAACTATCAACAAGGTGCCATCAGGACGCCTTCGATCTCTACGTTCCAGGCGCCGCGTGATTCCATGTTGCTGCGTGAGCCCGAAGATCTTCCATGGAGCTATCCTTTGCTGTGTTGGTCTGTCAGAGAGACCAACGCATTGCGTGACTTGCTCAATGGTTTTGTGCAGGCGCGCAAGGTTCAGCAGCAGGAGAGCGAGGTTGAGCTGTTGCTTGTGGAGGAGGCGGGAGACGCCAACACGTCAGAGCTTATTCTTGAAGGTAACACACGCGTCCAGACGCAGGTTGTGGGCGCCAACGTGGACATGCCCGATGGTGTAGAGCGCATGCAGGAGCGTGCTTTGCGTGCTGTGCTCAATCGCATTATTCGTCAGGTGCAGAGCTTGCCCGAGTCGCAGCAAATGGGTGTGTGTCACCGACTGCGAGGTTGTTATGATGGGTTCTTTATGAACACCTCACAGGTCTGGCAGCGACGCCTTCAGGGGTGGAAGCTTGATGATCTTGAGTCACGTCTGGAGCGTCTTTGTTTGACTGTGTCAGACATCTTTGGTGTGCCCGTATTGCTTGACCCGTTCATGGCTCCTGATGACAGCACACTCAAGCCCATTCCCACGTTTTGTTTTGTTGTGGCGATGAATGAGCATCTGGATCGCGTGCCATTCTCCATTCCTTTGGCCGCGCTGATGTTTACCTCGGCGACAGGTGCTCCACCATTGCATCTTCGTATGATTGATGTGCCAAACGCACCCCAGGCTCCCTGTCGATGGCTCTCGGATCAGGAGTTGACCATGCAGACCATGCAGGGGCAACCCGTGTCCACCACACTGGCAGCGATTGAGCAGAGCCGATTAAGGATGTTGGCCTATCTGTAGCGTGTCATGGGCGTGTGTTTACGCTTCTTCTGACGTGTTCAATGCATGTGCTGCCTGCTTGCCTCGGTTGAGGATCAATGGCCGCAAGCTTTGATCAAGTTCGAGCCAGGCTATGCGTACATGTTCAGGGACATCATGCGTAAGCAGGGTGTCTTTGAGGATGACATGGCGCCGATCAAAATGACCTGCAAGAATGGGGATATGTTGATGTGCAGTGGCCATGGGTTTGCCTTCATAAGGCGCAATGCTACCTTTGGCTGGGCGTCTCCCAAGGTGATTGGTCAGGTAAGTAAACTGGTGCTGAATGAGCTGTGTTTTATCGTGGGGCAGGAAGAAGAATCCAACAAAGAGGTCGTCATAAAGACGATCATAAAAGTCTGTGAGGAGTGCTCTTAATGCGTGTTCGCCGCCGCACTCTTCAATCAGCGACCATGTATGTGTAGTCATGTGTAACTCCTTGATGCGTTGAGCGTTATGAAAAAAAGATCTGCAATGAGATGAAAGAAGGGGCGGACCTTGCGCAGCAAGGTCCGCCCCTTCTTTCATCTCATTGAGAGGTCATGCATTACATGTTGAGTGTGCGCTTATCCACAGCGAGCGCAGCTTCTTTGACGATCTCTGCGAGTGTGGGGTGAGCGTGGCTTGAGCGAGCGATGTCTTCGCTGCTTGCGCCAAACTCCATGCTGACAGCGAGCTCAGCGATGAGGTCGCCAGCGCTCTTGCCGATGATGTGAGCGCCGAGGATGCGGTCTGTTTTTGCATCAGCGAGGATTTTGACAAAGCCGCCAGTGGCGTCCATGGCCTTGGCACGACCGTTTGCGGAGTAAGGGAACTTGCCGCTCTTGAATTCGATGCCAGCGTCCTTGAGCTCCTGAGCAGTTTTACCCACGCTTGCGATCTCGGGTTCGGTGTACACGATGTCGGGGATGGCATCGTAGTTGATGTGCGCGCCGATATCGTTCATGCGTTCAACACACACGACAGCTTCTTCTTCAGCCTTGTGTGCGAGCATGGGACCAGGGATCACATCACCGATGGCGTAGATGCCATCCACGCTGGTCTTGAAGTTTTTATCGACTTCAAGCTGACCGCGTTTGTTGGGTGTGAGGCCCACATTTTCAAGGCCGAGGTTCTGTGTGAAGGGCTTGCGGCCGATAGCCACAAGGAGCTTGTCACAGGAGATAGTTTCGGTGGCATCACCTTGTTCGTAGGTGACTTCCACGACGCCATCCTTGTCCTCTGCGCCTGTGACTTTGGCCTGGAGGATGAACTCAAGTCCTTGTTTTTTGAGGGATTTGAGTGCTTCGCGAGTCACGTCCTTGTCAGCACGCCCACCGAGGATTTCGGGGAGGTATTCAATGACCGTGACTTTTGCGCCAAGACGAGACCAGACGGAGCCAAGCTCAAGGCCAATGACACCAGCGCCAATGATGACGAGGTGTTTGGGGACCTCTTCAAACTCAAGCGCGCCTGTGGAGTCGACGATGTTCTTCTTGTCGATGGTGATGCCAGGCAAGGAGATGGGTTTTGAGCCCGTGGCGATGAGGATGCGCTTGGTGTCGAGGGACTGTGTGACGTTGCCATCATCATCAAGGAGCTCGACCTTGGATGTGGAGGCGATGCGTCCCCAGCAGTTGTTAAACGCGTCGATTTTGTTTTTCTTAAAGAGGTAAGCGACGCCGCCCACAAGGGAGTCCACGACTTCTTGCTTGCGGGAGACCATTTTGGGAACATCAAGAGACACGGAGCCCACGCTGATGCCGTGAGCATCGAGGCCGTGTTGAATCTCGGCGTAACGCTCACTGGAGTTGAGCATGGCTTTTGAGGGGATGCAGCCCACGTTAAGACAGGTGCCTCCGTAAGTTGCGTAGCGTTCAATACAGGCGACCTTCATGCCAAGTTGTGCGGCACGAATCGCAGCGATGTAGCCTCCTGGACCAGATCCGATAACGATCAAATCGTACATAATGATACGTCTCCTTTGGTGGGTATATAAGAGGTTAAATATGGATAAGTGAGACAAAGCGAGGCCAGTGTGGCCTCGCTTTGTCAGGTGATCAATTAGACTTCAAACAGGATACGTTCGGGGTTCTCAAGGCACTCTTTGATCCTGACGAGGAAGGACACAGCCTCTCGCCCGTCAACGATACGGTGGTCGTAGGAGAGCGCAAGATACATGATGGGCCTGATCTCGACCTGACCGTTCACAGCGACAGGGCGTTCGACGATGTTGTGCATGCCGAGGATACCTGACTGTGGAGGGTTGAGAATTGGTGTGGAGAGCATGGAACCGTAGATACCACCGTTGGTGATGGTGAACGTACCGCCCTGAAGGTCGGAGATGTTGAGCTTGTTCTTCATAGCGAGTTCGGAGAGACGCTTAATCTCAAGCTCGATCTCGGCGAAGCTCATCTGGTCGGCGTCACGGATGACGGGAACGACAAGACCTTTGCCGCCGCCGATGGCGATACCGACATGGTAGTAGTTTTTGTACACGATCTCGTTGCCATCGATCTCGGCGTTGACCGCAGGGTACTCTTTAAGCGCTTCGATGACAGCTTTGGTGAAGAGCGACATGAAGCCAAGCTTGGTGCCGTGTCTCTTGACGAAGGCGTCCTGGTATTTTTTACGCATGGCCATGAGGTTGCTCATGTCGACCTCGTTGAAGGTCGTGAGCATGGCGGCGTTTTGTTGTGCCTCGACCAGGCGCTTGGCGATGGTCTGACGGAGCTTGGTCATGCGGACGCGTTCTTCGCGAGCGCTGGTATCTTGTGGTGCAGCAGGTGTGGAGCTCTTGGCTTTAGCAGGAGCAGGCGCTGATTTCTTCTGCTCAACATAGGCGAGGACGTCGCCTTTGAGGAGTCGTCCATTGGGGCCTGTTGCGGGGATGTCCTTGGCGTTCAGGCTGTGCTCTTCAAGCAAGCGATGTACGGCAGGAGAGATCGCATCGTGCTGCTCAGTGGCTTCGCTGCTTTCTGGGCCAGAGGGGCTCTCCTGAGCTTTTGCCTGCTCTTCTGTGGGGGCAGGTGTGCTTGTGGAGGAGTCACCAGCGGGGCGCTCTTTTTCTTCAATGACAGCGATGACGTCGCCGACGTTGACAGTGTCATCAATCTCGGCCTTGAGCTCGGCGATCACGCCAGAGACAGGCGCGGGGATCTCAACGCTGACCTTGTCTGTTTCAAGTTCAACAAGGATCTCGTCAACTTCAATGTAATCACCTGGCTTCTTGTTCCAGACAGCGATAATTGCCTCGGTGACGGATTCACCAAGAGAAGGGACTTCAACGGATACGCTCATATGATTTGCCTCGTGTGTGGAGAAAACAAAAAAACTTGGGGGAACCCTATGCACCATGTGTTTGGATGCCAGCTTTGAGTGCTTAATTTTAAGCTATTATACTGAGAACAGGGCCGTGCATGAAAAAGAACTGAACTGTTTTGTATCAATGCTTTGGGTGAGAACTCAATAGAGAAGCTCGATATTCATGGTGCGAGGGTGCCACGATATTACGTCAGTCTTGATACTACAGTTGAGCGTTCAGGGCAAAGGTCATATAGGGTGCAGTGGGTGCCTTTTTTCTCGCTGGGACTGACACTTCTAACCGCTGATATATGTAGCGTTTAGACAGGTGTATTCATGGTGTTTAAGGCGTTTGGGATACACAGTTTTCGATCTCAAGATGGCCAAAAAAGTCGTGTTTCTTATGATCGTGCCGATTTCATAGGTAGCGATCACGAGGCACGATCACGATGTGAGTGCTTGTGTTGCGTTTTGTATGTTGTGTCGCTAAGGTCGGAACTCAAGAAGAGTCATTGTCGCTTTAGGTGTGCATTATTGCCAGGGACAGGGTAGGGAATATGAAAAGTAGTTTATATATAAGTGGTTTGTTTTCTGTGCTTTTTCTGATGAGCTTTGCCTCGTCAGCATCAGCGCAAGACATCGCCGTGCTTCACACTGTGTACAACTCATCACACAGTGCTGATGTGATCAGTAAGCTTAGCGCGTCAGGAAAATTTGATAGCGTGACGGGGATTTCAGTCAGGACATCAACACCCACGGCTGCATCGTTGGCCGCATACGATGCGGTGTTTGTCTTCAGTGATGCGGGCTTTCACAGTCCGTCCCTGATGGGCAATGTATTGGCCGATTATATTGAGGGTGATCCCATGGACCCAAGCGTCAAGAAAGGGCGCGTGGTGGTGGCGACATTCTCTTTCTTTGGTTCGGGTGCCCCGCTTGGTTTGCAAGGTCGTTATATGACTGACTACTCCCCAGTTACGGGGAGTTCGCAAGGTGCTGTCAATGGTGCTACCTTGACTGAGGTCGTCTCTGGGGATGCTCTTCTTGAGAATGTGAGCTCATTTTCGGCAGGTACGGATACGCGCTACAACGCGAATATCTCCCTGCGTCCAGGCGCAACCACTGTGGCGAGATGGTCTTCCAATAGCGTGCCTCTGATTATCAGGCGAGAGGTAGGGAGCGTGAGGAACGTGGCCCTGAACTTCTACCCCGTGTCTTCAGATGTGGACACAAAGTTTTGGAATAGCGCCACGGATGGTACGACCATCATGACCAATGCCCTTGAGTACGTGCTCGCAAGCTGCGGTAACGGAAGTGTGGAGATTGGCGAAGAGTGTGATGATGCCAATGCAGATGAGACGGATAGTTGTCTCTCAAGCTGTGTGCTCTCCACGTGTGGTGATGGTATTGTGCAGGTTGGTGTCGAGGAGTGCGATGATGGCAACTCTGACAACACAGATGGTTGCTTGAACAGCTGTGAGATCGCAAGCTGCGGTGATGGCTTTGTTCAGGCTGGCATTGAAGATTGCGATGATGGTGCAGCAAACTCCGATCTTGCTCCCAACGCATGTCGTACAACCTGCGTGTTGCCAACCTGTGGCGACGGCGTGACCGACCTTGGTGAGCAGTGTGATGATGCCAACGCAGATAACTCTGACAGCTGCCTTTCATCCTGTAATTTTGCTTTCTGTGGTGATGGTTTTGTGCAGGCAGGCGTGGAGGATTGTGATGACTCAAACCTCAGCAACAACGATGCATGTTTGAACACCTGTGAGGTCGCAAGCTGCGGTGACGGTTTTGTTCAGGTTGGTATTGAAGATTGTGATGATGGTAACTCCAGCAACACGGATGCGTGCCTGAACTCCTGTGACCTGGCAGGTTGTGGTGATGGCTTTGTGCAAGCTGGCGTGGAGCAGTGTGATGATGCCAACGCAGATAACACCGACGCATGTCTGAACTCATGTCTGTCCGCAAGCTGTGGAGACGGCTTTGTGCAGGCTGGCGTGGAGCAATGCGATGACGCCAACTTGATTAACTCAGATGCATGTCTGAACACGTGTCAGGCCGCAAGCTGTGGTGATGGATTCGTGCAGATTGGTGTGGAGCAATGTGATGATGCCAACTCCAACAATACTGACGCATGCTTGAACAGCTGTGAGATCGCAAGTTGTGGTGATGGTGTGGTTCAGGCAGGTGTCGAGGATTGTGATGATGGTAACTCCAGCAATGCTGATGCATGTTTGAACTCCTGCCAAAACGCAAGCTGCGGTGATGGTTTTGTGCAAACTGGCGTGGAAGATTGCGATGACGCCAATGCTGATAACACTGATGCGTGTTTGACGACCTGTCAGGCTGCAACCTGTGGTGATGGGATTGTGCAGGTAGGTGTTGAGGAGTGCGATGATGGTAACTCTGACAACACGGATGGTTGCTTGAACACCTGTGAGATCGCAAGCTGCGGTGATGGTTTTGTTCAAGCAGGCATTGAAGATTGCGATGATGGCGCAGCAAACTCTGACTCTACTCCCAACGCATGTCGTACAACCTGTGTGTTGCCAACCTGTGGTGATGCTGTGGTTGATGCTGGCGAAACCTGTGATGACGCCAACGCAGATAACACCGACGCATGTTTGAACTCATGCCAGACCGCAAGTTGCGGCGATGGTTTTGTGCAGGCAGGCGTGGAGGATTGCGATGACGCTAACGCAGATAACACCGACGCATGTTTGAGCACCTGTGAGGTTGCAAGTTGCGGTGACGGCTTTGTTCAGGCTGGCATTGAAGATTGTGATGATGGCAACTCCAGCAACAACGACGCATGTTTGACAACCTGTCAGGCTGCAAGTTGTGGCGATGGATTCGTGCAATCAGGCGTCGAAGATTGCGACGATGCTAACATGGACGACACCGACGCATGTCTGAACACGTGTCAGGCCGCAAGCTGTGGTGATGGATTCGTGCAAGCTGGTATTGAAGAGTGTGATGCGGGCGCAGGAAACTCTGATTCTGCACCTGATACATGTCGTACAACCTGCGTGTTACCAACCTGTGGCGACGCAGTGGTTGATGCTGGTGAAGCATGTGATGATGCCAACGCAGATAACACTGACGCATGTCTTGATACCTGTGAAGCTGCAAGCTGCGGTGACGGTTTTGTGCAGGCAGGCGTGGAAGATTGCGACGACGCCAATATGGACGACACCGATGCGTGTTTGACAACCTGTCAGGCTGCAACCTGCGGTGATGGTGTGGTTCAGGCAGGTGTCGAGCAGTGTGATGATGCAAACGCAGACAACACGGATGCATGTCTTGATACCTGTGAAGTTGCAGGCTGTGGCGATGGATTTGTGCAAGCTGGCGTGGAAGATTGCGACGACGCTAACGCAGACGATACCGATGCGTGCTTGAGCACCTGTGAGGCTGCAAGTTGCGGCGATGGATTTGTTCAGGCAGGCGTGGAAGCATGTGATGACGCCAACATGGACGACACCGATGCATGTTTGACGACTTGTGAGGTCGCAAGCTGCGGTGACGGCTTTGTACAAGCAGGCATTGAAGATTGCGATGATGCCAATGCTGATAACACCGATGCATGTCTTGACACCTGTCAGGCTGCAAGTTGCGGTGACGGCTTTGTTCAGGCAGGAGTTGAAACCTGTGATGATGGCAACGCCAGCAACATGGATGCCTGTCTGAATACCTGTGAGGCCGCAAGCTGTGGCGATGGATTTGTGTGGTTTGGTCAGGAGCAGTGTGATGACGCCAACATGGACAACACGGACGCATGTCTTGATACCTGTGAGGATGCAAGCTGTGGCGATGGATTCGTGCAAGCAGGCGTGGAAGATTGCGATGACGCCAACATGGACGATACGGACTCCTGCCTGAGCGCATGCATTGACGCAAGCTGCGGTGACGGCTTTGTACAAGCAGGCGTGGAAGAGTGTGATGACGCCAACATGGACGACTCTGACGCATGTTTGAGCGCATGCATCGTCGCTACATGTGGCGATGGATTTGTGCAAGCTGGCGTGGAAGATTGCGATGACGCC
>CATLTV010000033.1 GCA_950059285.1 uncultured Pseudomonadota bacterium | reverse complement strand
AATGCATTAGACGCGACAAGGGGGCGGCCCATTGCTTAAGCAATGGGCCGCCCCCTTGTCGCGTCTAATGCATTGACCAGAGCACCACAAGGGCGCTGTAGAGCCCCATGGTGCCTTCAATATAGACCGAGTAATAGTGTTCGGGTTGGTCCTCGTTCAGGCGTTGGAAGAGGGCAACACACACGATGGAGACGAGCAGGGTGGGCCAGAGTATTGAGCGCATTGAGATGCCATGTAGGAAAGCCTGCATCAGTGCAAATACGAGGATCAGGGTGTGTGCAAGTAGGCGAGTGCGTTTGACACCGATGGCAATAGGTATGGTCTGGATGTTGAGGGCTTTGTCTTTGTACATGTCGCGCACATCAAAGGGGAGGGTGATGGCAAAGATGAAGAGTAGCCGTGAGATTGTCTCCAGGATCATAGTTGTGGAGAGTGGATGTGCGCCCGCCTCCCAGCCAGGAAGCGTGACGGTGGCGATGGCCCAGACCAGCGCGATAAGAAAGATTTTGATGCCAGGGACTTCCTTGAGACGCCAGAGCTTGCCCTTGAAGGGGAGCATGGGGATGGAGTAGGCGATGGCGATGAGCCCGAGGGGGACCAGCGTGAGGATGAGTTTGGGGGGGAGCTGTAATGCGCTCCAGATCATTCCAGGGATGCTAAGCGCGAACATGATGAGCATCATGTGTCGGTAGCGTGGTGTCGATGTGGACTTTGGCGTGTTGGGAAGTTCAACGTGATCTTCCAGAGATGCGGGAGAGAGTCGGTCGAGGTTGTAGATAAAGAGGGTGGCAAAAAAGAGCAGCACCACGGCAGGTTGTGGCGGGATTAATGTGTGTAATGGCATGTCCAGGGCACAGTAAGTCACCCATGCCAGTGAGGCGGCACAGAGGGAGACATAGAGGTTGCTCTTGATGAGCCAGGACATCATGACATGCTTTGGGTAAGAGGTGTATGTCAGGGTGAGGAATGCTTTGCGCGGATAAATTGCATCCCGGTGATAATTCCACTAGAACATAGTAGTTGTAATGAGGAATGCAAAAGGAATCTTGGATTTGCAGGATGGAGTAGGTTGTTATGAAGATAGTGGATGTAAATCAGGCGCTTATCGCGTGTTTGTTGGCATTGCCTGTGGGCATGGTTGCTGGATGTTCGGTGGACACTGTGGAGGGGAGTCAGAGTGTAGGTCAGCATTGTTTTGCTGATGAAGATTGTCTGTCTGGTCTGGTGTGTGGTCAGGGGAGGGTGTGTATTCCTGGTGCTGTGACGGGTGTAGTTCCTGAGCAAGATCAGGGGGATATGGGACCTTTGTTGGACTCTGGTCCTGAGGATATGCCTGGCCCAACAGATATGCCTGGTCCTGTTGATTTTGGGCCTGAGGATATGCCATGGAATGTAGACATGCCATGGTTTGATATGTCTGAATGTGTAAGCACGGGTCAGTTTGAGTGTCGTGATGACAACAGCGTGTGGCTCTGTGATGCGGGTGTGTACATCCCTATTCAGGAGTGTGACTCAAGTGAGACCTGTCGCGAAGGTGCCTGTCGACCACAGGTTGTGCATGAGTGTCAGCTTGGTGGCATTGATGACTTCTGTATCAGCGATCAAGCGCGCCAGTATTGTCGTGAAGATAACAACGATGGCACCGTGTATGACGTGAGCTTTTGTGATGATAACGAGATCTGCCTGGGAGGTTTCTGTGTTGCAGACCCCGAGTGTGTGCCCGGTGAGCGCACCTGTCTTGGACCGCAGTCCTATGAGTACTGTCGTGTAGAGGATGGCACTGCGTTTGTGGATGTGGCCAGATGTGAAGGTGTAAACGACGTCTGTTTTGAGGGGCAGTGTTTTGACCCGATTGAGGACGACTGCTTCCCTGATGACCGTGTGTGCCTTGATGATACAACACGTGAGGTGTGTCGACAGGATGCGAGTGGGAAATATGTCTTCACGGAGCTGACCTGTCCTGATGGGTTTTCCTGTGCCGAGGGCAATTGTGTGGAGGGACCCCCTCAGCCAGATTGTGTGTTGGGTGAGAGCCACTGTATTGCGACAGGAGCTTATGAAATCTGTGTGGAGACTGCGAATGGTCGAGGGCAATATGTGCCGTTTGGCTGTCCAGCGGACACATTCTGTGAGGATGGTCAATGTGTAGATCAATGTATGGATCAGGATGGTGATGGCACGTTTGATAACTGTGCGCCATTTGATTGCAATGACTCAAACGCCAATGAATCACCTTTGATCAACTCGGAGGTGTGTGGTGACGGTCTGGATAATGATTGCAACGGCCAGATTGATGATGGTTGTGAGGCAGGATGTTGTACAGGTGCTTCGGCGTGTGGTGCGAACCAGTTCTGCCAGGATTGTCAGTGTGTGCCATATGACCCGTTCACATGTACGATGACAAACCAGCCTTGTGTGAACCTTGATTCGTTTGACAATGGTTATTACTGCGTTGATTTGTCAGGCAATGGAGAGGGGAGTTGTGTGGGGCTGTGTGATCAAGGGTTCCCGAACCCCTCTTCCACATGTCCTGAGCCAGCGGTTCAGCAGTGTGTGTTTGGTGATCCTCAGGCGCAAGGGCCAGGCTTGTGCTTTGATGAGTGCAACACCTCGGAAGACTGCCAGGCAGGCGCGGCCGAAGGGTGCTTCAAGTATGATACAGGCAGTATGTTTGCTGGAGTGTGTGTACCCAAAGGGCCGCTTCCTGTTGGGAGCGCGTGTGATCCTGATGATTTCCTCTCCTGTGCAGGTTCTGCTGCCTGTGTGGATTTAGATGGTTCAGGCACAGGTGAGTGTCTTGAGACGTGTCGTCCATTTGCGTTTGACGGTAATGGTACGGACTGTCCATCTGGCTCTTACTGTGGAGCGCTGGGAGCGGATATTGGTGTGTGTTTTGCGGACAACGGCCAGTCTGAATTTGACATCTGTGGGCAGCAGAACACATCGTGTGGAGAGGATGCTGTGGGATGTTATCCAGCAGCGATTGGGGGCGGTAATCGTTGTCGTCGCGTATGTAGGCTTGCCGAGGGTGGCAGTGATTGTATGCCAGGTCAGTTCTGTCAGGATATTAATCAGGACGAAGTGGGTTTGTGCTCGACGATTCAGCCGTAAGTGAGTGGTTTGGTTCAGGTGGGGGGCTGAGCCAGACAAGAAACGCCAGAGGGGGCGGCCTTACAAGTAAGGCCGCCCCCTCTGGCGTTTCTTGTCCTGGATAGGAGGCTTTAAGCGGTAAAGATGTGCTCAAGCTCTTCAAGGATCTCTTCTTCAGTGGAGTCCTTGGCCACGGCGATTTCCTGGATGAGTAATCGGCGTGCGGTATCAAGCATTTTGCGTTCGCCGAAGCTAAGTGTTTTGTGGAACTTGAGGAGGTTCAAGTCACGCATTACTTCAGCGATTTCAAAAGGTGAGCCTGTCTGAATTTTTTCGACATAAGCTCGGTAACGTCTGTTCCAGGTCTGTTGATTGAGATCAACATCGCGCTCGCGCAAGATATCATAGACTTGTTCGACTTCTGCTTTGCTAATGATGCTGCGAAGGCCGACGTTATCTACATTGTTGACGGGGATCATGATCTTCTTGTCCGAGTCCATGACGCTCAGCACATAGAAGGTTTGGCTGGTTCCCATGATCTCCTTGGTTTCAATCCTGACGACCTCCGCGACACCTTGGGCAGGGTAGACGGCTCTATCTCCGACATCAAACCGCGTAGTCATGTAACTCCTTGAATAGTTTTTGTGTTATGGGACACCTGGGAAGTAGTGTCCGCGGGTTTTGTGGATAAATTCTGTATGTATGTATCGTCACACTTTGGTTTGTGTGCGCATTGGACGTGTCTTTGTATACTCAAAAACAAGCACCCTATCTTACAACGGCGAATCCTGATTCGCAAAGACGATCTTTACTGTTTGTCTGGTGGAGTTGGGCGTTGTCCTTGACGTGACTTGGTCCCTGACTCTGGCGCAGACGACATACGACATCTGATTCTAAGCTCAACACCTGATGGTGACAAGGTCATGTTACGGATTTCATGCGAACTTCATGTCAGAATGTGACAGAGACGAAAGAAGAGACCCTGCGATGGTGAACCATCGCAGGGTCTCTTCTTTCGTCTTTATGTGTCAGCTAGCGCCAACCAGACGTGATGATCTTACAGACCAACCTGACGAGCGAGGTCGAGAAGACGAGGCTCGGAGAATGTGGAGATCTTTGTCGCGTAAGGAGCGTTTCCGCCAGAGAACTTGGCGCTGACGATCTTCTCAACGAGAGCGTCCTTGCCACCGAAGTCGTTCTCAACGCGCTCGTGAGCAACGAAGAGACGCTGAAGCTTGGCGTTGGAGAGTCCGCGGATGCGTGCGTCGAAGTCAGCCTGATCTTCGCCTTCTGGAGCGGTGAGGAATTCAAGCACTTTGTCTGCAAGCTTTGCTTTGCTTCCGTGCTTGGACTTGACGAGCTGGTGTGGGCTTAACTTTGCCATGATGTTTCTCTCTTGTGTCTGGGTGTATGCAAATCTACAAATTAATTCGCCCAAGGCGCTGTGGTTTGCGTACACTTCAATGTTGGTGTAGTGCGATAGAACGTGTTCACGTGACCTTCGCCATGTCCATGGACCTTGCTGTGAAGAGGGGCGGGATGACCACTCCCCGACACCGTGTTGCTCCATATGTGCTTGTTGTCACGATGTTTTTTCTATGTTCTATCACATCAACGTGAACCGTTTCACGTCATTGTCTCGATCGGCGAGCATGATGCCGCAAATCGCAGCGGACACTCCTAACAGAGCGCCCCGCATGAGACAAGCCTTTTTCTACTCTTTTCATTGTGGTTATGAGATGAACCCCACTGGTACTCCCCTGAAAATTTTGACCACCATCCTCCTCCTCCTTGTGTCTGCATGTGAGAGGTCTCCTGAACAACAATCTCAGGATGATGTGCTTCAAGTTGCTGATATGTCAAGTGATTCTGTTGCTGATGCCGCTTCTTTGAAACCTGCAAAGAAATCGCCATCTGATGAGGATGTGCTCGTCTCTTCCAATCACAGCGAGCTTACATTGACGCTCGGTGACTTTGATCAGGCGGTGCGCCGCACCATTCTGTTTGCGCCTGATGATGTGCTTGAAAAAGGTGTGCGTGGCGTTGGACCTGCGCAACTCAAGAAGCCCATGTTTCAGCAGACCATCCTCAAGAGCATGGTAGAGACCAGGCTCGTAGAGTTGGAGGCCAAGGCGCGTCAAATTGACGCTTCCTTGACAGAGGTCACTGCTCAAATCCTTGATCACGAGCGCCTGCGTCGATTTGCTCCTGAGACTGTGGATGCCAACCTCTTGCCTCCCGAACTTGCTCAAAACAAGGACACATTCAACATTTCACTCAAAGAGCTTGGGCTTGAGCCTCTGGATGTGTATCAGGTCGCGCGCGATATGGTGCTGCGCAAAAAGCTTGAGCAGGCGCTCCCTGATGAAGTCTCGCGTCAACAGGTTCAGGATGCCTATATTCAGGCTCATGATCGCGCAAAAATGCTCTGGGTCAGGTTCTTTAATGTGCCACAATCCAGCGAGATCGATGCATTTCTCAAAGAGCCTGAAAATCAAAAGAAAATACGCACGTTTTTTGAGCAAAATCCCCGTCGTTTCAGAGCGCCCGCGCATATGTTAGCTGACCTGCTTATGGCTCCTCCCACGTTGCCTCAACACGAGGCTGTACGTGTCCTGAAGGATGCTGCTCTACAGCTCAAGGAGGGTAAGACGCTTGAACAGGTCGCCGCCCAAAACAAGCTTGAAGTGCACACGGAACAAACCGTGATCATGAAAGAAGACAGCGCGCTCTTTCGCGCAAAGCCTGGTGAGCAAGGCGTATCTGTGGGGGCTCCACGTGGAAATTATCTCTGGATCGCCCGCGAGAAGTTTGGCGAAAGACCTCTTGAGTTGACGCGCTCCATCAAGCGCGAGATCGCTGCGGAACTTATGCGTCAGACCCGGTCGGTGTCGTCTGTGAACGCTGCTGTGAAACAGGCAAAGACACTGCTTGAGTCAAGCAAGCCCACAGTCTCTGCTGATGCGTTGACGCGCAAAATCAAGGCGGAGTTGCCCCGTGATGTGCGTGTCAAAGTCAGCGAAAGCCCATGGATTGAACGTCATCCCGAGGGGTTCATCATCTCTGTTGGCACCTCGCCTGAGCTCCTTGAGCAGGTATTTAAGCTCAAGGACAAAGGTGACGTGATGTCCAAAGGTGTGGGCGTGGATCAGTATATTTGGATTGGTAAATTGGTCGAAAGAGAGCGCCCAGATATGGAAAATTTTTCAAAATCTTATGCCACGTACAGGGAGCAGTTTCTCACCTCTCTGGAGGGGAGAATACTGGACCTCAACTTCTCCTTGTGGCAGAAGAAGTACGACATCAAGGCCAACCGCTTGCCTCTGTTGGAGCGTTATGGTCGAGAGAAGAAGCGTTGATTTTTCAGTGAGAACCTGAAGATTGGAAATCGCATCTTTACAAGTGGACGATGATTGAGCATCATTCCTGCCAGCGCCGCGCCAGGAATTTCATGTTCATGGTGCGTGCACACTTCTCATCAGCAGGATCATTGGTTATCCTGCGATGCAGAACAGGATTTGAGGTTTTACGGCCCTTGTCATAAGGGCGTTTACTGGTTGATACATTCATTTACGGAGTATAACGATGGCAGACCATCACGATCACGGACATGACGATCCAGCAGTACACCAGGCTCCCTGGGTGCCTATCCTCACAGTGGCAATCTGCTTCGGTGTGACCGCATTGATCATGGTGCTCAAGCAACTTGCATGAGCACAGGAGCACAACGCTCCAACGATCAAAAATAAGATAAAAAAGAGGGCTGATTTGTGAAAACAAATCAGCCCTCTTTTTTATGACGCGCTCTCATCTTCCATCAGGGGGAGCCCACAGTGAGGACAGGATGTGGGGGTGTAGACCTTGTGTACAAGCAGTGTGACATGTTGCAGGGGGATCTTTTCACAGCGTGGGCAGCGCCATCTGAGCGCGGTCCACACCATCGACGCAAGGATAATACCTCCGACTCCGATTGCGAGCGTGGTGATGTCGAGGTCAAAGATCGGACCAACGCAGATAGACAGGAGCGCGCCAATGATCAGCAGTCCACCTGGGCCAAATAAGACCTCACGTTGCCGTGCCTGCCATTCATCGCGAAGGAAAACCTCGGCATCCTTTTTGGCTTTCTCAAGGATGTGTGCGGTTTGTTCGGGTATCATGGCAGGGGTGTTGTGATTCTGTGGCGAGTCCTGTGTCATGGTGTGGAATCATCCTGAACAAGGTAGAGGAATCCAGATTTAATGTAGGCTTGTTGTGTGGTGTGAAGCCACTCATCCTGAATGGTGCGAGGCCCTGATCCATCCCAGTAACCGAGCATGGAGAATGAGGTCTTGATCAGGAGTTGTCCCTGATCTTCTTCTTGCTTTGAGCCTTCAATACGTGCGCTGACGCCAAGTACAGGACGTCCCACGGAGCCTTTTTTTGTGGTGCCTGGTCGCTCCATATGTGTGAGTCCAACCTCTGGGTAACCATGAAGTGAGAGGACTTCAATATCAAGCTTTTCAAACAGTTCAACAACACCTTCCGAGAGTGACGGGCCAACCTTGAAGATTTGATTCAGGTTTTTGCCAAGCTCTTTGCGGATTGGTTCGTAGAGAGAGTTGAGAGCAGCTTGTTTTCCAAGCGTGTTTAACGCGCCAAGCAGGCTGAATTTTTTTGCCTCTTGTGTGGGGGCTTCTTCAATTTTTTGTAAGATATCGGGTTGTTTTTCAAGAATTTCCCTTAATGCCTGCCCTTTTTGCTCAAGGTAGTCGGTGTGCACAAGCAGCTTGGTGGGATGGTGTGTTGGGAGCGCATCAATGGTGTGTTGTCCTGATGGCTCGACACAGAGCGTATGTCCTTGAAGGAGCGCGGAAACGCCAAGAAGAAGGGCGTGGAACCAGCCGGGGTTCATCGCCAGAGCCAGAGTTTCCTGCGCATCAAAACGAAGATCCTGACCCAGCGCATCAAGATAATGTGCAAGTTGCTCGCCTGAGAAGAACGCCCCATGAGGGTCTTCTGTGTGCTCGGGATCAAAGAGGATCAAGGTGGGGTTTGTGGTGGGCGCGTCGTACATGCGCTTGGCAAGTTGCTTGTCTCCGCCACGCAACTCCCTGAAGCGGCCCTGCTCAAGCAGGTCTTTCCAGGAGGTGATACGTTCTGTGGAGGGGAGGTTGTCTTGCTGATGGAGTACAAACCATTTGAGGTGATCGGGGAGCTGTCCCTGGCCACGAAGTTGATCCAGTTTTTTTGTGGTGGAGATGGCGATAAGATCGCACCCACTGCGCGCGAGCGCGCGCAGCGTGGGGCGTCTTTCAAGGTCATGTCTGATGGGGACGACACAACCACCCGCGAGCCATGTAGCCATGGCAAGTGTGAACCATTCAAAGGATGCATCGGCCACAAGACCTACACGTGAGCCCTGTTCAAGCCCTTGTTCCATAAGGGCAATCGCTACACGTTGTAGTGTTTTGCCCCATGTCGCGAAGTTGATTTCGGTCTGCTCCGTGGCATGTTCGGAGCGTAACGCGATGAGGTCCTTGTGTTGAATGAACTGTCGCCAGAAGTGCATGGGAAAGTTGCGCATGATGGGGTCTCCTGGATCGGGGTGGTTGTGAAATGTGTTCTAACTAGTAAGTTGAGTCGCTCTGGTTTGAATTGTCTTCACCAGAGACGATTTTGACACCCGAAGAACAGCCAAGACGGTTTGCACCTGCCTTGATCATGGCCATGGCGGTGTCGTAATCGCGGATACCACCGCTTGCTTTGACGCCCATGTCGTCGCCGACGATGGAGCGCATCAACTCGACGTCTTGAGTGGTGGCTCCACCAGGACCAAAGCCTGTGGATGTCTTGACGAAGTCAGCACCAGCACCTTTGGCCAGAGAGCTTGCGATGGTGATTTGTTCAGGGGTAAGCAGGGCACACTCAAGGATGACCTTGACGAGTTTACCATGGGCCGCGTCCACGACGGCCTGAATATCCTGAGCGACGAGTTCAAAGTCACCTGATTTGAGCGCACCAACATTGATGACCATGTCGACCTCTTCGGCACCTGCACGGACAGCTTCGTGTGTTTCAAATGCCTTGACCTGTGGTGTTGTAGCGCCCAGAGGAAATCCCACGACAGCGCAGACGCGCACATCTGATCCGAGGACAAATTCCTTGGCCATGGCGACATTGGCGGCGTTAACACAAACACTGAAGAACTGGTGCGTTTTTGCTTCATCACAGAGCTTTGCGATCTCATCACGCGTGGCATCTGCCTTGAGTATGGTGTGGTCAATGTAGTGTGCTATCTCCTTTGGAGATAAGGTGTTTGTTACAGGTCCAAGCCCTGTTTCTTTTTTGGGTTTCATGCCTGTGCGAGAGCTGCTTGTTGAGAATGGCTGTGTGGTATGCATGGTGTGTTCTCCGTGGGCTGATGAGGTTGTAAGGGTGAGCCTTGATCACCTCGACAGTGTATTTTTGTGACGACTTTATGGTAAAAGTGTCGAGTCTTTTGGAGGACACTGTACACAAACAAACGCAACAAGGATAGTAAGGTGACGCAAGAGGATGCAGCAGAGTCATGGGGGCCGATTTCATTTGGAGGAGCAGAGGTCAAGCCAGGTACGCGAGCGAGGTTTAATTTACCCATGAGTCGTTTGCCCACGGGCACTGAAGTTGGTTTACCTGTGGTGGTTGTGCGCGGCGTAAAACCAGGGCCATCGATATGGTTGAGCGCTGCTTTGCACGGCGACGAGTTAAATGGTGTGGAGATTGTCAGGAGCGTTCTGGAGCGCATTGATCCCAGGGAGTTTCATGGCACCCTGATCGCAGTTCCTGTAGTCAACCTGTTTGGTTTTTTAAACGAGTCACGTTACACCCCAGATCGTCGTGATCTGAATCGTAGTTTTCCAGGTAGGGAGAAAGGATCTCTGGCCTCACGAGTGGCGCATCTGTTTATGGAGGAGATCGTCTCACGCTGTGATCTGGGCATTGATTTACATACAGGCTCGGATAACCGCACGAATTTGCCGCAAATTCGTGGCAACATGCGTGACAAGGAGACCTTTGAACTGGCCAGAGCATTTGCCGCGCCTGTCATGATGCACAGTCGAAATCGGGAGGGGACGTTGCGCAAGGCGGCGACCAAGCTTGGCAAAAAGGTGTTGCTCTTTGAAGGCGGCGAGTCCATGCGTCTGAACGAACAAGTCATCGAGGTAGGGAGAGAGGGGATATTGAGGGTGCTCCACTACTTGAAGATGCGTGAATATGATCGTCCACAGATTCATGCGAACTCAATGTTTGTGGGCAAGACCTCGTGGATCAGAGCTCGTCGAGCGGGTGTGTTACGTCTGTTTCGTCACATGGGTGATATTGTGGAGAAAGGCGAGGAGCTTGGCGCGATCGAGGATATCCTTGGCAACAATACCGTGAAGGTGAAGTCCACACGTTATGGTGTGATTATTGGTCATGCGCTAAATCCCCTTGTGTATCAAGGGGATGCGATTGTTAATGTCGCACGTCTGGACCAGGATGAAGACGAGGAAGAGGAGTGATCGTTTAAAAGGTAAGACCATAGGTGACACGTCCTCCACGTTGTAATCCCTGAAGAGGGTCCATGGCAGGAGCAAAGCTCAATGTACATGTGATGCAGCACATCAGTAAGCGCAGAAATATGTGTGTGAGTGTTGTTGTAAGGTTATGATTTTATTTTGTTTTTGTGGGTATAAGTGAAAGGAGGACGCATGCGTCCTCCTTTCACTTGAGCTAACTGGTTGTGTCAGGAACGGTTTAGGTTCTGTTGACCTAAGCTCCCGTCGCGGAGCTTGCCCCGAAGAAAAGAGGAGAAGCATCTTCAGGCGATCCCGATCGCCCTTCATTGCCTCTCTCCCGTGCCGTCGCTCTGCTCGGTCCGCCTACGTCAACAGAACCTAGCCCTGACGACGTCTGCGACGCAGGAGCACAGCACCAAGAAGTCCGAGTGCTGCGAACAGGAGTGATTTTGGCTGACTGGATTTTGGAGCAACGACCGCACAGCAACCTTCTTCAGGTGGTGTTTCGGGTTCGGGCATTTCCTCCATCTCTTCCATTTCAGTCACACAGGTGCCTTCTTCGCCACACTCATAACCTTCGGAGCACTCATCATCGCTGGAGCAGGTTGTGCCACAATCGGCTCCATCACAGGTGAGGTAAGGTGAACACATCACCGCTTCAGGGGTGTTGCATGTACCTGCGCCGTCGCACAGACCCTCTGGTGTGACTGCGCCTGCTTCACAAGATGCGTCACTACAGCTGACATCTGTGCCGTGAAGGGCACATTCGCCTGCGCCATCACACAATCCAGTCTGGCCACAGGTTGAGGGATCTTCTGCAGTACATCCATCTTTTGCAGGCATCTCTCCTGCAGGGATAGGCGCACAGATACCATCCTGTCCGCCCGTGTCGGATGCAAGACAGGACTCACAGGCTCTGTCACATGCCCTGTCACAGCAGAACCCTGTTTGAATACTGTTGCCAATACATTCGCCTGCATAACACAGATCGTTGGTCAGACATTCACCCTGTCCATAGCCACGAGCACGTGTCCAGCGCGCTTCGTAAATGGTCTCAAGGCCAACAACGGCGACTGGAGGAACGCTGGTGAGGAGATCCTGTGTGATCAGGAGTGTGAGTCCATTCTCACCTGCGACAAGGTATTTGTTGTCATGGAAATCGATGCTGTGAATGTCTGCACCCAGCAACACGTTTCTTGGCTGCGGACCTGGCTGAGTACGAGGCTCGCCTGCGTTGCTGATGATCTGTACGAAACCGCCACTGCCACCCACGATCCACTCTCGCCCGCTCCATTCAATGGCGTTGAAGGACTCAATGGTGGTGAAGGTCAGGAGATTGCCAATGGGTGTACCATCACTCTTGATACGCTGTACGAGGGCTTCGTTTTCGTCCGAGAACCCAACAGCAAGCCACTCAGAACCACTCCATTTGAGCGCGTTAATTTGAGCAAATCCTTCAAGGTCTTGCGTGCCAATGACCTCGCCATCTGGTCGTACGCGTTGTGTTTTTCCACCATCACCTGCAATGAGCCAGACGTTTCCGCTCCAGGATGCCGTGCGGATAGTGTTGCCCTCAAGCAGGGTGATGGGAGCATCGATAGCGTCGCCGTTCTCATCAAGGAGCTGGGCGATGCCCTGATCTCCTGCGACGATGAAGTTTGAACCGCTCCACTCTGCGGCGTAGAGCATGGATGAACCTGCAACAGAGTGCACATCACCCATGCGCTCACCACGAGGTGTGAGGATAGCGTATTTTCCTTCGTCACCTGCGACGACCACAAGATCCTTTCCTGGTGCGCTATCACGCAAGGTGGCGCCATCAAGGGGTTGATTGTAGTTGAAGAGCAGGTTCAAGGACGCGTCTGTTTCAAAGATAAGGCCGTTGGCCGTGGCAAAGAGCCAGCGCTCGTTTGCCCAGCGTGCAGATACAAGCGCTGTGCCATCACCAAGGTGTGCGATCTGACCCTGTGCGGAGCCATCAGAAATCAGACGTGCGCTACCTTGCTCTCCAAGAATAACCCAGTCTGCGCCATTCCAGAATGCAGCCTGTACTGCTTCCCCCTCAAGGGCATCAATCCAGGTCGGGGTGTCATCAAGAGCATCAAAGTCCCAGATCGCGACCCGGCCCGACTCAGTACCCGCGACCAGTGTTCCATTGGCTTCATTCAGAGAAGAGAATGTCTCGCCAGCAAACACGACAGGTGTGTTGCCAGGGAAATAGGTGACTTTATCACCGCCTGCGACAGCCCAACGCATGTTTGACGCGGCGTTTTCGTCGGGGTTCCCCACGATGCCCGCAATGGCTGTGCCTGAGAAGGTTGCGTTCTCGTTGGTGATGGGATCAAGCGTGGTGTTGAGTCCTGTGAGGACGCCCTTGTTTGTGCCCACAAGCCACTGTTCTGCGGCCTTGCTGTAACCACCTGCGATAAGTGTTGCTGGTGTGGTTTCTGCTTGATCTTCAAAGAGTTGGTTCTTGAGCTCTAGCTCGGGCTCACCATCTCGGTTAACAAGCTGGACGCGACCATCCTCGCCGCCAATCAGCCATGTGCTCTGCACGCCGATGTTAGGAATATTGCGCTCGCCAAGAGAGGAGAAGAGCACGCCATTGTTTTCAAGCACGTTCAGGAGCTCGCCGCGAAGTGGGCGACCATCTTCATCAAGGTACGTGAGCTTACCCGTGGGGCCAAGAAGGAGCCATACGTTCTCGTTTGCAGAACCTGTGGTCACGCCAGTGCCACCGTTGACCAGTCGACCGGCGAGCTTGTCGGGTTCACCATCTTCTCCCACAAGGTCGACATAAGGACCGCCGAGCACCATGTAGTTTGGGCCGTTTTGATCGGTGACTGCCTGTTGATTGGTGAGTGTCTCATCGCCAGTGGATGGCTGCTGTTCCACAACATCTGTGGTTGCTGCTGGTGTATTGGTGCTGTCAGTGGAGGTTGTGTCCTCGGGTTGACAAGCTGCGAGGTTGAGCGCCACGAGGCCAGTGAGCACAACCCATGTTATGCGTGGTGAGTGAGAACAGAACACAATAGACTCCCTTCATCTAAGATCAAATTCATTCAAAACCGAACCAGACCGCGCTGTATCTCCAGCACTTCAGGTCTTCACACTTTCTTGGAGTGGCAGTGTGAATCAAGACGCCAGACAAATCAATCCCTCTCTTGAGAACTGCTCTACCTGTGATGCTTATCTGTGGTAAGATCTGCCGCGTTGTTGTTGATTTACGGAGGAGGAGTGAAGAATGAGTGAGCATACAATCTTTGATAAAGAGTTAAGTTACCCCGAGTTACAAGATGCAGGACGCACCCTGTTGCATGTGAGTAGTACAGGCGCATTGAGTACGCTTGATCCGCGTGATGGTACACCTTACGTCTCACTTGTGGAGGTTGTCCCCTGTCCTGACTCGCAGGGTGATGTATTGATGTTTTTGAGTATGTTAGCTGCTCATAGCACAAACCTGCTCAAGAGCAGTTTGGCCAGCGTGTTGTTAAACGATCCCATGGCAGGGCAGGCCGAATCTGTGCTGGGCCTGCCTCGTTTGACGCTCATGGGTGACGTCGAGATGATCGAAGGCAGGCCCGAGGAGTACGTTCAAGCGTGGTTATCAAGGCATCCTGCTGCGCAGGGTTATATGGGCTTTACGGACTTTCATTTTTATCGTCTTCATGTGAAGCGTGCACGCTATGTGGGGGGCTTTGGACAGATGGGGTGGATTGAGCAGGATGTGTGGAAGCAAGGACATGTCTCGGCGCTTGCTGGATCGATTGCGCCTGTGCTTGAACATATGAATGATGATCACGGTACAAACCTCATGGATTATGTGCACGCAAGATGTGAGTCGAGACCTGATCGGGCGTTGATGGTGGGGCTTGATGAACTTGGATTTCAGGTTGAAGCGATCTGGTCCGATGAAGGGCAGACACGAACCGATTATCTTCGGTTTATGTTTGAGGAGCCTGCGACACGCACTGAGCTGGTGAGAAAAGAACTTGTGAAGATGGCTCATCTTGCACGCGAGATCATCGCTGCTATGGAGAACAAGTAATACAGGGACTTTGACAGATTCTGGAAATCATGTCATAAATCGCTGCGATTCAACAGGGAACGCTGATGAAAATGTGAAAGAATACATGTTTGTCTCGTTTTTAAGTGGTTTAAAAGTAAGATGTTTTTTGCGTTTTTGATACATAAGAGGAGAGCATATGGCTGGTCATGTTGCGATGAAAAAAGAGATCGTTCAGGGGATCTTCGGTGGTCTTGTGATGATCTTGATTGTGGCGTCCATTGGTTCCGTGATTGGTTCGTCTGTGTCCCTTGGCCATCATGATGAAGGTCATGGCGATGCTGCTGGTCACGCTGCTGAGGGTGATACTCACGCTGCAGAAGGCGATGCCGCTGCTGCAGAAGGCGATGCCGCCGCAGAAGGTGAAGCTGCTCCTAAAGAGTAAGCCTTTCAGACAAGAAAAGAGAACGCGGGAGGGGGCGGATGAACTAGTTCATCCGCCCCCTCCCGCGTTCTCTTTTCTTGTCCAGAATGATCAGGATTTGATCAATCCATGAAGGATCATGTCCAGTCCGCTTTGCAGCACATCTTCAACCGAGGTAAACGTGGGCGGGTGAATGTATGAGAGCTGGATGCCATCCATCAAGGCCATGAGGAGGAATGCAATCTTCTGCGTGTCCACACCATCAGGAAGTTCCTTGCTCGACTCCAGGAGCTCCTGGATCTTCTCGATGTATGAGTCTTGCATGCGCTGGTAAATGTCGGCGATTTCCTGATCGCGCAATGTCATCTCTGTGATCACAGCAATAAAGCGTGGGTTATCTGATGATGCGAACAACTCGACGAAGTGCTGTCCAATGTGCAGCAACTTGTCAGACAGAGACGCCTGCTCAATCACGACAGAGTCAAGGAAGTCCTGAGTTTTCTGGCACTCTGACTCCACGAGCGTGTGGAAGATGTCCTGTTTGGAGTTAAAGTGGAAGTACACCCCACCCTTGGAGAGGCCCGCTGTTTTGGCAATTTCATCCATTTTTGTTGCAAAATAGCCCTTCTCAATAAAACAGATACGCGCTGCGTCAAGAATTTGAGTGGTGCGCTCATCGGCGCTTTTATGTTTCGTCATAAGGGGTTGCCTATACAAATGGAGTTATTATGAGCACTGCCTGCCAGGTGACCATTGCTCAGTCTCTTTGATGTTGAAAAGAGCAATCTACAGGAACATGAGCAAGGAGTACACAGGATCTCAAGGTGTGGTGTACGCGCATGTTGATCCTGTCATCCTGTGGTATCTTTACATATACGGACAAGGCGCTCGCCAAGATCCATAGATTATTAGAATGCCAGACGAGTGAAGATCGAATCAAACCGAATTGTGGTGAGTTGGCTTCATGCCAGGTACATCGTACAACAGAACTGATAGATAGGTAAAGCTATTGGTTTTCAAATGAGTTCTTTGAGGTCAATAAATACAGAGGGAGAATACAATGAATGTAAGGGCGATGGCGTATATATGGAGTTTGTTCATGGTAGCCATGTTGTTCATGTCATGTGGTGAAGAGGGGACAATGAGAACGGTGGAGGTCACCGTGACATTAAACCCAACATCACCCATGGAACGCACCATTCTGGTTGAGCTGTTTGAGCGAGAGCCCGGTGGTGATGGTTCGGATGTGGTCAAGGTAGCAGGACATCAAGTGCTTGGCGTGACTACACGTGGGGAGATCACATTCAAGGAACGTCTGGATGATGGTATGGAGTATTACTTTACTGCCAGACCTGATCCTGTGCTTCGTTGTGGGATTGATTATGAGATGAAGGAAGAGCTGTCGACCTTCAGAGGCGCAAACGCTCCGTCCACGATCGCTCTTCAGTTGGATGGAGAGGGTGTGGCGGAGCGCTGTCAGTAAGGAGATCTAGCTTGGGAAGTTGATGGACTCGGGGGGAGCATCAACCTGTTCAAAGCAAAGGAGCTCACTTTGATGCAGCAGGTAGATTGTGCTGTAAATGACGTTACGCTGAGATGGTGGGAACTTCCTGAGGAGTCCATGCAAGCTCATTCCTTCACCGATCTGTTTGACGATCCTGAGCTCGTTGGCGCGAAGCTTGAGGCTGTTGAGATCTACAGGAGGAGGAGTGCTAAGCTTCATTGTCGTGTGCTGACGGGACTTGTAGTAGTTGGTCAGAAACTCGATGTTAATGTAGTCACGGCAGCCTCGTACGAGGATGTCATAACTGTTCACGCCAAGGGGATAGCCATGTGTATGTGGCTCCTGGTTTTCAAAGAACGCGAACCTTCCATCATTCCCCCAGGTGAAGATCTCAAGGAGTTTTTCTGACATCTGCTCTGCGAGCAAACGGAAGATCTCGTGAGCAGGAATGGCACCCGTCGCGACGAGCGCATCACCAAGTCGACCACCCCATTCACTTAATCTGGCGAGGCCGTCAGAGAGCTGTGTGGGTGTGATAATATGTTGGTTTATAAGGAAGTTTCCAAGGAGTTCATCTTCGACGTTTGAGTCGACAAGGATGATCTCACCTTGCTCAAAGAAGATGGATTTTTCTTTGGGGCTGTCCTTGAGTTGAAGCTTGCCAGTGCTCTTGCTGCGATGCAGACGTGTGAGCATACGGGCGAAGGAGATATCCTCCATTGAGCCCTCATAGCTTGCAAACTCCTCGCGCAATGCTTCGACATCTTCCACAGAAAGTTGTGAGCCTGAGCGAAGTAGAATGCCCTGTCCTTCTTCATCAGGGGACTCGCTTGTCAGCTCACCAAGTGCAGAGATGTCGATGGTGTCCTGTGTGGCGAGGTTGTGGTAGGCCCTGTGGCTGAGAATCTCATCCGAGAGCGCCTTGCTTTTCTTGGAGTGAGCCTTGAAGACCGCAGAAGCAGGGGACACCTCCATGGTGTCGAGCGTGCCCGAGGACTCAAGATTAAGACTGCGCTCCACATTGAGTTCGTCTGCCGACTGAATGTCCGTGTCAGAGTAGCCGCTGACGAGCTGTGCCTGTGATGTTTGTGCGCCGAGGATATCGGACAGCTCCGAGAGATCCTCGGGTTTGATCCATTCAAGTCCGTCAATGGAGACGCGATCGCCATTGACAGGGGGCTTATCCTTGACCAGCGCAATCAGTGAGGTGAGCGTCATTGGGCCGTGTGTCTGGCCATCTTTATTTTGGTAGTGGTACTTGGTGGGAGGCGCGCCTGAGATCTCGCTTGGCGAAGATGCCCCGGAGAGGATCTCGGAGATGTGGCTGCCATTTTCTTCAAGCGTATCAGTGACAGAGTGTTGCATCACTTCGCTTGAACGGACCAGTACGCTTGCCATCGGTGCGTGTGGATCGGCGCGACGGCGAGCCTTTTCCTTCTCGATTTCCTCGGAGAAGACGCGGCGCATGAAGTTTGAGAGGTCCGATCCTGTGACTTTGATGTTGTGCTTGAAACAGAAATCGACGAGCGCCTGATAGAACTCACCCGCGCTCTGGTAGCGCTCCTCGCGGTGTTTGGAGAGCGCCTTCTTCACGATATCACGCAGATCACTTGGGATGGGTTCGGCGCGCTTGAGGTTCTCACGAATGTCAGCATCACGTACGCGAAGCATGACATC
Source organism: uncultured Pseudomonadota bacterium (assembly GCA_950059285.1). GTDB lineage: Bacteria > Myxococcota_A > Bradymonadia > Bradymonadales > Bradymonadaceae > CATLTV01. Next base: position 17,722 of record CATLTV010000033.1, on the reverse strand, counting down.
AAGGTCAGAACCACCAGTGAACAGGCGGCTCATGCTCAACGCCTCAAAGAACACAATGCCTGCAGCAAAGACGTCACTACGAGCATCGATGCGCTCGCCCATGACCTGTTCGGGGCTCATGTAACCTACCTTGCCCTTGAGCGTACCGCTCTCGGTGAGGTTGCGTTGAATGGCGGCCTTGGCCACACCAAAGTCGCCAATCTTCACGTCGCCAGCGTAGCTGATCATGATGTTTGAAGGGGAAACATCGCGGTGAATAATGCCGAGATCCTCGCCGAAGGAGTCCTTGGCGCGGTGGGCGAAGTCGAGGCCCTTGAGCATTTCCATCGTGGCAAAGAGGACGATGTGCAACGGGACGTGGATCTGAAGCTCTGCACACCTGGCGAGCACATCCAACAAGTCCTTACCATGCACGAACTCCATGGCGATGTAGTAGTGTGAATCGATTTCGCCGAGGTCGAAAACCTGAACGATATTAGCGTGATAGAGGCTGACGGCGATCTTGGCTTCGTTGATGAACATGTCGACGAATTCCTTGTCGTCGATCAGTGCTGGGAGGATGAGTTTGATTGCAAACTCTTTCTCAAAACCAGCCGCGCCGAAGGTCTTGGCCCGAAAGATCTCGGCCATGCCCCCTGTGCCGATTTTCTCGAGGAGTAGATACCTTCCAAATGTTGTCCATTCACGGGCTTTTTCGGACACGGATGTTCTCTGTCGCTAAAGGTTTGTAAACACTTGAGATTAAGTTGTGTGCTTGTGTGTGGTGCACATGTCAGGCAAGGGAGACTTTTGTGTTCAAAGTATGAATAACTTTGAAGGCCACACTATGTGGTTAAGCTCGATATGACAAGAGCTTTATATACCAGACTTACATCAAGAGTGTTCAACGAGCAAAGCTCATTCATGCAAATTCAAAATTCTTGCATGCTCGGGTCTGCTTCTATCGCAGTTTGAGATGGTCGACGCGCGCTTGCTGCCGCGCTAATTTTGGGTACAAGAGTTACAATGATATCGCCCAACGCCTGGCTTGCAGCGATGGTCACCCCCTCGGGGTTCAAGGTTTCAACATCCTTGACCTGCTGAAGTGTTTCGGACCACAGCACATCACCTGTGCGCATATCCTCAAGCTCAAGCTCAAGGACAAGTCGTGCTTGCCACGCGTCCTCGCTGGTATCGACCTCTTCAAGCGCGACCACGCGGCCTTTCAGGACAATATCCACATCGCGGCCATAACCACCTGTGACACGTTTGAACTTGCCCGTGTTAGACAGCGCTGCTCGGAGCTGATCGGTGAGCATGATGCTCGGTGGCGCGCTCCAGCGATGATAATGGTAGTAGTCAATGCGGTAGGGGCTCTTGCGATATACCATGCGGATATCATCGTAAGATGACTCTGCTTTGAGAGGCTCCACGCCAAGCACCAATGCCTGTGTTTGTGTGGCGTTGAGTGATGCTGAGATATCTGCCTGATGTTCTGTAACGTTGAGCTGGTAGTGGTGTACTTCAGGTGTGCTCTTGCAGCCGATGGCAAAGGTTGCCAAAAGGAGTGTGGCTGCAAGTGATTGAATGTATTTTGTTTTTGCTGTGTGTGTTGGGGCGCACATCGTCAGGGCTCCTTGGTGAGTCATAAGTTGCAGGTGCATCAGGGTGTGGGGGCGGGGACTTTTCGCGCCTTGGGTGACTTGTCAAAGACAAGTGAAGAGGGTTGGTCTCGAACCTCGCGACTTAGATCCTTGAGGTTGTCCGAGGTGCGTCGCATATTCAGGAGCATGACCCTGAGTTGTTCCTGGTTCTGGCCCAGTGATGTTGAGAGTTCGACGACGAGCCCTTGTAGTGTGGCAAGTGTCTGTACGAGGCTCTTCACATCAAGCTGTGCAAGCTTTGTCTGGATGGTTGTGTTGGTGTCATTCAGCCCCGCGATGAGTTGCTGTACATCAGCTTCTTCGATTTTTGTGCGGCCTGTTTTGATCGTGGCTTTTGCCTCGCGCAGGACATCATCAAACTCGCGGCTAGCAACGCTGACGTTCTTGATGGTGGTGTCGATCTCGGACTGATTGCGCTCAAGTAGTTCACGCACCACGGTGAGTGTTTTGTTGAGCTCCTTGCTGGTCTGATTTGCGTTGGTGATGAGCTCGTCGCTCTGGGCGAGCATGTGGTTGACGTGCTCAATGTTCTCGTCGCTTGCGACCTTGCCGATTTGGTTGATGATATCGTCGGTGGTTTTGGTCACATCGTCTGCGCGATCGGTGAGCTTATCAAGGAGTCCTTTTCCTGTAGGGATGACGTTGTCAGCTTCGAGCAAGGCGGCTTTATGCGTGCTCTCCTGAAGGTCCACATACTTCAATCCTGTGATGCCCTGGCTGGAGAGGAACGCCTTGGTGTCCACCTTGACTGGTGTCTCTTCCTTGACGGAGAGCTTGACAATCACACGCTCCACATTCTCTGGGTCCACGCCGATTCGATGCACCTCGCCGACACGCACGCCGTTGAGCGTCACCTGGGAGCCTGGTGTGAGTCCTGTGATGCTCTGTTCAAAATAGACTGTGTAGGACTTGGTTTCTTCACCAAGAGAGACACCTACAAAGAAGATGAGGATCGTTGCGCCAGCAGCGATTACAAGCGCCATAAAGATGCCCAGTTTTACTTTGTCCTGCCGTGAACTCGCTGCCATAAGCCTCTCGAAAAAATAAAGATCAAGTCAGTCAGCCTTAAACCTACTTGATGTGAATTGAACCTGGAGCAGTGCAGGAAAGCCCTGTCATCTTATCTGCTCAGGTCTGAGCAAGTGCTCCAATAGTGGTGACCAACGGTGTGTAGACAAGGATCTATTGTTCTCTTGCCCACTCTCCGCTTACACGCTCAAGGACGCTTCCCTGGCCATCTTCCCCATCATCGTGAGGGGCAATACGATGGAAAAAGTCATACACGCGTTCGTTGTCTGATTGAGAAAGGTCGTCGACGGTGCCCACCGCCTGAATTTTGCCGTCTGCGAGCATGACCACGCGGTCAGCAAGGATTTTAATGCTCTCAAGCTCATGTGTAATGATCACCATCGACATGCCAAAGAGTCGTTGAAAACGCCTTAGCACATCATCAAGACCTGCGGCCACAATGGGATCAAGTCCTGCCGAGGGCTCATCGCAAAAAATAATCTCAGGATCAAGAATTGCTGCGCGTGCAAGCGCGACGCGCTTGCGCTGTCCACCAGAGACATCCGCCGGGAGCCTGTTTTCAAGCCCCTTGAGGCCCACCAACTCAAGCTTCATGCGCACCATCTCTCGGACGACTTCCTCGGGCAAATTGGTGTGCTCTCTCAGTGGAAGTGCGACGTTATCAAGGTTGCTCTGCGAGCCAAAGAGCGCACCATACTGAAAGAGCATGCCGATGCGCTTCATGAAACTTGCGCGCGTGAGATCATCCATCCCATAGATGTCCTCACCAAGCAGTCTGACCTCACCCTTGATGGGTGGGAGGAGTCCGATAATTGTCTTTAAAAGCGTGGATTTACCCGATCCTGAGCCGCCCAGTAGTGCTGTGATTTCTCCTCGCCAGATTTCGAGGTTCACATTGCTCAGAATAACGGTGTCGCCATAACCTGCGTCCACTCCTTTGAGTGAGATCACCGCTTCCTTGCTCTTGTATGTCGAGGTTTCCATGGTGTTTGTCATTGATACGTTAAGGGTTTTTGAACAGGAGCAACCAGGGCGTTTAGAGCCAGCCACCAACCACAGTGGAGAGTCCTGTGGCGATGCTGTCCGCGAAGATAATCATGAAGATGCTCATGACCACAGCCTTCGTGGTCGCTTTACCCACACCACTTGCACCACCCTGAATCTGCATGCCGCAGTAACAGGCAATGGAGCCAATCAAGTAAGAGAAGACAAAGCTCTTCCACACCCCATGCCATATATCATTGGGGCCAACCGCCGTGATGGTGCGGTATGCATAAAAGAGCGCAGTCATGTCCACATAAAACACACCGATCAACATGCCGCCAAAGATGCCAAGTAAGATTGATAACAACGTCAGTCCAGGGCCCATGATAATGATGGCAAACATGCGTGGCACAACAAGGTAGCGCTCGGGGTCAAGTCCCATCACACGCAATGCATCAAGCTCTTCCTGAACTTGCATGGTGCCAAGCTCGGCGGCCATGGCCGAGCCAGAGCGTCCTGCCAGCACAATCGCTGTCATCAACGGACCAAACTCCCTGGCCATACCCACGCCCACAAGGTTTGCGACATATTCAATGCCGCCAAACTCGGTCATTTGAGCGGCGGCCTGAAAGCCGAGCACAAGACCAATCAACACACTGCATAGTGCGATAATAGGAAAAGCATTCACCCCTATGGCCACGCTCTGGTTCGTCAATTCGCCTTTGGCGTAGCGCTTGCCCATGAACATGATACGAAAGGTTTCAAGGGCGATACGTGCGCAAAACCTGATGTAGAGCAGCACGTCTCTGCTTTTCTTGAGCGTGGACTCCCCTAACGTGAAGAGGATGGATTCTTTCTCGGGGGAGAGTCCGAAGTTGTCATGTTTTGCGGGCATGAGCGCCAGCGCTTCTTCCTGTGCGTCCGTGATGTTTTCCACGTGGAGTACAATGTTGCGCTGCGCCAACTCTTCCACGCAGATAGAGATGACAGCAATAATGGAGGAGTCAAAACTCTCGACGGCGCTGAAGTCCAGGATCACCTCCTGATGACCTGAAATGGACTTGAGCTCCTTGTGGAGTGTGGTGGCCTCCTGTGCGGAGAGCTCACCCTCAAGATATAACCACAGCTGTTTACCCTTGGTCTCAGACCTCATGATGGGGCGCTCCTGTGGATAGTGTCGAGGTTGGTTGTGTGTGCATATGTTTTAAGGTCTTGTAATGTAATTGTTTTTATTTGATGGGTGAGAGGGCAATCCAGGTCATGAGCCCTACCCAGAGTAAGATATTTGCAATAAAAATCTTGTCCTTGAGGATAAGATCCGTGGGGCTCTCTGGCGCGTCCGAGTCAATAAGGGTGTGGAAGCGCGTGATTCCAAAGACCGTAAACGGGATGGTTGCAAGGAGCAGAGGAGAACTAAAAGGGGTCTGCTGGCTCCTCAAAGGTTGCTCCGGTAAGGAAGCTGTCAAGGTGTAAATGGTATAAGATGCGATGGTCAAGCCTGCGATAAAGAGTGCCGCAAAGCTGACGCCGTTGTGGTGGTACTTTTCGAGCACAGGGCGAGTCTTTTTGGACTTCCCTGCTTCAAGTAATCTGAGCTCATGGAGGCGTTTCCCAAGGCCAAGATAGAGGGTCAGCAAGAATGTACATGCGAGCAACCACTCCGAGATGAAGACCTGGATTCCCACCGCGCCAGCGATGACGCGTAACACAAAACCAACCGAGATGATGGTGACATCGAGGTAGGCGACCTCCTTGAGTCTGAAGGAGTAGGCAAGGTTCAGGACAAAATAGGATGTGAGTGCTGCGCCAACTTGCCAGGACCAGAGCCAGGCGCCACAGAGAGTGCATCCGCCAAGCAAGAGTGCAGCGAGCCAGGCAATCTTCACGGGGAGTTGTCCTGAAGGAATGGGGCGCTTGCACTTGGTGGGGTGATGACGGTCTTTTTCAACATCAAGGATATCGTTGACGATGTAGACGGTGCCCGCCATGAAGCTAAACAGGAGCGCAGCGAGCACGCCCATTCCAAGCTTTTCGGGGTCCATGTAGGATCGTGAAAAGAAGAGGGGTGCGAGCACAAACACGTTTTTGACCCATTGCTTTGGGCGTAATGTTTTGATGATGCCTGCGAGGATGCCAGGGAGGGTGACACCGTGCGAGTTTTCCTGATTGTGTTGGGGTGAGGTCGAGGTCATCGGCGCTCTTGAATGATGTGAGAATGAGGGGGGGAGGGCGCATCAAGGAACCTCTTTGAGGCGATCAACCTGATGTGTAGGTTGCATGCGCGATATTTAAGCGGTCATGGTAGCAAGTTTTAGATTGGAAGCAAGTTTGATGCAAGCACGGGCTTGTACAGCGGTGATGCGCGAATGTTTTATGAAACATGTTGGAGATTTGTGCATTGGAGCTTGGAGTCTGGCGGAATTTGTTGTTGTCAGGAGTTGGTCCTGAACAAAACGTATCAAGAGTGGTGTGTCAGGCGGATGTTTTGTGATACATGGAGTGCTACTGGTCAGATGAAAAATCTGGTAGGTTTTTGAGCAGGTTCTTACTTGAGCGCGTGACTTGATTTGGAGTGATGAGTCAGTATGTGGTCTTATTTGACGCTATACAATACGCCGACGTTGGTCTTGTTGGGGGTGTATTTTTCGATCCTGTTGGTGCTGTCTTTTTATGGATCGCATCGTTATACGATCGTGTACTTGTACAAGAAGTTTGCGGCAAATAAACCTGATCCAGCGCCCGCAAAGGTCGTGCATGATGATGCGTTACCTGTGGTCACAGTGCAGCTCCCCATGTTCAATGAGCGCTACGTCGCGACACGGTTGATTGATGCCGTTTCAAGGATGGATTATCCCCTTGAAAAGCTTGAGATACAGGTGCTTGACGACTCCACCGATGACACGGTGAAAATTTGCGAAAAGCGCGTCGAGGAACTCCAGGCGCAAGGGTTTGATATCAAACTCATTCATCGCGTTGATCGTACAGGATACAAGGCAGGTGCGCTTGAGAATGGACTCTCTGAGTGTCGAGGTTCTCTGGTTGCAGTGTTTGATGCAGACTTCATTCCCGAGCCTGATTTTCTACGCAAGACGGTGCATTACTTCTCGGATGAGCAGGTTGGGATGGTGCAAACGCGCTGGGAGCATATCAACCGCGAGTACAGTTTGTTGACCAGGGCTCAGGCGATCTTGTTGGATGGTCACTTTGTGTTGGAACACACTGCAAGGAATCGCTCGGGGCGCTTCTTTAACTTCAATGGTACGGCGGGCGTGTGGCGAAAGGAGACGATCGCAGATGCAGGAGGTTGGGAGCATGACACGCTGACCGAGGATCTGGACCTGTCTTACAGGGCGCAGCTCAAGGGATGGAAGTTTGTGTTCCTCAGAGATGTCACCGCGCCAAGTGAGATTCCTGTGGAGATGAATGCGTTCAAGGCCCAGCAACACCGCTGGGCCAAGGGTTCTATTCAGACTGCGCTCAAGTTATTGCCTCGTATCATGAAATCAAACGTGCCCTGGTTTGTGAAGGTCGAGGCGTTTTATCACATGACCGCCAACTTCGCGTATTTGTTGATGGTTTTGTTGTCCGTGTTGATGCCGCTTGCGACTATTGTGAGGGTGCATCAGGGGTTGTACGAGACGCTTGTTATTGACCTTCCCGTGTTTTTGAGTGCGACGGTGTCGATCTGTTATTTCTACTGGGTATCACAGCGAGAAATTGGTCGTTCGGCGTGGGATACATTGCGCATGATCCCTGCTGTGCTGGGGATTGGTATTGGGTTATCTCTGAACAATGCAAAGGCCGTGATGGAGGCTGTGGTCGGGTTTGACACTCCTTTTGTGAGGACGCCCAAGTACGGGATTCATAGCTCGGGTGAGTCATGGCACAAAAAGTTGTACATCAAGAAATCCACGGTGTTGACCGTGATCGAGGCGTTGTTGGGGGCATGGTTCACGTATGCGATTGTGCATGTGCTGCTCTCTCCCAAGGGGAGCTTGTTTAGCTTGCCGTTCTTGATGTTGTTTCAGTTTGGGTTCTTTTATGTGGCGGCGACGAGCCTGTTTCAGGGCGTGGGGCGTCGTCTGTTTTCGGGCAAACGCGAGTCCGTGACCGAGTGAGTGCGGATGTCTTTACGAGCACATAAGGCTCAGTTGTCACGGCCCGTATCGCTGCTGTTTTTGGTCGTGGTGTGGGGCGTGAGCCTTGCAGGTTTGAGTCTTGGGGGAGAGAGGTTATCAAGTACGCCATGGCTTGTGCTTGGTGCTTATCTGTTTGCATTTATTCCTTATTTTATAGTTGTTTATGGCCTTGGTGGTGGGGCGTTTTGGAAAGGCATGAACAGGAGGCAACTGTGCGCGCTTGTGGTTATTGCTGCGTGTGTGGTGCGTGTGGCGATGGTCGTGTCCGAGCCGCTACTGTCAGACGATGTGTACCGTTATGTCTGGGACGGACGAGTTGCGTTGCATGGGATTAACCCATTTCGTTATGCGCCTGACCATGAGGCGTTGAGCGTATTGAGGGATGATTATGTGTGGCCTCTGATTAATCACAAGGAGGTGCCCACGATTTATCCGCCCGTGGCGCAGGGTGTGTTTGAGTTGAACGCCTGGCTGGGTGGTGGCGTCGTGGGGCTGAAGGCGCTGTTCGTGCTGATTGAGGGCGTATGTCTGGTGATGGCCTGGCGAGTGTTGCGTCAGTGGCAAGCTTCGAGAGCGTGGCTTGAGAGGCGTGGGGTTCAGGCATTATGTGTGTATGCGCTAAACCCTGTGGTGTGCGTGGAGTTAGCGTGGAGCGGTCACCTGGATGTGTTGGCGTATGGGACGCTGAGTCTTGCGTTGATGGTATGGTTCTGGGGTGTGGAACGTGCGCACGGAGATAAAGAGGGTGACAGAACATATCGAGCACAGGTTGTGGCGGCGCTGCTTTTAGGCGTGAGTGTGGCCGCAAAAATGCTGCCTCTGATTGCATTACCGCTGATGGTTTTCTCGCCCATGCGACATGGCACACACTGGCTCAAGGAGAGCGCAAAGCGATTGTCGTTGGTGGCGTGTGTGCTTGGCGTCGTGGGTGTGGCGTATGTACCTTATGTGGATGTGGGTGGGGATTTATTCAAGGGTTTTGGGACGTATGCATCAAAGTGGAGAGCCAACGATGGCGCGTTCAGGGCGATGTCCGAGTTATCTGAGGAGAGCTTGAGGCGCTACAAGAGTGAGGATGGTGAGGTCAAGCCAAAGGTGTATGTGAGGTTTGAGGCGCTTGATGAGACGTTTATCAAGCTTGGTAAGACGAGGATGTGGGAAGGCAAGGAGATTGCAGACACGACCTTTGCATCGGATCAGATTGGTCAGAGCGTGGGTAAGTTGGGGGTCGTATTTGTGTTGGGATTGGTCATGTTGTGGCTACTGATCGTGACGCGGAGTGTGATGGTTGGTGGGGCAGTGTTGTTTGGAGCGTTCTTCTTTTTATCGCCAACGGTGTATCCCTGGTATGTGGCGTGGTTGGTGCCACTGGCTGCGATGCAGTCGGGTGAGGGGCGAAGAAGGGCGCTGCCATGGTCTTTATTGGTGTTCAGCATGACTAGTTTGAGTGCGTATGTGGCGTGGGTGTCGGTGAAGGCAGGAGGGGAGTGGCACGTGCCAGACTGGGTGGTGTTTGTATCAGCGCTGGCTGTGCTTTTTGTGGCGTGGTTTGATGTTACTGCGACAGGGGTGGCAGCGCGATCAGATGCTCAATCAGGGGCATGACACCGTCATCATCGATGTGTCCGAGGTTGGGGTAGGCCTGGAGCAGGTTTGGTGGTGAGTTTTGCATGGCGAAGGGGAACTTGACCGCATCAAGCATGGGGATGTCGCCTGTGGAGTCACCGATGGCGATGGCTCTGTCGAGTGATGTGCCTGGGATCAGGGCTGGGATACGTTGGACAGCAGCGCCCTTGTGTGCGTGAAGAGAAGTGATGGTGACAAATGCGGCATCGGGCATGACATCGCTGGTGGCCTCGGCCTGATAGCAGGAGTCGAGGTAGTGAGGACGAAGTGAGGGGAGGAGGTCCTTGTGAAGGATCCATTGAGCCTTGATGATCGATTCTTGTGCGATCAGCTCGTGTAGATCGGTGGTGGTGTTTGTCATGTTGATCAGGCGAGCGTGTTGTTGAGCCAGAGACGAGTTGTGCTGTACGTAAATCGTTGAGGGTGAGTAGAATTCAAGAGTAAATTCAGGGTGTTGCGAATGTGTCTTGAGGAGGTTGAGTAAGACATCTTTGGCGAGGGGTTCGGCGTGTAAGATCGTGTCTTTTGAGCGCACCAGGGCACCGCCATGAAAGATGTGAGGCGTAGATGGTGAGGAGATAAGCTCGCTGATAGATTGAGCAATTCCGCCATAAGGGCGGCCCGTGCAGACCACGAGATGGATGTCTGGGCGTTGTGCTTTGAGGCGAAGGAGCGCGTCCTGGATCGTGTGTGTCATCTGTCCTGAGTGGCCCACGAGGGTTCCATCGAGGTCAAGAAGCAATAAATTGCAGTCAGATTTTATGTGGTTAAACATGGGTTTAAGTCCTCTATGGTGAACATACTTTCAAGAAAGGAATGAATTTCACTTGCACACTTCTGCATTTCTGTTCAGTATTCGAAGTTGTTCCTCAAAGTCACCTTGAACATGAGGGGGTGAATGATGTGTGAGGCATGAAAAATCATGAGTCACAGGGAGGGAGGAGCAAGCGATGCGTACTGAACGTATGGTTAGTGTTTGTTTTGAAAATTCGACACATTATAACGTGATCATTGAAGCGAGAGCAGCAGGCGATGTTAACACACCTTATCATTAGAAACTTTGCTATCATTGAGCATCTTGAGATTCCATTCAAGAGTGGATTCACGGTGTTGACAGGTGAGACGGGGGCGGGCAAGTCGATCATCATTGACGCGTTGAACCTGTTATTGGGAGGCAGGGCGTTAACGGACGTGATCAGGACCGATGAGGAGTCTGCGGTAGTGGAGGGGATCTTTGCGCCTGGAGAGATTCAGCTCAAGCGCATCAACGCGATGTTAGATGAGCGAGGGATTGAGGCGCTGGATGACCAGTTCATGGTGCGACGTATTGTGAGTCGAAGTGGGCGAAACAAGGTGTTTGTCAACGGCAGTTTGACGACAGTGAGCACCTTGGCAGAGCTTGCGCAGGGATTGGTGGACATCAGTGGTCAGCATGAGCATTACAGCTTGCTTGAGCCCGAGCGTCACGTGGATATTCTGGATGACTTTGCCGAGTTAGAAGAGTTGAACGTCAGGATGCAGGTTGCTTATGGGCGAGTGAGCAAGGTCAGGAGTGAGCTGGCGAGGATCAAGAAGAATATACGAGAGCGCGCCAACAGGATTGATTATTTGAGGTTCCAGATCTCTGAGATTGAGAGCGTGCAACTGACGCCTGGTGAGGATCAGGAGATTGAAGATGAGCTTGGCGTGTTGAGGCACGCGGAGAAGATTCAGGATGCAGGTCGAAAGGCGCTGTATCTTGGTTATGAGGCTGAGCATTCAGCGACCCAGCAGATCTCCGAGGCGGTGGGAGTGCTCAACAAGATCGCTCATTATGATGAACGGATGGGAGGTTTTGCGGGTCAACTTGAAGAGATTCAGATCGCATTGGAAGAGGTATCTCGTGACATGGTCAGTCATGTGATGAATATCGATGCTGATCCAGGGCGTTTGAACCGATTAATTGAGCGCCATGAGGTGATCAAACGTCTCAAGCGCAAGCATGGTGAGTCGATCGAAGAGATCCTGGCACATGCCAGCAGGATGCGCGATGAACTTGATGAGCTTGAGGGCGCGGAAGAGCGCGGTGAGCATCTTGCTCAGGAGCTTGTTGAGGCGGAGTACGAGGCGTACAAGATCGCGCGCCACTTGAGCCGAGCACGCCGAGAGGCCGCGAGGTTGTTGGAGCAATGTGTGGAGCAAGAACTGACAGATCTGAACATGGCGCGCACACGCTTTATTGTCTCCTTTGCACCCGATGAGCTTCCACACGAGGAGCAGTTTCTCTCGGATGAGGAAGGGAACAACGTCTCGGGTCTTGAGCTTGGTCCCAAGGGTTTTGATCAGATCGAGTTCCTCATCTCGCCCAACCTTGGTGAGGAGCCAAAGCCACTGGCCAAGATTGCAAGTGGTGGTGAGCTCTCAAGGATCATGTTGGTGATGAAGAGCGCTCTGATGGATCGCGACAGTGTGGACACCTACATCTTTGATGAGGTTGATACGGGTATTGGTGGTTCTACCGCAGACATGGTGGGGCTCAAAATTCAGAAGACCGCGCAGGATCATCAGGTGTTGTGTATTACGCACTTGCCCCAGATTGCATCACGTAGTGATCGTCATTACATGGTGGAGAAGTTGTTGGTAGATGGTCGTACACAGTCCACGATCAGACCGCTTGATGAGCAGGAGCGTGTGGAAGAGATCGCGCGCATGTTGGGCGGGGCTCGCGTGACCTCCACTACAATTGAGGCCGCCCGCGAGATGATCACCTCGCGTGTACGTCTGGCATGAAATACTTGCTGAGGATGTGTGTTATACTTGTTACTGGAAGATGCCGTACATCGTGATAACCTGTGTGTGAGTTCTTTGTAACATGTTGAAAAATATTAAGAAGTGGTCAAGTCGTTTCATCGTTGCCAGCGTACTGGTCGGTGTGTTTGGTGTCACAGGAGCGGTGGGGTCCAATCTGTATGTAAGCTCTCAGGCAAGAGAGAAGATGTATGAGCTTGAAGACCCAAACATTCCCGAGATGCATACTGCGATTGTCTTGGGGGCGCGTGCGATGCCTGATGGTACACCATCCTCGGCGCTGCGTGATCGCTTATATGCTGCACTTGATCTGTACAAACGAGGCAAGGTCAAGAGAATCCTTGTGACAGGGGATAACGCGCAGGATCATTATAATGAAGTATTGGTCATGTTCAGGTGGCTTCACAAACGCGGTGTACCTGCAAAGCATATTTTCGCAGATCACGCAGGCTTGAGAACGTTTGACTCCATGCATCGTGCAAAGCACGTCTTTGAGGTCAAGGACGCGATCATTTGTACGCAGGAGTTTCATCTGGCGAGGTCGATTTTTCTGGCCAAAAAACACGGCATCCGTGCTGTAGGGGCGATCGCGGACAGGCGCGTGTATGCCAAGCGAAACCAGGACGCACGGCGTGAGTTTATTGCTCGTACAGTGGCCGTGGCAGATGTGTATTTGCTAGGTCGAAAGCCTCGCTTTGGTGGAGATAAGATCCCGATCAAGGGTGATGCATCGTTGAGTTGGGATGAGGCGATTGTGTCGGTGATCAAGAAGCGTCAGGATCACACCTTGTAGTGCGTGTGTCTGTTTTAGATCGATTGATAAAAAAGAAGCCAAAGAGGGCGGCCTTGACATGTCAAGGCCGCCCTCTTTGGCTTCTTTTTTATGTTTTTAAATTTAGTTTTTTCAGTGAGTTATGGGGTGTCCTGTAAGGTTTTTTGCATCAAGTTGTTGTAATGCGAATTTGTTTTACTTAGGCTTTTCTACATGTCGTTAACCATAAGGTTAAACAGTGCACATGTGAACTTGTTTTGCATGTGTAAGTTGTTGTGTCTAAACGAAGTAGGAGTAGCTATGAGATGTAAGTGGTTGTACGTGTTGTCCGCACTTATCATGCTGGCAAGTTGCGCAGATAATAACTCCAGCGGGCCCGATATGTCTGGCCTGGATATGTCGGAGTCAGACATGTCTGGCGGGGGCAGTGATATGGGTCCTTCAGATATGTCTGGAGATATGTCTTCAGCAGACATGGATGTGGACATGGCAGTTGTGCCGCTGGAGCTTTGTGATCAGGAGCCAGCGGACTGGCCAAGTCGTCCGAAGTGGGGTGAGCTGACGCTGGGGTATCCTGACTATCAGAACGTGATGAATAACTTTAACATACTGGATAGTTTGAGGTTATTGGCGAGCATGATGGAGAAGGCTGTGGCTGGTCTGAATGCGATTCAGACGGCGGCGGATGAGGATAACGAAGGGGTCTGTGTGTGTAGCTGTGACGCGGTCGCGTTGGTAGGTACTGCATGGGATGACTTCAAGGATCTTGAGAGTTTTTCGGATATTGGGACCTGGGCATCAGCTCAGCCCGCAGCGTTTGAGATGCAATGTTATGAGGATGGGTTGACCCGAGATGCCTGTATTGCCAAGTGCGATCTGGTGACTTCGTCGACGTTTGCGTCTGTGTCTGGGGGCGTTGTCCCTGTGAACAAGGAGTTTATCTGGTCCCCCTCGGACATTTTTACAAAGCCATCTCTGGACCCGCAGTATGCGTTGAAGTTGATCGATTTTCTGGATGAAGTGACAGGATTTTTGTCCACTTCGGGAAGTTGTATGATGGATTCGGACTGCTCGGGGAGCAACGCTGTGTGTGACATGGGCACATGTAAGTCAGGCTTGAGGCAGGTGCTCGACACGTTGAGTGCTGCGGGAGCTGACTTGGCGGATAAGACGCAGATGTTCATCATGACGCTCAGTAATATTTTTGAGCAAATTAATATGTTTACAGAAGGTTATCATCTTGGTGGTTACTCCACGCAACGTCCTGATTTGCACCTGTGTGTGGGTTATGCGGGGCATGGTGCGTATGCGCAAATGGGGAATCTTGGCGGTGATCGTTTTAGTATTGGTGCGCGTTATACCTCGCATCATCTTGCGCGCAAGCATCGCGCGCAGTTCCGCTCGGGTGGTTTTGGTGCGCAGGCGTTTGGTAAGGGTTTGAGTTTATTGCCCACACCCGAGGCGAATATTCAGATTGATGGCTTCAGGGTATGGAATGTGAACAAGCCGTTTGGCATTCCGTTCCCCGCAGGTGGGATCGATCCTGCGGATGTGGAGCAGTATGATGTGTTTAACCTCGTGGATGAGACGCAGGTCACAGATCTTGCGGGTGGTGATGGTGTGTTGCAGGCAGGGGACTTCTTTATTGATGGTTACTTCCCTGCGCCATATGACTCGGCCACGGATATGATGACTTATAGCTGGCCAAGGAGTGAGAATGATCCGCCTCAATCATGGCTTCCCTGGACAGGTTGGGAGGGTGAAGGCACTAGCCGCGCGGTATTCTCGGCAGGTTTGAATTTGCCACTGGCAATCAAGCCGATTGAGAAGACCTTGCCACCCATTCCAATCTTCCCACCGCTGGCCTCACTGGTGCCGTACTTCAAGCTTGCCGCAGGTGTGGAGTGGATTCATGAGGACTTCAACCTGAGGAATCGTCTTGAAGAGGTCGTCAATGAGAACTTGCCTGCGAGCGCTGGTTTGAGCGAGGCAGATTGGGCAAGGGAGATGCATGATCTTCAGGCTCCTGATGTGACAGAGGACAATGGCACAACTGCGTTTGTGGAGCCCGAGCTTGGTGCGATGCTGACGTTTGGTCTACAGCTTGCGAAGTTTGTACGCCTTGGTATTGGCGCATCACTTGGCGTGAGCGTGAATGTTGAGCCAGGTGGTTGGGGTGGTGTTGTGGACTTGAACTATGCGATGGTTCAGGCGCTCAACAACAGCAATCCACCTGTGGACGCGCCCTGTACACCTGTATATGAGCAGACCGAGGTTCAGACATGCTCCAATACATACTGGGGTGAGGACTCATCAGGCACGTTCTCCTGTCAACCAGATGAGAGGTCATCATGCTGTATCAGCGTGGGTGACAAGGAGATTTGTGTGGGTGACTGGACTGGTATGTCCGAGGAGGATTGCAAGGTCTTTAACACGGTGGGTGATAACAAGGACGATGTGCTCAAGATCCTGGATAAGATCAAGGGTGTGATTGGTGCCGAAGCCTATGATTTCTTTGTGAGCGCTGTGAATTTTGGCGAGCAACTCAGTTCGCAGTGGAACAGTGGTCAGACGTGTGCTGATTCATCCTGTGGTGTGACCATTCCATTGCCATCCTGGGAGAACGCTTCCGAGTGTGCTCAACATGGTTACTGTACGGATGAGGATGGCACGATCCTCTCACATGATGTGACGGAGAGTGAGTGTTTAAGCAGTCAAGACGCAACTGGCCAGGGGCGTTGCTGTAGCAAGTTCAGTGCACAGCAAGGTGTCTATGCGTCAGTACAATGCATGGTGAGCGAGGAAGATTGTGAAGCAAGTCAGGGTGTATTTGTGGAGGGTGGCGTATGCTCAGACAGCGTGAGCATGAAGGACTGTTCCAACCCTGATGACTCCAAGCTTGGCAGCGCGAACAACATCTTTGTGCCTTACCAGTGTGTGACCTCTCCAGAGGTTGAGGTGACTGGTTGGGAAGGCGATGGTTGCCACCCCTTGCAGGAGGGTTTCCCCTCGGCGTGTGGTTGTAGTTCAGACAGTGACTGCGTTGCTGGAGAAACATGTAATGAGGATGGTGTGTGTGAAGGCGCATCGGGTTATGCCTGTATGTGTGATCCTGCGGATACCTCGTCTTGTGTGGCGGGTCGTGTCTGTGTGGATGGTGGTTGTCACAAGGAGTGTGCTGTGGATGCGGATTGTCCTGGCACGATGGCGTGTGATGCGACCGCAGGTGCGTGCAAGCCAAAGCATGATATCCCCACCGCAGAATCTGTGATCTGGGGCATGCAAAATGGTACAGCACCATTGCATGCGATCAGCAGTTATGCGCTCTCCGAGTTGACCGTGTTGGCGTACTTGAAGTTTGGCCTTGATATGGGGCTGACGATCAAGATCTTTGGCAAAACGATCAGTCTTACATTGTTTGACCTCAGTAAGGTGCTTGACCTCGGTTCCTTGAAGAAGGCGTGGTATCAGGCAGGTCTGGAGGCCCGCTATCAGACGGAGTGTTATGATTTTGCGACGCAACTTGTCACCAACAGAATGCCTGCGGCACACACGGATAGTTATGGTTTGAACATTCCAACGGATGGTTTCTTTGCGGGGTATGTGAACCGTTATCCTGATCCCAACAACCCAATGCTTGATCCCAACCAGGAGGGCAATGCGTGTAATCCTGAAGGAGATCCCAACCACTGTACATGGAAGGATCTTGTGGACTGGTGTTTGGATGAGCTTCCCGAGAATGTGTACAACCCCGAGGGGCCAGAGTTTGAGGACTTGACGGACTCATTGACGGATACGCTTGATTGGGGTGAGGAGATTGGTCTTGAGTTGTGGCAAGCAGGCCAGATGTGTGTGGGCGGAGAGCCCTGGTACATGTGGGCGCAGAACGCCAATGGCTCGCTGGATAACCTTGAGTGTGCCTGGACCGATCCTGATACAGGTGTGATTACGACCTTCCCCTGTGCATCTACTCCCACGAAGTTGCTGGAGTTGTGGGGTTGTCTGGACACAGACATGAACAGTCATGCCATCGCGCTTGCTGGTGCACATGGTGCAGCGATCACGACCAACATGGGTCAGCAGTTTGATGCTGCTGCGCTGATGATGGACCCCTCAGGTGAGTTTGCGATCAACAATATCAAACCACAGTATTTGTTCTCAGGTTTCCCACCTGTGACAGGGTTCCTCTGGATGCAGAGCGTACAGGCTTGTTTTGATGCACGTCATGAGCTTGAGAGCCGTTGTGAATGTGCCGTGGACAGTGATTGCGAGCAGGATGGTGCGGTGTGTAGTGCATCGGGTTACTGTTTGCTTGATGCAAGCTCCTATGCCGAGTGTCCCGTGATTCAGCTTGCCACGGAGCCAGAGTTTGAGCTCTGCTGTGGTGATGGTGTGTTGCAGGATGGCGAGGAGTGCGATGACGGAAACACGCTCCCAGGCGATGGTTGCTCCACGACGTGTAAGAAGTCCGAGGGCAATGGCGGCGGAGATGAGCAGGGCGGTGTATGTTGTACTTATCGACAGGACGTGCCCGTGTGTGTGGATGTTGTAACAACCGAGGACTGTGCAAAGTATCCAAACGGCACATTCCATGATGGTGAGTCGTGCGATTCGTTTGTGTGTCAGTAAGTTATTGTAACTAAAGCATAGAGCATAATAAAGAAATAGCTGGTCGGAAAAGCTCGTAGAAACCGCGTATTTTGGTGTCGCAAAAACAGAATGTAACACGGCTACTATTCTTG
>CATLTV010000032.1 GCA_950059285.1 uncultured Pseudomonadota bacterium | reverse complement strand
CTCCTCAGCAGGGACATAGCCGCGCCCCTTGGCCACGGTCATCTCCATACGCAAGCGGCCACCTTCTCCCACGGTCGCGATCACATGGTCAGGGTTAAGAGCCTCAACTGCACCTCCAGTGGAGATATCAGCAGCGGTCACAACCTTGGGACCTTCTACATCGATGGTGACAACACGCTCATCATCGCCATGAAGCTTCAAGCGAAGCTCCTTGAGGTTGAGCACGATATCGGTGACATCTTCCTTGACTTCAGGAAGGTTTGTAAACTCGTGGAGAGCGCCATCGATCTTGATCTTGGTGACGGCCGCACCACGGATGCTGCTCAAGAGGACTCGACGCAGAGAGTTACCAAGAGTGCTGCCATAACCGCGCTCAAGCGGCTCGCACACAAACTTTGCGTAAGTCGCAGATTTTGAGCGAGGGTCAATGACGACCTCACGTGGCTTAATCAGGTCTCGCCAGTTCATATACATATGCGGTGCCTCCGCTTTGGAAAATTCTAAAAAATATAACACTTGCACACGACGCCGAGACTGCTGAAGTGGCGTACCACACTCAGTCAGGCGTTTCGCTGCAAATACAACCTAGTTTGGGGAGGCAAGCTACAATACTCACCTCTACGACCCATGCACACAAAACCAAGAGTCTGCGACACGTACCCATCAAAGCACATGTCCGCTCCGTGTTTTGAAGACTGAAAGCCCAACGCAGGATGACATCAGCAGCCTGGTTGAGCCCATCTTCAAACTTACACGCGACGACGCTTGGGTGGGCGACAGCCATTGTGAGGGATGGGTGTCACGTCACGAATCGTGGTGATCTTGAATCCTGCGGACTGAAGTGCGCGCAGAGCAGACTCGCGACCAGTGCCAGGTCCTTTGAGGTTCACGGACAACTGCTTGACACCGTACTCCTGAGCCTTGCGTGCTGCATCCTCAGCAGCGATGCTTGCTGCATAAGGAGTAGACTTCTTGGAGCCACGGAAGCCTTTCGAGCCTGCGCTCGACCAGGACAACGCGTTGCCAGCTGCATCTGTGATGGTTACCACAGTGTTGTTGAATGTCGCGTGAATGTGCGCGATACCAGTCTGTACGTTCTTACGTACTTTACGCTTAACTGTTTTTTTGGCCTTGGCCATGACTTACTCTCCAGAATAACGTCATCATCATGATGATGCTTACTATGTGATAACAGGATGTGTCGCAACAACACTCCGAACGCTTGAACTCTCCCGATGACGAAGAGGCGATCGTCTCCCTCAATGTGGAGCACGATCGCTTAGTATAAACTCCGCCAGGACAGTAAAGCAGACAGCGTCCAGGAATCATGGGCTCGATAAGTTTATCTCACTCACCTTAGCGCCACACATCCTGACCATTGGTCTTACTTCTTCTTGCCCACTGTGGTGCGACGTGGTCCACGACGTGTACGAGCGTTCGTACGTGTGCGCTGCCCACGAGCTGGGAGGTTGCGACGGTGACGCAATCCCCTGTAGCAACCAAGGTCCTTGAGGCGTTTGATGTCCGAACGCACCTGCGAACGAAGCTCACCCTCCACCTTGTACTCTGCTTCAAGCACGTCACGAATCTGGCGGACTTCTGCTTCCGTCAAATCGTCTGAGCTTGTTGCAGGATCAATTCCTGTCTTCTCAAGGATCTCCAATGCGCGCGTGCGACCAATTCCGTAGATGTAGGTCAGCGCAATCTCCATTCTCTTGCGACGAGGCAAGTCGACGCCAGCAATACGTGCCACTGCTTGAACTCCTTTACTATCACCACACTAGCCCCTTCTTCCGGGGGCGGCGATGTATTCTTATCTTCTTTACTAAAAACTTACTTCAAATCTATGCGACTCTTCATCAAGCCGATCGCCCGAAGCTGAAATATCCAGCCACGAGCGAAACCTGACTTAGCCCTGACGCTGCTTGTGACGAGGGTTCTCACATATAATGCGAACCACACCTTTACGGCGAATGACCTTGCACTTGTCGCACATCTTTTTGACTGAGGGACGAACCTTCATAATCTTTTCTCCACAACATCACTCGCCTTTAAACCACAAACCAAGTCATCAACTCAGCTTGCCCTGTCACTCATACCTTATGAGCACGCTCAAGGGCGATCACGTTGTACTGTCTAGTTGTTT
Source organism: uncultured Pseudomonadota bacterium (assembly GCA_950059285.1). Taxonomy (GTDB): domain Bacteria; phylum Myxococcota_A; class Bradymonadia; order Bradymonadales; family Bradymonadaceae; genus CATLTV01. The sequence continues at coordinate 34,040 of CATLTV010000032.1, read as the reverse complement.
ATTGAATCCACATGTAAAAGACAACTTGTATCTTACGACCAATAAAGCGCCATACACATCAGCAACTCAACACGCTACACATTACTTGGCCCTGTACACGATACGGCCGCGAGAGAGATCATAGGGAGAAAGCTCCACTGTGACCACGTCGCCAGGAAGGATCTTGATAAAGTGCAACCTCATCTTTCCTGAAATATGTGCTAACACTTGATGTCCATTCTCGAGCTCGACGCGAAACATCGCGTTGGGAAGTGGTTCGATCACTTTACCTTCGACCTCGATCGCTTCTTCTTTTGCCATAAGAAAGCCTCTTTAACTCTAACTCTTTAACGCTCCACAGGTCTTGGCCGACCCAAGAGCAAGGACGCGAATTGATACATGCTTCCCCCGAACATGTCAAGACGATCATTAACTCTCTTTATATTTCACCTTTTCTACACTCCCCCAACCCGATTTTTTACTCCTCGATCACGCTCATGATCGCAGCAGTCACCTCATCAGGCGATTGGGCACCGTCAAAATCATACAATCGGCCACGTTCACGATAAAACTCGATCAATGGCGCGGTCTTCCCACGGTATGCTCCCATCCTCGTACGGATCGCTTCGGGCTTGTCATCATCACGTTGAATGGTCTCACTGCCACACTTGTCACAAATATCCTCTTCTTTCGAGGGGTTATGCTCCACGTGATAGGTCGCTCCACATGTCAAACACGCACGACGACCACCGAGCCTCTTCACGAGGACGTCCTCATCCACCTGAATGTTCAGCACCGCATCAAGCTTGATTCCAAGTGAATCAAGCGCTTCAGCCTGCTCAACTGTGCGAGGAAATCCATCAAGGATAAATCCATCTGCCACATCAGGAGACTTCAAACTCTCCTCCACGATCCCGATCACAACCTGATCAGGTACAAGATGACCCTTGTCCATGTACTCCGCAGCTTTCTTGCCCATCTCAGAGCCGCTCTTCTTTGCAGCCCTCAACATATCACCTGTGGAGATCTGTGGGATCCCCATGCGGCTAGCAAGCCTCTGCGCCTGAGTTCCTTTTCCTGCGCCAGGAGGTCCCAACATCATCAATTTGGTCTTCTTTCCCATAATTGTACTCCTACTCAATGGTTCGTAAATTGATCCAGACTCACGTTTTACTTCTCATAACATTATCAGAGCGCACACGACAAGCGCCTCGTGAAAGAGCTCTTTCACGAGGCGCTTGTTAGCACTGTCATGCGATCACCTGATCACCCATGGGTAGCTCAGGACTCGCTATCACGATCACGCCCTTTGATTCCCTTCGCACCAGCGGTTGCCATCTGGCTCACATCGTCATAATGGCGAGTAAGCAGGTGGCTCTCAATCTGGGCCACGGTGTCAAGACCAACACTCACCACAATCAGCAAGCTTGTGCCACCGAAGTAGAAGGAGACGTTCAGGTAGTCTTGAAGAATGAAAGGCATCACACACACGGCAGAGATGTACACACTGGCCGCCACGGTCAAACGCGTCATCACATCATCAAGGTAATCTGCGGTCTTCTTTCCTGGACGAATGCCTGGGATATAAGCCCCTGAGCGACGCAGGTTATCTGCCATATCCACCACATTGTACTGTGTTGATACCCAGAAGAAGCAGAAGAACACGGTCAGGACAATGTACACCACGGCATAACGCCAGTCGCCAGGTTGCAAGATCGTCTGGATCTGCTGGCTAATTGGGTAGTCCTGAAAGTAGCTCGCTGCTGTGGTAGGGAACACAAGGAAGGATGATGCAAAGATAGGAGGCATCACACCTGCCATGTTCAGCTTCAATGGCAAGTTATGCTGCTGACCACCGTAGATTCGACGACCCACCATGCGCTTGGCATACTGCAAAGGAATGCGCCTCTGAGCGCTCTCCACATACACAATAAATGCAGTCACAATCAGGGCCACACCCACAATCAACAACACCTGGAAGATGCTCATCGCACCCGAGTCAAACTGTTGATACGTGTTAATCACGGCCATGGGGAACTGCGCAATAATACCTGCTGTAATCAACAAAGAGATACCATTCCCAAGACCATGCTCCGTGATTTGCTCGCCAAGCCACATCATGAACACAGCACCTGTGGTCAACGTAAGCATGGTAAGCAACCTGAATCCCATATCAGGATCGATCAACAACCCTGGACTACCTTCATTCAAGTTGATCAGGTAGGAGGAGATCAGGAAACCCTGAACAAGGCTGAGGCCCACAGTACCATAACGTGTGTACTGACTGATCTTACGCTGTCCTGTCTGCCCTTCACGCTTGAGGCGCTCGACAGAAGGAAGCATCACACCCAACATCTGCATGATAATAGATGCAGAGATGTACGGCATGATGCCCAACGCAAAGATACTCATCAACTGAGTCGCACCACCTGTGAAGAGGTTCAACAACCCCAGGACGCCACCGCCGCCTCCGCCCGAGACAAGCTTGGACAGCACAGAACGGTTCACGCCAGGAACAGTAATAAACACACCAATACGATAAATCGCCAGAAGCGCCAGCGTCAGAAACAGTCGACGCCTGAGCTCTGGAATCTTTGTGATATTTGCAAGGTTACCAAACACGGTCTTTGACCCTCTTTCTTATAACTACAGCGCTGCCAGTCATGTTTACATTCTCAAGGCAGCAACATCACCCCTTGATACACCATACCCACATGACATGAGCATGTCAGAGGTGTGTCAGCAGAGCATTTTTTATTCTTATTTCACACGGTTTAACTCTCCAGCAGGTGGAGAGCGCGCAACATAGCACCAGTATCACACAAGTGCAAACTGCCCAGAACATGCTCTCAAACTTAACGAAAGCAAGTTTTTTAATTCACCCACACAACCAAGGCATGCATCCTTAAAAAACCGCCAAAGCGTAAGGAAGGATGAACTGCATAAGCGACCCTCAATTGGCTCTACTCACGCTGCCCATCCTTCCCTACTCAAGCACTTACTGACCAGGCAGTAATGTTAAAGGCTCTAGCCTTCGACCACCTGAGCGCTACCACCAGCGGCTTCGATCTTGCTCACTGCTGATTTGCTGAACTTGTGCGCGTGAACTGTCATCTTCTTGCTCAATTCACCGTCGCCAAGAACCTTGACGTAATCGACTTTGAGGATGAGCTTGTCGCCCTCAAAACGAGCAGGAATAAGACCACGCTTGGCGAGGACCTCAAGGGTCACATCGTCGCCAGCTTCAAAGAACTTCTCAAGGTCACGCACGTTGACAGCTGCAACTTCTTTGGCGAAGCGGTTGTAGAAGCCACGCTTTGGAAGCCTCCTCTGGAGTGGCATCTGACCACCCTCGAAACCACGGCGCACGCCACCGCCAGCACGAGCGTTCTGACCCTTGTGACCTTTACCAGCTGTTTTGCCCTGACCAGAACCAGGACCACGACCAAGACGCTTACGCGCTTTATTTGCACCTTTTGGTGCTTTCAATGTTGAAAGATCCATCTTAGCCCTCCACTTCCTCCACCTTCACAAGGTGGCTTACTTTTGCAATCATCCCTCTGACGGAGGGGGTGGACTCAAGTGTCACGGAGTGGTGACGACGACGCAGCCCAAGGCCTTTAACTGTAAGACGCTGGTTCTGTGTACGACCAGACAGTCCTTTCATGAGTGTCACTTTAACTTGCGACATAATTCATTCTCCTCTGCACCTTGCAAACGGACTTAACGCTTAGATCCAGACACGTCACAAACGCACAACCCGTGCGCGGAGAAACTTCACTGCTGGAAGCTCGCCGTGTCTACAAGACGCTTTAATTAACTTGATAAACATAAAAGAAGCATTCATACGATCAGACTGTAAGCGAGGAATGCTCTCCCCACTTACAGCCTGCTCTTACTTATGCGTCTTCTTTCTCGACATCCTGGCCAAGACGACGACGGTAGACGTCAGGGTCCACCAAGGTCTCAAGACCGTTCATCACCGCACGCACCACGTTGTGTGGGTTGTTTGATCCAAGGCTCTTGGTCAAGATGTTGCTCACACCAGCAGCCTCAAGGATGGCGCGAACAGCACCACCTGCGATCACACCAGTACCTTCGCTCGCGGGCTTGAGCAGCACGCTGCCTGCGCCGTAACGACCGATGATCTCGTGGGGGATTGTCTCATTGATAATTGGCACCTCGATCATAGATCCGCGCGCTTTTTGGTTCGCTTTGCGGATCGCCTCGGGAACCTCGTTAGCCTTACCATGGCCGACGCCGACGCGTCCGTTGCCATCTCCAACCACGACGATTGCACCAAAGCTGAATCGACGACCACCCTTCACAACCTTCGCCACACGATTAATCGCGACGATGGTCTCTTGAAGGTCTACTTGCTCTTCTTTTTTCGAATTACGATGTCCGTAAGCCACGTTGACTCCTCAGAATTCCAGTCCACCTTCACGAGCTCCCTCTGCCACTGCCGCTACACGGCCATGGTACAGGTTGCCATTTCGGTCGAAGACTACCTTGTTGAATCCTTTGCTCTGTGCGCGCGATGCCAGAAGCTTTCCTACCTCGCGAGCTGCTTCAGTTTTATCCACTGAAGCTACTTTGTCACGCAACTCGCCATCAATGGTGGATGCACTCGCAAGTGTCTCTCCGCTCATGTCGTCAATCAACTGAGCGTAGATGTTCTTGTTTGAGCGAAACACCGACATACGAGGACGGTCTGCTGTCCCCGATACCTTTTTGCGCACGCGACGTTTACGTCGCTGCAGTGCGCTATCTCTTTGTGCTCTTCGAAGCATGTTAGTTGCCTCTCTAGTATATGTGAGCCTGCCAACTACTCAACTGACGTGCCAGCAGACTGAATTACTGTATTTAGATTGACTCAACAACCGGTTCACCCAGCCATCAAACCAAAACTTAGCCACCAGCCTTACCAGCTTTACGACGAATGGTCTCGTCGCTGTACTTGATTCCCTTGCCCTTGTAGGGCTCTGGGGGACGCAAGCTGCGAATTTGCGCTGCTGCCTGAGTTACGGATTCCTTGCTCACACCTTTGAGGGTCAAGGTTGTACCCTTGATCTCCACATCCACGTTTTCGGGAAGTTCAAACATGATAGGGTGGCTGAAACCAAGGTCAAGACGCACAAAGCTGCTTTTCTGCTCTGCACGGTAACCCACACCGTTAATCTCAAGTGTGCGCTCAAAACCTTTGCTCACGCCTTCGACCATGTTTGCAACAAGGCTTCTGACGAGGCCCTGGTGTGCACGTGCCTGACTTGAGTCATCGGGACGCTTGACGACAATCTGGTTGTCTTCAATAGCGACCTCAACGACGTCAGAGAGGGTACGCTCAAGCTCACCCTTGGGGCCTTTGACTGTAATGTGATTCCCATCAAGCTTAACCTCGACTTTGTCGACGATGTCGATGGGCAATTTTCCTACGCGACTCATAATCTCTCTCGTCTATGCTGCGTGTTGTGTTATTAATTGATCTTAGTAAACCGTGCACAACAACTCACCACCGACATTGGCAGCTTTCGCCTCCTTGCCAGTCACGAGCCCGTGTGAGGTTGACAAAATCGCGATACCCATGCCGTTCAGCACGCTTGGGATCTCTCCCACACCAACGTAAACTCGACGAGATGGACGACTGACGCGCTCAATCTTGTGGATGATTGGAGCATTCTGCTCGTCGTAACGCAGGCCAACGCGAATCTTGCCCTGGTAGCCTTCATCAAGCCACTGAGTAGACTCTACATAGCCATGCTTCTCGAGAATTTTGGTGATCTCATACTTGATCTTGCTGCCAGGGATCTCTGCATACGCGTGACGCGCAAGTTGAGCATTACGAATCCTGGTGAGCAGATCCGAGATCGGATCGGTCACAAATGCCATCTTTCTTCTCCAGCGAAACGGTTCCTCTTGTCGTTTGTGCTCTCCCTGGAATACTTCCCAAACACGCACTTACAAGGCCTTCTCCGACTTCTTGTTGATTACCCTTTGATTATAGCCAACCTGCACCCTGCAAGACAGCAACATACCCACGGCTCATGCATCACAAGCACACACTCAAACTGAATGCGTCGGGAATGGGTACGTAGGGCTTCGTGCATCACCTCTTTATCTCGCTGTGGACCAAAGCGCTCTGATGGCGAGCGCCTTATTTTTTATCTAGCCACAGCACAGGAGGTGCTACACAAACTCCTTCTTAAGACTCAGCAGTAGCTTCTTCAGCTGTAGCCTCTTCCTTCTTCTTACGACGACGGAAAGGCATACCGACAAGACGAAGCAATGTCTGTGATTGCTCATCGTTCTCTGCTGTGGTCACAATTGTAATATTCATACCGCGCATTGTATCGACGCGATCGTAGTCAATCTCAGGGAAGATTGTCTGCTCTTTGATACCCAGTGAGTAGTTGCCGTGACCATCAAACGCTGTATCACTCACGCCTTTGAAGTCACGCACAGCAGGAAGGGCCACATACAAGAGACGCTCAAGGAACTCATACATGCGCTGGTTGCGCAGAGTCACTTTCACACCAATAGGCATACCTTCACGAAGCTTAAAACCAGCGATGGAGCGGCGAGCACGTGTCACCACGGGCTTCTGACCTGTAATCGCGGTAAGTTCGTTCACAGCCAACTCGATCACGGAAGGCTTCTGAACTGCTTCACCAAGGCCCATGTTGATCACGACCTTCTCGATACGAGGGACCATCATGGGGTTACGGTAAGAGTATTGCTCCATAAGAGCAGGTACGATCTCTTTCTGATACTTTTCAAGCAAAAACGACATGTTTTAGTCTCCTGGGTTCGGCAGGTTTCCATACCACCGATCTGTCACGTCTTTCATATCAACATCATCTTGTGTCTTCCCTCGCAGATACAGCACATGGCCACAATACACGCGGACAAAAACCGCTCACATCATAGCCATAAACATATGAACCACAAGGTTTTTCCAAGCAATCTTGATTTACATCTATCTTGGACCCGGCACAAAAAAACGATGAACCTCCAATAAGATGCGGAGGGCTCATCGGAACTCCGGGGGCGAGCACTGATATCGAAACTAAGGATGGCTGTCAAGCTTGTTCTTTGATCGTTTTCAAATGTTTAGCACATCCTACGCATCAAAAAGAGCACACAAAGAAAAAGGCCACCACCTGTCTCCAGGTGATGGCCTTTTTCTTAAAACGATTGCAGCTGCGTCTTACTCAGTAGCACCATAGACATGGTTGCTCTTCTTTCCAACGCGCACTTTTTTGATCGTGGCAGGAGCTGCGTCGCCAAAGCTTGCTTTTGCTGCAGGCTTGCTCGCGAAGAGCTCGCCGTCTTTGCCCACATAGCGGTTGCTTGTGCGCTCGCCTTTCCCAAGCTCTTCATTGTAGAGAGCCACATTGGAAGAGTCCAACCAGCCTTCAACTTCAAGACGGTTTCCTGCTTCACCTGTGATGGGGTTAGGCTTCTTGTGCTTCACAATGATATTGCGACGCGCCACTTTGACGCGATTCTTGGCGTGATCAATTGCGATGATCTCACCCGTTGTTCCCTTGTCCTTGCCTGAGAGGAGGACAACTGTATCTTTCATTTTGACGTGCATGGCACTGTCTCCTCAAAAAATCGTGTACTGAATGAAATGTTGTCTTAGAGGACTTCCGGCGCAAGACTCACAATACGCATGTAGTCCTTGGCACGAAGCTCTCTGGCCACAGGACCAAAGATACGTGTGCCGACTGGCTCATGCTGAAGGTTGATCAACACAGCTGCGTTGTCGTCAAAACGGATGTAGGTGCCGTCAGGACGAGCAACCTCTTTCTTTGTGCGCACCACAACTGCTCGGCGCACATCGCCTTTCTTGACCTTGGAGCCAGGAAGAGCCTCCTTGACGGACACGATGATTGTATCGCCAATGGACGCATAACGGCGTTTGGAACCGCCAAGAACTTTGATGCACTGAACCTTTTTAGCGCCTGAGTTATCTGCCACCTCAAGCTGGGTCTGCATTTGAATCATTTTAGACCTCTCTTCACTTACGTGATGTGATGGGTTCGCCACCGTATCAAACCAGGACGCCTCACCACATAAAAGCGACCCTCTTCTCATTCCCGAGGGGATGACAGATGGCCTATGAATACCATGTATGCTCCCGAACACTCAGCCCTGCTGCATATGCAGTCTCATCTTGTTTGATTCATGTAAGAAGATGTGACTTACATAGCACAAGGATCGTTCAGGTAGCACATGACTGCTTTTTATCTTCTTCTGTAACCCTGTCGCCTGGAACTCTCTCAAGCTCATACTCGACCACAAAGCTCGCTTGAACTACACGGTTTACTTCCGCATATCAAGCTCTTTATTCGAACTTACACAATAGGTGCTTTCTCAAGGATCTCTTTCACCCTCCAGCGCTTCTGCTTGGAGAGAGGACGTGTCTCCTCGATCAAAACCTTGTCGCCTACAGCGCACTCGTTCACTTCGTCATGCGCCTTGTAACGGGTACGCTCTTTGACGAATTTTTTGTACTTGGGGTGCCTGTAACGCCTGACCACCGATACGACAATGGTCTTATCCATTTTGTCGCTCTCGACATAGCCGATGCGTGTCTTGCGGTGCCCACGTGGCTTGGCTGCAGTCTTATCGCTCGCCATATCTTCTCCTGACATCACTCCCCTGATCTTCTAAAATCAGGCCATGATGTGTCTTCTTGTTGTCCACACTAATTTATGGGCCAGTAGCATACCTGATGCTGACCCCACTTCTATATCTTGTTCAGGATGCCTGATTCTTAAGCTGGCTCTGCACCGTCTTCACGCGTGCAATCGCACGACGCTTTTTACGAAGCTCAGACACACTCTGAAGCTGACCGCTGTAGTGCTTCATACGAAGACGAAACAGCTCGTCGCGCAACTGACGCTCAAGCTCAACGAGCTCTCCTGCACTTTTACCTTTCAATTCGGAAGCTTTCATAGCCCTTCACCTCGCACAATAAACTTGGTCTTGATTGGCAGCTTGTGACCTGCAAGACGCATTGCTTCCTGAGCAACTTCTCTTGGCACACCGTCAATCTCGTACATCACCTTGCCAGGCTTCACAATAGCAACCCATTCTTCAGGGGAACCTTTACCTTTACCCATACGAGTTTCAGCAGGCTTGCGTGTGATTGGCTTGTGAGGGAAAACGCGGATCCAGATCTTACCACCACGCTTGATGTAGCGGTTCATCGCAATACGAGCTGCCTCAATCTGGCGCGCTGTAATGCGGCTTGGCTCCATCGCAACCAGCCCGTAGGAACCGAATTCCACCGAGTTTCCTCGCATGGCTTTTCCTTTCATACGGCCCTTCTGCGTCTTACGCCATCGGACTCTCTTTGGACTAAGCATGATTTATCTCTCTTGCTTGATGCTTTCGCATTCTTCTTTCTTAATTCTCTCTACTCTCCTGGACCACAGAATCATCTGCTATCCAGGACGCTTGCGCTCTCACCGTTGGCGCGCACAAAATCTTCGTGCGTCTCTACACCATCACACGACTCAAGACAAGCGATCGGGGCGATCTTTTTTGATCTGCCCCGATTTTTGGCCCAGGTGCCACGTCAACATGGCCCTGTTGCCCCTTAACGCTTATGAGTAGAGCGCTTCGCCATCAAGGATCTCTCCCTTGAAGATCCATACCTTCACACCAATGATACCATAGGTTGTGGAGGCTTCTGCGAAACCGTAGTCAATGTCGGCTCGCAAGGTGTGCAATGGCACTCGACCTTCAAGATACCACTCACGACGGCTCATCTCAGCACCACCAAGGCGGCCGGAGCAGTTCACGCGGATACCCTTGGCACCAAGCTTCATTGCTGTCTGAACGCTCTTCTTCATCGCACGACGGAAGCTGACGCGGCGCTCAAGTTGCTGCGCGATACCCTGTGCAACAAGTGTTGCATCGAGATCGGGCTTACGGACTTCCTGGATGTTCAAGAACACGTCGGAATCTGTAAGGCTCTTAAGACGACCTTTCAAATCTTCGATGCCTGCTCCACGCTTACCAATGACAATACCTGGCTTGGCTGTGTGGATTGTGATCTTGACCTTGTTTGCCATACGCTCAATCTCAACCTTGCTCACACCTGCGTGTGAAAGGTCCTTGGAGATATACTCCTTCAACTTGAGATCTTCGTACAACCACTGTGCATAGTTCTTCTCGCCGTACCATTTGGAGTTCCAATATTTGGTCACTCCAAGGCGAAATCCTGTAGGATGAACTTTCTGACCCAAAACTTACCTCCTCATATCAGGGCAGCGTCGCTGGCGACTTGCTGCCCCTTCAGAGACACCTTCTCTCAGGCGTCTGCCTTTCGTGACTCCAACACCACAGTGATGTGGCTTGTACGCTTGTTGATACGCGTTGCGCGACCCTGTGCACGAGGCTTGAATCGACGCAATGTCGGGCCCTCATCCACATACACCTCAGACACATACAGGTCGTCGATGTCCCAGTCAAACGCGTCGCTTCTTTCAATGTTGTTCATCGCATTCTCAACAAGCTTGCTCACGACTGGTGCGGCTCGCTTGGCTGTGAACTGCAAAATGTTCAACGCTTCATCAACTCCCTTGCCACGAATCAGATCCACAACCAGGCGTACCTTCTGTGGAGCGATGCGTACAAGCTTCTGAGTCGCTTTGTTCGCGCTGCTTGCTTTATTACTTTGCTTACCCATCTGTATTCTCAATCCATTCTGTGGCCCTCCTCTTCAGGAGAGCTCTGGAATATCCTAAACTTGCCTGGTGCGATGTTTTGCTGACCCCTTACACTCAAGAGATCGCCCTACCGCACTCCTGTCTTATCGACGCTTGGCCTTCTTGTCCACTGCGTGACCGTAGTAGGTACGTGTGGGAGAGAACTCACCAAGCTTGTGACCAACCATGTTCTCTGTCACAAACACAGGCACAAATTCTTTTCCGTTGTGCACTGCGAAGGTCAAACCAACCATGTCAGGAAGGATCATGGAACTCCTGCTCCATGTCTTGATCGCACGACGGTCGTTACCTTCTTTCGTCTTACGGATTTTTCTCATCAGGCCGATATCAACGTATGGCCCTTTTTTAATCGAACGTGGCATCTCGATGCCTCCTTCATCTATCTCCAAGGGTTGCTGAACTACATCAAGCAACCCTCTCTTGGTTCATGAATTAACGACGCTTGCGGTTCTTGACAATAAGAGCCGTGGTACGCTTGTTCTTACGTGTCTTGTAACCCTTGGTCGGTGTACCCCAGGGTGTCACAGGGTGACGACCACCAGATGTACGACCCTCACCACCACCATGGGGGTGATCGACGGGGTTCATAGCCACACCACGCACGGTAGGACGGACGCCCATCCAGCGTGTACGACCAGCTTTACCAAGTGTGCGGTTCTCGTGCTCACGGTTGCTCACTGCACCAATGGTAGCACGACACTCCTGCAACACCTTGCGAACTTCACCGGAAGGAAGCTTGATCGAGGCATACTTGCCCTCTTTAGCCACCAACTGACCCCAACCACCTGCGGAACGGATCATCTGTGCGCCTTTACCAGGCTTGATCTCGATGTTGTGGATAATTGTACCCACGGGGATGTACTTCATCTTCAGTGCGTTGCCAGGCTTGATGTCAGCATGTGCGCTGCTCACCACCTGATCGCCCACAGAAAGCTTCTGGGGAGCGATGATGTAGCTCTTCTCACCATCGGTGTAGTGCAACAGAGCAATGTATGCGGAACGGTTTGGATCGTATTCGATCGCGGCAACCTTCGCGGGCACACCAGTCTTGTTACGCTTGAAGTCGATGATACGGTAACGACGCTTGTGACCACCACCGTGGTGACGGACAGTAATGCGGCCGTTGTTGTTACGTCCACCCTTCTTGGTCAGCTTTGCGGTCAACTTCTTCTCTGGCTTGGATCGTGTGACCTCGCCAAAATCAGAGAGCTTCGCAAAACGCTGCCCGGGGCTTGTGGGCTTGAACTGCTTTGTTCCCATGTTCTTTATCTCCTTGTCACAGTGCACCTCTTATCGGTGTATCAACTGTGACATCTTTCTTTAGCTCTTCTTTGCTTCATTCAACGCGACAACACCACGTGCCATCTCGCATCACACTCTCAAACAATGCTTACTCGACGGTCTCGTCGGCATCATCCGCAAAGTCCTCTGGGCCAAACTCGTCTTCCTCAAACCCATCGCCTTCCATCGCAAAGAAGTCAATGCTTGAGCCTTCAGCAAGTGTCACCACAGCCTTCTTGTAACCGCTGCGGCGATACGTACGACGTCCGCTGCGCTTGGGCTTCCCTGGCACAACCTGAGTGTTAACCTTGACGACTGTCACACCAAAAAGCTCTTCCACAGCTTTACGTACCTGCTGCTTTGTGGCCTTGGGATCAATCTTGAATGAGACCTTGTTGTGGAGCTCTCCATCAAGGGTGCTCTTCTCGGTCAAAATAGGACGAATCAATGTCTGGTGAAGTTGACTCATTTCATCACCTCCTGGATCTGCTCGACAGCTTGACGGCTGATAAGCAAGACGTCATGTCCTACCACATCTTCCACGTTCAAACCTTCCACAGCAAGGTACTTGGCGCGAGCGAGGTTTCTCACCGACAAACGCAAGTTCTCGTTGTGCTCAGGCTTGCTCAGAGGCTTTCCTGTCGCCTCATCAAGCTCTGCCTTCTTGGTCACATCCACAAACAATGCCTTGGGCGCATCAAATGAACCCATTGCTGCTGCGGCCTTCTTGGTCTTGGGTGCGTCAAAGTCAAAGCTGTCAATTACAAACAACTTTCCTTCTTTTGCCTTGTATGACAGGGCTGACACCAACGCTGCACGACGCTTGTTCTTGGGCATTTTGTATGCGTAGCTGCGTGGCTGAGGACCATGCACCACTGCACCACCTACCCAGTGAGGTGCGCGTGTCGAACCCTGACGTGCTCGACCTGTACCCTTCTGCTTGAAAGGCTTCTTACCACCACCACTTACTTCAGCACGCACCTTGGTCGCGTGTGTACCAGCACGACGCTTGGCGCGCTGCCAGTTGATCACCTCCCAAAAGAGATGCTCACGTACCTCAGCACCGAAGACGCTGTCTGCGAGCTCAATCTCGCCAACTGCCTTGTGCTCAAGGTCAAATACCTGTGCCTTCATTCCGTTGCTCCATTCTTCTAACTTTGCTCCTCAAACCGCCGCGCAGTGAATGCGTTCACCCCGGATCCATTTCCTCTCTGGGGGACCCGGGAGCTTTCGCTTCCTTGTAAGAGGATTCAAACCTCTCACCACCTGGCATCGCACATACGACAACTCAGGCATCTCACTTTTGCTGCAAACGTCTTGAGGAGGACAAAGACATCACACCCTGGCGAATAACGCCTCACATGCAATGTATTACTTCTATTCGCTTGTTATGCATGTTCTCTCACTCGAGAACTCCTGACATAACGCTTCCTGAAATTACTGTCCTCAAACTCTCAGGACTTGACCTGCACGTCCACGTCCACGCCTGCTGACAGATCCAGCCTCATCAACGCATCAAGCGTTTGCTGAGTAGGATCAAGAATATCAAGAAGACGTTTGTGTGTGCGAATCTCAAACTGCTCCCTTGACTTCTTGTCAATGAACGGACTCTTGAGCACGGTCCATCGACTGGTCTTTGTGGGAAGCGGAATAGGACCTGCCACTCTTGCACCTGTTCGACGCACTGTCTCTACGATGTCTGCTGTCGACGCATCAAGGAGCTTGTGATCATATGCCTTGAGTCTGATTCGAATCTTGTTGCTTGCCATCTGGCTACCTCTGGTTAGCCGAGCCTTACCCTTTTTATATTAGTCGGGAAGACTCACCTTCAAACTCTATGTTTGCTTTCTACTTCTATAACTTTTTCATTCTACCCTGAACTTGAAAAAAGGCTGTACTCACCCGGCTCCTCCAAATATTCGTTGCTATCTGGAGCATGTATACTGCTTTTTCTCAGGCATTTGGGCTATTTCCCTGACTTTTTGGACTGATTTCCACAGGCAGGGATGCGGAACATACAGGAGCACTATAGAGAGATCAAGCTGTTTCTTGATGGTTTGAGGATAAAAAGGAGAGGCCAGGAGGGTGTGCTCACACACCCTCCTGGCCTCTCCTTTTTTCATTCGACCCAAGAACCAAATTTTCAATACTTGAAGTTTGGTCCCATGATCCTTTGCACAATCTCCTGCCCCACGTTCTGTGGTGTGGCTTCATAGCCATCAAAGTGCATGGAATAGCTTGCTCGACCCTGTGTCTTACTCCTCAAGCCTGTGGAGTAACCAAACATTTCGCGCAACGGCACCTTCGCCTTGATTACCTGAGCATCTCCGCGCTGGGTCATGCCCTGCACACTGCCCCTGCGGCTGTTAATGTCTCCGATCACGTCGCCCATGAACACATCAGGCGTCACAACCTCAACATCCATCATCGGCTCCAGCACCATCGGACGCGCTGCCATCACAGCCTGCCTGAACGCCATGGATGCACACACCTTGAACGCCATCTCATTGGAATCCACATCGTGCGCCGATCCATCAAGCAATGTCACCTTCACATCCAGCACAGGATAACCCACGAGAATACCACCTTCAGCGGCCTCGCGAACCCCCTTCTCAATGGCGCTGAAGAACTCCTTGGGAATCACACCACCCTTGATCTCTTCAACGAACTCCACGCCCTTGCCTCGCTCAAGAGGCTCCACGCGCAACTTCACATCCGCAAACATTCCCTTGCCACCAGTCTGGCGCTCAAACACCTCACGATGCTCAACCTTCTCACGCACAGTCTCCCTGTACGCCACCTCGGGATCACCAACCCTGGCCTCAACCTTGAACTCGCGAAGCAGGCGATCGACAATAATCTCCAGGTGAAGCTCACCCTGACCTGCGATGATCGTCTGACCACTCTCCTCGTTGACGTTCACCTGGAAACTTGGATCTTCCACAGCCAACTTCTGTAAGCTCTCTGACAACTTCGCCTGATCTGCCTGCGTCAAAGGCTCGATTGCAATCTGAATCACAGGATCAGGGAAGTCCATCGCTTCAAGAATAATTGGGGCCTGCTGATCACTCAGCGTATCACCTGTGGTGGTGTTCCTTAACCCAACCACAGCAGCGATCTCACCCGCATACACAGCATCAAGCTCTTCCATCTTGTTTGCATGCATCAGCACAATACGACCCATGCGCTCACGCTTGTTCTTGGTCACATTGTATACATGCTTTCCTGACTCGATCTGACCCGAGTAAACCCTGAAGAAGGTCAACGGCCCCATGTGCTGGGTGTTCATAATCTTGAACGCAAGCGCAGCAAACGGCTCCTTGTCAGATGGCTTCCTGTAGCGCTTGTCCTCATCAGTAAGCTCGGTCTTGTTCTCCACGCTCTTTGCAAACGCCTTGGGATCAACACCCTCCACATCGGGCACATCGACAGGAGATGGCAAATAGCGCACGACCGCATCAAGCAAGGGCTGAACACCCTTGTTCTTGAACGCTGAACCACATAATACGGGGACAATATGGAATCCCAACGTTGCGGTCCTGACCGCAGCATGAAGCTCCTCGGCAGAGATCTCCTCTCCCTCAAGGAACTTCATCATCAGCTCCTCATCATAATCCGCCACAGCTTCAATGATTTGCTCTCTGGCAAGCTCTGCCTCATCCTTCAAGTCATCAGGAATCTCGACGCGATCAAAAGATGCCCCAAGTGTCTCTTCATGCCAGATGATCGCATCCATTTCGATCAAATCCACAACACCTGCAAAGCGATCCTCTGCACCAATGGGCAGCTGAATTCTCACGGCATTTGCCTTGAGACGCCCATGCATCATGTCGATGGTCATGTCGAAGTCTGCGCCCACACGATCCATCTTGTTGACGAACGCCATCCTGGGGACATGGTAACGGTTGGCCTGACGCCACACAGTCTCACTCTGTGGCTCCACACCTGCAACCGCATCAAACACAGCGATCGCTCCATCAAGCACACGCAGGGATCGCTCCACTTCCATGGTGAAGTCCACGTGACCAGGCGTATCAATGATGTTGATGCGCAACGTCTCTTTATCAAGCTTCCAGTAACACGTGGTCGCAGCGCTTGTGATCGTGATCCCACGCTCACGCTCCTGCTCCATCCAGTCCATCTCGGTGGCACCATCATGCACTTCACCGATCTTGTGCGACTTTCCTGTGTAATAAAGGATTCGCTCCGTGGTTGTGGTCTTACCGGCATCAATATGAGCCATAATCCCTATGTTTCTCACGTTTTCCAATGCTGTCTTGCGGGCCATAACACCACCTCCGTCTGACGTCACCCAGCGCTCTCATGCGCTCTTGATCCAAGAAAATTCACAAACTATGTGTAAAACTATTAAAAAAACCGCCTTGGTAACTCCAGCTCACTGCCTCACATGGAAGCCATGAACCTGCGTCACCCGGACGGTTCTCTTTTATGCATGGGTCGCACCTTGTGAAAAGGCACGACCCACTATGCTAAATTACCAGCGGTAGTGAGCAAACGCTTTGTTTGCTTCTGCCATGCGGTGTGTTTCGTCCTTCTTACGGACTGCGCTGCCACGGTTGTTGGCTGCGTCAAGAAGCTCAGCGGTCAAACGCTCAACCATGGTCTTCTCACCGCGCTTACGAGCAGCAGCAAGGATCCAGCGGATTGCGAGTGCTGTACGGCGCTCGGGACGAACTTCAACAGGAACCTGGTAGGTTGAACCACCAACGCGGCGAGAACGAACCTCAACCACAGGGCGGACATTTTCAACCGCGCGCTTGAACATCTTCACGGACTCCTCGTCGCCTGTTCCTTCCATGGCGTCAAGGGTATCGTACAAGATCTGCTCGCTGGTGGATTTCTTGCCGTCGTACATCATGGCGTTCACAAACTGTGTGATCAACTCTTCTTTGTACTTGGGATCTGGCAATATAGGGCGCTTTGGCACTTCCCTTCTTCTAGGCATCTTATTTCCTTATCGTATTGCTAGCTCAAGGGAAGTCACCTTCCCTTGTCGCTTTATATGTTTATCAAAACCTTCTAACCACAACGCGTGTGGCACGGACTTAGCGAGGACGCTTGGTGCCGTACTTGCTGCGACCCTGACGACGCTCCTGAACACCCACAGCATCCAATGTGCCGCGAATGATGTGGTAACGCACACCGGGAAGGTCTTTCACACGACCGCCGCGGATGAGAACCACACTGTGCTCCTGGAGGTTGTGTCCCTCACCAGGAATGTAGCTGGTCACTTCCATCTGGTTGGTCAAGCGAACACGAGCAACCTTACGAAGCGCTGAGTTAGGCTTCTTTGGGGTTGTGGTGTACACGCGTGTGCACACGCCGCGTTTCTGTGGGCAGCCCTTGAGTGCAGGGGCTGTGGTCTTCTTCTTGATTTGTTTACGCCCTTTGCGGACGAGCTGGTTAATTGTTGGCATCTCGTTAACCTGGTTGCCTGTATATTCAATCATCATGTGCTTTATGAATTAAAACACACGCTCAAAATCCCTTGCCCTTACCTTTTCACAACACATTATCGTGTCTACTCCCAACATCGCCGGGTCGTTGGAGCTTCAAAAAAGGCAGCAAGTGCACTTACATAGCTTATATCTTTACAACTTGACCCCTGACTTGGCGAGCCGACGCCTTGGGGGTTCAAGAGGCGGCATTATAAGAAGGTTTTGTATCATGTCAAGCGATCATCACCAGATGTTTACTTTCTTCGCTCTCCTCCACTCAGGATCCTTTGCCCCCACCTTCGCCAATCCTCCATCTGTACACGCTCTCCTCCCCTCTCCATTCGCATCATCTCGGGACTCCGAAACACAACCGTTGCCGCCTTCGACCACCCCCCATCCACCAACATCAAACCTAACAATCGCCACGCCAAGACCTCTTCCTGGCTCACCCCAAAGGTCTTGAAATCCAACGACTTCACATCAACCCCTTCCCCCAACACACCTGACACACATCGCGTAGTCCATGCCCCATACAAGCTCGCCAAATTCACAGGGCGATCTCCTCGCCAAATCTCTCCGCCCGAGATCCGATCAAGCACATCAAGAGGCCAGTGCACAATCCTCAACACACCATGCTCACTGGCTCGCTCAAACACCTCGCGTAACACCTCTGGCCGATCTCCAAACCGATCCCACCACGCGGCCACATCGATCAAACCCTTGAAAAAACCCATGTGATGATGAAAGTGATAACAAACCTGTAAGAGCTGATCTCCAGGACACAACACGCGCACATCACGCCCACCAACATCCAGTGTCTCACTCCTGTTATACAGATCATCAAAAGACGGTTCACCAATCTCGGGGGCGCTCAGCTTCCAGTGCACCTCAATGACGCGCTGACCTTGCCCCTGTGCAACCGCCCATTGGTTGTACAACCATGGCCTTGGCTTCTCATCGTATAACCCCCTGTAGCCTCTCTCGGTCAACACATGCCATATACGCTCCACGTCCTCTGGAGCACATAAAACATCAACGTCTCCCGATCGGCGAGCATAGCTGTTGTCGTATAACTGGACCGCCATGGGCTCGCCTTTGAGGATCAGGACTCGTCCTACATGCTCAGACAACAGATCATAGATCGCATGCATGTCCTGGCGTAAGACCATCGTCTCGGCAATATGCTGGCGCCAATGCATCTTCCAGTTTGTGTTGCCCTCAAGAGCAAGAAACTCCCTGTGCATATAAAGTGTCGGCTCAATACCAAGGTCAATGCTATCCTCCCAGATCACCTCTGCGCCACGATGCTCTGCCAATGCATACGCCAGCGTGCGCTCAACCATACTAACCACGTGTGACCTCCTGATATCCTGCATCTTGCTGTACCAGATACAGCTCCCCCTGCATGTCCTCTACCCAGGCATGCCCTTCCACATCACCCCGTGCACCTCGTCGAATGCCGAGCACAACCTGTAGATCAAGACCTCGCCTCGCACACCACCAACGCATTGCAACTGCGCGATCATAACAATCCCCATGAATCACTCGACTCCAACGTAGCGCCAGACATGCAGCCAAATCGCACACATCAGGAGCACTTGATGAACTGATTGACCCACCATTGTTTAACCACGCTGCACTCCTTGCCGACCACAAGGTGATCTGCTCTGGTGTAAGCTTGCGTGTGAACAGATATGCGGCACCAAGCCACAACAACATCTCGATGTTCTCGCTTACTGTCCCTCGCGTTGTGTGATCTGATGCCACAACCCCTCCACATGTGCTGGCCTGCCATCAGGACTTTCTCCATAGGAACACACACTTATCCCTTGCAGTTCATCACACATGCGACGCGCAAGCGTAAGCCTTCGCCGTGACCACATGGGTGAAGGATGACTCAAGTCAAAACACTGCCCCAACACCTTGATCAACCCTTTTGCCCCGCGCATCTCATGAAACTTGCCCTCGGGTGAACCTTCGTGCACACGTTCCAACACAAAGATCGCTTGAAGCTCATTCTTCTGAACCTGCACGCTCGGAGTGTGCACACGAGCAACCAAAACTCGTCGTTTTTGGCCCTGTGTACCCACCACAGCTCCACCATCGCTCGTACCATCAACGTGTGAAGATCCCCACATCCTTACAACCCATGGACCAGGCAACACACACATATGCTCAACATCGACAAGAGCCATGTCATCACTCAAGAGCGTCATTCCCTTGTGCACAAGCTCCAGTGCAGCGCTCGACTTGCCTACCCCACTTTCTCCAATAAAAATCCATGCCTGACCACTCATACTTACGGCCCCTCCATGCACAGCGAGGATGTGATCACGCTGTGAGAGCACTTTCCATGGTGCGATCACGCGCTCAATGACCTGGGCAAATGGAATGGCGTAAGGCGATGCTGTCCTGTCATAGGTGTAGATGACCTCATGCGCTCTGATTAAAGCTCGCCAACCTGCATATGAGATGAGACTTGAAGTGGGATCGTGTTGATCCTCGTAGATCATAAGGCATGGCCCACCCTCAAAATCAAACTCCTCATGAATCCTTGTCCAGGAGTTCAGATCATCACATACAGAGAGATCACCCTCATACAATCGCCAGGCACACCCATCATCTGCGGCCTCAGAGATCGGATAATCAAGAGGTTGATCGCTGCATACATGCTCATCATAGATCAGGTAGTGGTGATGCACGCTCACGCTCTATTCACACGGGTGGTGATCAACCCCTGCTCCACAAGTTGATCTATAAAAGTCATCACATCACGTCGTACGACATCCTCGGACACGCCATAGTGACTTGCGATAGTATTCACAATAGAATCAACATCTTGCTCTTGCTGTAGCAGCTCCCAGATCAGCTTTCCCATCGCCTCAAGACCAAAGTATACATTGTGGTGCATGTCCAGGATTACAAACTCCCCATCCACCTCCTCGATCAGGAGATCCTCTCTTATTTGAAATACCCCGGGGCTATTCACTGTCATTCTGACTCCTCACCGTTTGCTTCCATTTCTGCACAGCACATAACCTGTAAAGCTCTACCAGATCTCTCCCGAGCATGCCATCCTTGACCTTCTCCCACCGTTGCCAAGATGGCGCTCGCAACTCCTCATCCATACCATGAATCAACCCCTCTAACGTCATACGATCCTCTCCACACATCGCTTTGCTAATGTGCGCATCAAACACCGCAGCCTTTCCTCGCCAGGCAAACCCTTCAGGAAATTGATCATGATGCAACTGATGGTGACTTTGTCTGAGCTTGAACTTGTTATAGAGCGTGCCATGGTATCTGTTCATACACACACTTGCCGAAAGTTGAGCCCTCCAGAGCCACAACGACTCATCAAGATAAGGTGTCACAAGCTCTGCACCACATGCACGGGCGCTCTGATTCAAGCGCCAGAGCGATCGCATCAAGTTCTCCCAACTCCAGGACAACATACGTTGTAACACGCTGTGTTCACCTACCTCCAGAAGTCCTTCCACAAGCTCATCCAGGTGTACCTCTGAAAGTAGAGGTTGTGCACACTCTACAAGCTGAGAATGCAGGCGAGAGCGCCTCAATGTGTCGGGCATCAGCGAACGCCAGAGCGCAGAGCCATAAACCAACCGCACAAGACGAAACACATCTGTACGCCTTCTACCTTGCGTTATTTTTGCCCACTCTCCATGTTGTACATACTCTCGAAACACCTCGACAGGTTGCACGTCAAAGAGTTGATCCGCTCCCACACCTGTGTATATCCAGCGTAAGTCCTGTTGTTCGACGAACGCACGAATAAAACGGCGCTCGTAACTCTCACCTGGATGAATCTGCACACCTGTAGACCATCCCGTCATTGCGCAGTCTTCTGGCCACAGAAGACTCGCAGTCATGTCCACAAAACATACATCCTTCTGAAACATTGAAGACCACTGCATGGTGAGTGCGGTTTCATCGCTCTCGGGCGTATGAGGAAAGCTCATGCTGCCCCACTCAAGGTTCAACCCCAGTGCTTGAGCACGCGCAGCGAGCAAGGTCGAATCAAGACCACTGCTCACAGCAAGCCCTGCTCGACCTTGCCTGTGTGTCAGCAGGAGCGCGTCATCAAGGCGCTCGATAAATTGTTCACCCTCAGGATCGATCCCCTGATAAAGCTGAACTTTCTCGCGCCACCAGTCATATTGCTCACAGGTTCCGTTTCGCCACATCATGAGCTTGTGGCCAGGACGTATGCGATGAACTCCCTGGATGTAGCCCTCTGTGGTCTGGTCATAAGGATCAAGACCCGCGCTGACTCTGGCCAGTCGTGTCGCATTTGGCGTGATGCACTCAAGCTGCTTACACAACCAGATCATATCATTACTACAGACAATGCGTGATCCTGACTGTGCATACCACATCAGGCCAAGTCCAGGAGCGTCCCTCCAGATGACAACCGAAGAAGGCGAGTGTTCAACCCACAAGGATGCGTTGACAGGTCCATGTTCCAGAGGATCGATGCGAGCGCTTTCATGCTCATAAAAAATGCATCCTGCCCCCGAGCATACCACCTCTGTGGAGACGCTCCAGTCAGGAACTTGCAATGTATCAAGCGGCCCACCCAAACAAAGCGCGATGCGTGAATATGGCTTAATTTGCCTGTATATACTCATATCAATCCGTTCAACTTTGCATCACTCTGGCACCTACGATAACCTCTACTCCGTATCTGGAGAAGACTTACTCCATAACAGGTCAGGATATCCACTCTCGCTCATGTTTTCGTGTAAATCTTTACACAAAAGAACGCGTAGCGAGGGCGAGTGGGGCGCCTGATTGCTGCGCAATCAGGCGCCCCCATCGCCCTCGCTACGCTTCTGAAAACACATGGCACACAGCGTGCAAAGAATTCCATCAACACTCTTGAAGCGTTATGGTGTAGTTGCTAGAAAAATTCATGTTCAACACGATCAGTAGCGAAGATTCAGGCAAAACCTCTACGCGTATTACGCCCATGGACAGCATACGAATGACACACACAATGAACACGCATAAGATTGCACATCACACATTAGGTCATCCACTCTGGCTAGCCGCACTGGCCACGTTGGTGCTGAACGATCATGTCTTCAAGGCCATGTATCCAGGGCTGTTGACGGGTAAACTCAGCGATGTTGCGGGGCTGTTTATTGTGCCTGCCTTGTTAGCAACCTTGCTTCGCATCAAAAACGTGCGCTCACTGGCACTGCTCACCACGGGTGTGGGTGTGCTCTTTGCCGCAATCAATGTGTTTGAACCCGTCGCACTCCTGATGGATCAACTGATCTCGCTGCTGATTCCGTTTCACACCACAACGGACCCCACAGATGTGCTGTGCCTGCCCGCACTTTTTGCTGGATTCTATTACGCCACATCGCATGCACCACGCACCTCATACATGCCTGTGAACGCACACAAACCTCTGGTTGTCGCAGGTGCCGCAGCATGTCTTGCATCAGGTACACCTCCTGAGCTAGCTCCATTTGAGGGGACCCCTTCCTTCACAGGAAGCGTCACATTACTCAATAAAAGCAACGAGATGCACAGGATCACAATTCAAGAGCTCTCCAGTGACATTGAGTTAAATTGCAACGAAGTCTCCAAAAACCCAGGTGAGATCATCACGCGTGATCTGTTCCTTGAAGCCCCAGGACCCACGTTCAATATACCGCTCTTTTCAGGCGAAGAACTCGCCGTAAACCCTGCCGAATGGTTCAATAACTTCAACACAGACAGGCGATGGTCTGGTTGCAGTGCATTCATGGTCACAACGCCTGCGTTAAATGACATCATCGTGTTCTACGGCAGGGCAAATATCAAAACATACTATCACAACATCGATGTCCCCAAATCAATCGAAGCATCCCCACAAACCATTGTCATTCAGGCTGACTACTCACATGTAGAAGACACAAGCACACTTCATACATGGCGAGAACATGTGTGCCCTGAGCAAGACTTTGAATGGGACCAGTGCATCGAGTTGGATGATGAAACTCAACAAGAGGCTGCTCGCATCCCCGAAGGCACACGCTACAGTTGGGAGTCAGTCAACAATGACATCCCCCTGTTCTTCCCTTCAAGCAGCCTTGATCGAGGCATGCCACTAAACATTCCTGCGCGCTGTCGCGTGCCTGACGCGGGTGAAGCCCTGGCATGGGAAGACTTCCGCGATATTGGACGAGAGTTTAATCTGGATGCAATCGAGCAAGGGCTAGACGGTTGTCACACACTTCAAATGTCTCAAGGAGAAACGACATTTGCGGACTGGACCGTCTGTGCTCCTTACGATGTGCTTCAACCTCTGGCCGAAGAAATCGAGACCCAGAACTTACAAATAAGACTTATCAACGCAAATTTAGATAGAACACTGACCGAGAGCTCAATCGCAATTCGAGTAGAGAACCACACCTCAATCCGTGAGATCATCTTATCCAAGGGCGCAAACTTTCCATCCGTGTATGACATCTATTGGAAGGCCGAGACACGTGATGGCTGTGCGCCAATACAAGAAACCTGTGGTGAAGTCTCTCTCCCAGTCGATTTGAGGCTCACCAATCAGAGTAATGTCCTCGCTGTCCCAGGTCAGTTTGTCGACCTGAGTTATGGCAAGTTCTTCCTGGTGCGAGCTGTATATAAACCTGTCTTCAACTGGTCCTGTGACACAAACAGACTGACATCTCCATACGTTCCCACTGTAGATGCGGTGGTGATCTCCACGCTCGAGTTTTAAACATTTGCCTCGACACAACCGCGCAAATAAAGAAAGGATTTTAAAATGAAATCAACACGATATAAACACATCGCACGCATCGGCGCAGTTCTTATCCTCACATTAAGCTGGGGTATGATGGCAAGTTGTGCGAGTGATGCGGCAGATGGGGTATACAATGAAACGCCCAGCTCAGGAGAAGAAGGGGGTGGTTCTGGTGTGGGTCAGTCTGGCGCGCAAGATTTTGGACGCTTTCGTTCCATCATTGAAGCTGGTGAGGTGCCCGCACCCAATACACTTGATGTGGTGGGGTTCTTTAATGAGCATAAGTACGAACTTCCATCGCCCGATTGCGGTGAGAATGTGTGCTTACACGGCATGTTTGGTGTGTGGGGAAACATGCTCAATGGCGCAAATTGCACATTGACGATGCTTGGGTTTAACACACCACTTGATCCCAAGGAGTTTGAGCGCCCTCCATTAAATATGGCGATCGCTGTGGACACCTCGGGCTCCATGAATGGCGAGCCAATTCGTCTGGTGAAGAATGGACTGGCAAAGCTTGCCGAAAGTCTCAACCCCAAGGACACTGTCACCTTGATCAGCTACGCGGGAGATGCTCGCGTCGTGGTGGAGTCTTCTCCCGAGACCGATCCCGATCGCGCACTTTTGGTAAATGGTATCTCTGAACTTCAAGCTCAGGGTGGGACCAACATCTATGAAGGGCTTAAGCAAGCATTGACCATCGTGGATGAGTCCAAAGATCCCAACCGACAAAATCGTGTCCTCCTGCTCTCGGATGGGATGGCAAGTGAAGGCATTCAAAACCGCGAGCGCATCATTAACCTTGGCAAGTCTTACGCGGAGCAAGGCATTGGCATCTCCACCATCGGTGTTGGCAAGAGCTTTGACATTGAGTTGATGCAGCGCCTCAGTGAGAGTGGAGCTGGTAACTTCTACTTCATCGAAAACATCAGCACGGTCATCGAGGTCTTTGAGGAAGAGGTTGACACCTTCCTGATCCCTGTCGCGGAAGATGTGCGCATTGATCTTGATATCGCCAAGGGTTACCGCTTCAGAGCGACCTATGGCACGCGCACATGGGAAGGCGAGGACGATCGCGCATCGGTAGAGATCCCTGCGCTCTTTATTGCGACGCGTACAAGTGTGGATGATATTGGGCCAGGAGGTGGACGTCGTGGCGGTGGTGGAGCGATCCTGTTTGAGGTCGTGCCAACCGCAGATGTCGATGAGCTTGACAGCATTGATCCCAATGAACCTGTGGGCCAGATCACGATGACCTTCCGCACTCCAGGAACAGATCAGGAGGTCACACAGAGCACCACCATTGTGAATACGCTCGCACCAGGTGATACCCCTGAAGAGGGGGTCTTTGATAACGCAACTGTGGAGAAGGCATTTGTCACGTTGAACCTGTATGTAGGATTCAAGCTTGCTGTGGAGCGTTACTCGGCAGGTAGCGCCCAACGTGCCCTTGATGTACTGGAGCCTCTGGTTGATAACGTCGAGGCGTGGCTTCAGGATAACCCCGATGAAGACATTGAGGACGATCTTGTGACCATGGATCAGTTAATCAAGACGCTTGAGCCCATTGCAGAACAGGAGAACGGGCAACCTGAGCCAGCACCAAACCCCTGGCCTGAAGATTAGGTTCAATTCACATGGGGGTGACGCAAGAAGAGGAGGCGCGGGTGCGACTATTTGCTAGCAAATAGTCGCACCCGCGCCTCCTCTTCTTGCTGGTTGCACAATCGTGCCTTGACTATCCCATGAGAATAAGTCTTAAACTCGCTGCGTTACAACGACAGTGAGTTTATTCGTCCATACCCATGGCACTCACATGACATTAACTATACTGAGCACACTATATTTATGATGAAACATACAACCACACCACTTCTTCTCACACTGCTTATCGCACTCCTGGCTGCGTGTAACTCCACACCAGATATTCCAGACGACGCCCCTACAGAGCAGCCCGCATACAGATCTACCACCACCACCTCTGAAGACACGACCACCGCCGAGACTACAGACACAGATACCGAGACCAGCGCGCCTGACTCCCTCTCGGCCTCGGGCGATGTGGCGATCGTAAACAGTGAGCCGATCACTGCCACACAATTTGATACAGAGGTGCAGAAGCTTGTGAACAATGGCCAGCTTCCACCCCACATCCTGTCTCAGATTCAGGGCGAGCAACGCGAACAACTCAAGAAGCAACTTGTACAAAGCATGATCGTGCAGCGTTTGTTGGAGCAGGAGATCAAGAAGAACCCTATTGAGATCACGCAACCACAGCTTGATGCACGTATCCAACAAATGGAGATGGAGCTCTCCATGGCAAGTCAGGGAAGAATCACCACCATTGAAGACATGCAAAAGCAGATGGGCATCTCAAAGGAAGAGCTGATGAAGTCCATCAAGCAGTCTCTTGTGCTTGAGGCGCTGGTGCGCAAGGAGTATCAGTATGAAGATGCCACTGAAGCCGATGCTCGCAGCTATTACGATGAGAACACCTCGGAGTTCTATCAACCCGAGCAGGTACACGCACGACATATTCTGATCAAGGTCACGGAGACCGACAACGATGATGCGTGGATGAAGGCCAAAAAGGAAATCACCAAGGTCCACAAGAAGACCACTGCTGACGGCGCCGACTTTGCAGCGCTCGCCAAGGAATACTCCGAGGATGGCAGCGCACCTCAGGGTGGGGATCTTGGCTTCTTCCCACGTAACGCCATGGTGCCTGAATTTGAGAAGGTCGCCTTTGAACTTGAAAATGGCGAGGTCTCCGAGCCGTTCCGCTCACAGTTTGGCTGGCACATCGTCAAGCGCGTGGACTACAAACAGGAAGGCCCGATTCCATTTGAAGATATCAAGGAGCGCCTCACGACCCAGCTCACAGGGCTGAAATTCCAGCAATCCCTGGAGCAATATGTAGCCAAGTTACAGGAGAGCGCAAGCATTGAACTGAAGCTTGAAAACATAAAATAAATCAATATCTTGCAATGAAACAAAAGGGAAGATCGGGTGACATGTCACCCGATCCTCCCTTTTGTTTCATTGTGCTCTGGTCAACCTGATGAAAAATCGCTATGGTCCAAGACGTGTATTGGAAGCCAATTTTCCGTCACATGTTGGCGAGACTGACTGCATTGATATCCAGTATCAGGGTGAGTTTACGCTGCGTTATACCACTTTTTAATTAGTTCTTTTTTCTTCAAGGAGATCGACACATGACCACTCCAATTCGTGTTGCTGTTACTGGTGCTGCTGGTTCCATTGGCTATGCTCTGTTATTCCGCATTGCCTCAGGTGAAATGTTTGGCAAAGACCAGCCTGTGATCCTCCACCTCATCGAAATCCCACAGGCGATCAAAGCCGTGGAAGGTGTCGTGATGGAGCTGAACGACTGCGCTTTTGAACTCTTGCAAGATGTCGTCGTCACCGATGACGTCAACACAGGTTTTGATGGTGTGAACTCCGCAATCCTTGTGGGCGGTCGTCCTCGTGGACCAGGCATGGTGCGCGCTGACCTCATCAAGGCAAACGGCCCTATCTTCACAAGCATGGGTAAAGCAATCAACGAGAAAGCCGCTGACGACATCCGCGTCGTGGTCGTCGCCAACCCCTGCAACACCAACGCGTTGATCACCATGGCCAACGCACCTGACGTCCCCAAAGAGCGCTTCAGCGCCCTTACACGTCTTGACCAGAACCGCGCACGTCACCAGCTCGCCATGAAAGCTGGCGTGGCTGTCTCTGAAGTCACCAACGTGGGTATCTTCGGTAACCACTCCAAGACCATGTACCCCGACTTCTTCAACGCCAAGATCGGCGACAAGGCTGTTACCGATGTCATCACCGACATGGAATGGCTCAAAGGCGACTTCATCGACACCGTGCAGCAGCGCGGTA
Organism: uncultured Pseudomonadota bacterium; assembly: GCA_950059285.1. Classification (GTDB taxonomy): domain Bacteria; phylum Myxococcota_A; class Bradymonadia; order Bradymonadales; family Bradymonadaceae; genus CATLTV01. Next base: position 5,907 of record CATLTV010000032.1, on the reverse strand, counting down.
AGGCGATCATCGACGCTCGCGGCGCATCCAGCGCAGCTAGCGCAGCAAACGCTGCTCTTGAGCACATGCGTGACTGGTACACCAAAACACCTGAAGGTCAGTGGACCAGCATGTCCGTGCCTTCCACAGGCGCTTACGGCATCGACGAAGGCCTGATGTACTCCTTCCCTGTCCGCTGCGACGGCGAAGGCAACTACGAGATCGTGGAAGACCTCGACATCAACGACTTCGCTCGTGAGAAAATGACCACCACACTTGAAGAGCTTAAAGGCGAGCGCGAAGCAATCGCTGACCTCCTCAAGTAAGAACTAGTTTCAAAACTGTGTGACATTCGAGGGTAACCTCAAAAGAGCCCGAGATGGGGCGGCTGTTGCTTCCGCAACAGCCGCCCCATCTCGGGCTCTTTTTCGATCGTATAAACACTACCCTCATCCTGTTCAAACACATGACATCGTGCGAGAATCATACTCAAAATATAGCTTTATTATACTCATGCATGTCAGGCAAAACCATGAAAAGTCAGCTCTCCATCAAAGACACCACGTTCGTGTTCACAGGTAAGTTTGACCTCGATCGCGCTTCTCTGGAGCGCAAAGTCACCTCGCTGGGCGGTCGCGTTGCAAAGTCTGTCACCACCAAGATCGATGTCCTCGTGGCAGGTGAAAAAGCAGGCAGCAAATATAACAAGGCCATACAGCTTAACATCCCCATCATCGATTCAGAGCAGCTCAACATCCTGCTCTCTGGAAAACCTATCACCATGGGTAAAGATCCAGCAGAAGAAGAGGAACTCAAAAACTCCCTACAAGAGATCTTTGGTGACATTCGTAGCCTCTTGCAACGCCCACCATCACACACAAACTGGCAAAAAATTCTCTCCTTTGTACAACACTGCAAAGAGGAGGATCTTGAAACCATGTGCAACTACATCAACGCCTACATGTCGCACTGGGATGCTCTGATCGCTCAAGACCAGTTCAACCACGAACTTCGCCCCACCGACCTCCGCACGCTTTATCAAGATCCTCTACACCTCGCCTCACACCACAACATTGAGCCCGAGTTCAGAGAAACCCCAGAGAGCTGGATCGGAGAGCTATCAAGTGGCACCCCCTCACCCAAGTTTCAGCTCATCCGATTGCTCGACCTTCGTGACTCCAAACTCTCCGCAAAATCCATCGACGCAATCCTTCAACATCCCAACCTCACCGATGTCTCGACGCTTCTCCTGAGTGAAAAGAAGAACCTTAGCAAGACGCTGATCAAGACCTTGTGCACCCACGACAACACGGCGGCCCTCAAGGAGATCGTCATCGGCCAGCTTCGACCACAAGACGCGGAGTCCTTTGAGAAGCTTGGCGAACCTCGACAAATGCGCACGCTAAACATCTGTGATTTCAGAGGAAACTATCCCTCCATCTATCCATTGCTCCACTCACCCATGTTTCAAACGATCACCACGCTCAAGCTCCCCGCTGCAAGTAATTACGACTGGCTGACACTGTGCTACCTGGACAAACACCCTGCCCTGTTTCCAAACCTCGACACGCTGGTCTTTGGCTCCACCACGTACCGATCTGTGGATATGTTTGCTGAGAGCTTCAAGAACGACACGCTCACACGTGTAAACACCATCAACACAGGGTTCCTCTGCTTTCAATACGGCAAAAAAGAGGACCGTAATCAGTGGAGGGTCTTCTCAAACCTTCGCCTCCCCGAGTCCATCCACACACTTGATTTGAGCGGACTTAGACTCAATGTACGCGCTTATAACCAGTATGGAACGCTTGATACAGACATCTACAACACACAACTCAAACACATGACGCGCGACTTCTTTGGCACCCTCACACGCGGACGCATCATGCAACATATCAAGACCGTTAAACTTGGTGTGCATGGCATGGTCCCCGAGGTGATCGAAAAGTTTCTTCTCAATGCACCTGATGTGACACGCGTTTAAACCACTTGAGAATACCATGAACATTGAAATCAAAGAGCAAAACATCGTCCTTACAGGCAAGCTCTCCTCTACTCGTGTTGATATTACGAATATGATTACCAACGCAGGAGGCAAGGTAAGCAAGAGCGTAAGCAGCAAAACAGATCTGCTCGTTGTGGGAGAGAGACCTGGCAGTAAATACAACCAGGCCAAGAGTATGGGAATCCCCATCATCACCGAACAAAAGCTACTTGAGCTCCTGAAAGGCAATAAGATCGCTGTCTCCACAGCGACAGAGCGTAGCCAAACACATGACGCCGCTCTCTCAAAGGTCTTTGGCGAGGTTCGCAGCATCCTTCAAGCACCACCATCACAGGCACGATGGAATGAGATCATCACATATGTTGATCGCTGTGACCCCTCTCAGATTGAACCGCTTTGCGACTATATTCAGACGTTCATGAACCAGTGGGATGAACAACTTCTCCAGGGCTCGTTTAAACAAGACTACACACAAGCACAGCGCGCCGACTGGTATTCTCATGCAAGAATGTCACAGGTTCATCATGACATGATGCCCGAGTTCCGCCTCGCACCACACGAGTGGATTGGTGAGCTTAGCCAAGGTGTCAGATTATCAAAATACAACCTCATACGAGCCCTCGATTTCGGAGAATCAAAGCTCTCATCGGCTGCAATTAACAAGCTCATCACACATCCTGATCTCTCTCACCTCACGACACTTGTGCTATCCCGTCACAAGGAGCCCACACCAGCTCTTATCAAGAGAATCGCCGCACACCCCACGCTCAACAACCTCACCTTACGACGTATACAACTCAAGACGATTGAAGCCCTTGAAGCATGTGGCGAGGACACCAAAATCAAAGTACTTAACCTTTCCACCCTCGATAGTTATGTCACTCCCATCCCCAATAAGGAACAACGCATACTCGCAGCTCCTCTGTTCCAGGGCGTTCAAATCATCAAACTACACAGCCAGAAGGGCTCAGGAGAAGCCTCGGTACATGAATGGCTTGCCACACACCCTGATGTGTTCAACGCGTTACACACCCTACACTACACACGGGGACTCAACCCCAAGGCCCTGACTACTCATCTCCACAATTACCCTGAAAGCTTCGCACAATTCTCCACGCTCAAGCTCAGTAACCTTGTCTTACACTACAAGAAAAGTTCCAGTGAAAACCTGTGGAACAGGTTCGTTGGCGTCAAGCTACCCAAGACCATCACCACACTGGACATCAGTGACATTCAACTCATTGTACCAACCACAAAACCTCAGCATTACAATGCACAAAAACAAGAGGCATTAAGCTTTATATTCAAACGGTTAACGCAAGACAAAATCCTGAGACACATAAACACTCTCAAGCTTGGAATTTACGGCCTTGAACCCACGGTTCTGGAACATCTGAATGAATATGCTCCGCAGATTGAGCTGGTATAGAGCGTAATAAAGAAAGAACTGGCCGAAGAAAAGCAAAGAGGGGGCGGCTGTGATAAATCACAGCCGCCCCCTCTTTGCTTTTCTTGTCTACCATCAAACCATCAAGAACGCTTTCTTCTACGCATCAGAAACGCACCTGCGCCGAGCACAAGCAGTTCAACAGGAACAGAAGGCTCCTGATTCTTGCGCCCTGTCGCACAACCTCCACAGGTTGTCGTGGTGGTCGAACCTGTTGAAGGCGTGCCACCTTGCGAGCTGCCTCCTGTGTTCATATCAGGCTGTGAGGAGCCTCCACCTGTGGACCCCATATCAACTGGAGATGAACCACCGCCCATATCCTGACTATCTGATCCCAGGTCTACAGGATCACTCCCCATATCCATCGGTTCTGTGGTGCCCATGTCGGGTTCAATGACAAGATCAGTACGTGTCAATCGCACCGCATCGGCAGGGATCTTGAGCTGAAGATCACCATCCTCACCTGTATTGTCGTACACCGAGAGCGACTGCGTGCCGCCCTGCGCAAACTCAAACTCTCCAAGACTTCGCCAACCATTGTTGTCCTCGGAAAGATCCACAATAAGTTCCTGCATTGAACCACTGTGGCGCACCACATAACGCGTCTTCGTGGAGGTTGCTTCAGATGGGGTCAGGTACACATCAAGCCTGTACTTTCCTCCCTGCGCAAACTCAAAGTCCCACTGCGCCCAGGCGCTTGGGTTTGCATTGGTAAAGGCGTACGTCCAGTACAGACGACCTCCATGACCCTCACCATCAAGCGTACGCCAGAACTGTGTCTTGCCTGCTAACCTGAAACACTTGGAGTCATCATCAATGATGCCACCCTCTTCAGCAATAATACCGCAAGGCTCGGCAGGCATACCGATCAACTCTTCATAAGAGCGCACCAGCGACATATAGGGAGGCACATACGACTGCCCCACACCCGCGACCGTTTGAAAGATGTCATAATGGAGGTGAATTGTAGTCGCCGTGTCACCAAACGAGTTGGAGACTCGCCCGAGGCGATCGCCTCGACTCACAGAACTCCCCACGCTCACCTGTAAAGAGCTTGGCTCCATGTGCAAATAACGGTGTTTTGTGCCGCTCTCTCCCACGAGCGTCACGGTGTATGTACCAATGTTTGTGATCTCACCATCCTCTGCGGCCACTGCCCAGTGCAGGTTCTTCTCGCAGGTCGCAGGACGAATATCCTGGCCCTGGTGACCTGTTCCACCTGGACACATGGGCACAGTCCATGAGCGCGTCTCACAGAAGTTATCCCACCACGGGTAGCTGTAGTTTTCAGAATCACACTGACCGCCGCCACCACCATTTAGACCACCCTTGCCCCACACCTGTGAGTTCGGAAATGATGGTGCATTCTCAATCGGATAGCGCATACCAGGAACAAATACGGTGTCATCCACACGACCTGTACCAGAACCTGCCTTGAGCTGTCCTGGAGGATTGTACTGAAAGGATTGCGCGGAGGCGATCGAGGGGATGGCCAGAGCAAAGAGCATGCTTGCGAGATAAATCTTTTTCATTGAACACCTCCCATGATGCCCGTGTCATTGGACACCACAGCAAATGAATCATACAGCGAGCGCGCATAGTCATCCTCGGTACAGCGGCTATCCTCAAGCGGTCGCGCGCACTCGATGTCCATGTGATAACTGAGGCCAAAACGCTCAAACGAGAGCGTAACTATGGCATGTGTTCTTGAGAGAATGAAGGGTTGCTTTGTCAGCTCATCCCCCTCCTTTGAAAGCTCAAGCTGGGCGTGCTCAACCTGAGTACGTGTGCCCTGGACATAGACCGTCAAACCTTCGTCCTTCATCGACACTGCATACCAGTGCTTTCCTGTGGTGGCTTGCGCCACACTCAACTGTGACGCAGAGAGGATTGATGGCAACATCACAGGCATGGGAGATCCCTGGAGTTTTTCCACCTGTGATGCAGGCAGCCCCTCTGGAACCTTGATGCTCTTGTGAGCCTTGACCGCTTCCATATCAGGCTTCATAACCTCCAACACGGGCAACGGAGTCCCCTTCTTTTTCAATATGTTACCCACATCACCTGCGCCAGTTGCTCCCGTCAAGGGGGCGGATTCGGCGAGGCTTTGCGCCTGGGTCATGACACCACCCTCGGAGTCAGACTCCTGGTCTGGGGAACATGCCACAAGGGCAAGAGCACCACACATACACACACTGATTAACCTGCCATTATACACAGCAAATCTCCTTCACTTTCAATAACTCAATAATTCAAGAAGCTCCATGAGGACCAGACATCTTACAGCGGATATTACGATGAGGCACAAGGACCAGATTCAAAGAGAACGGGCGCATTTCATCCTCACTTTATTCGCTGTATTGAAGACATTCATATCCAGGAGTCAGAGTACTGGATTTGATACAAAAAAAGCAATGTGTTCAAAGAAGAAGACGCGCGTGAGGGGCGGCCTGTTGCATTCGCAACAGGCCGCCCC
>CATLTV010000031.1 GCA_950059285.1 uncultured Pseudomonadota bacterium | reverse complement strand
CTTGCTCACATTTATATGGTCTTCTCTTTTAGTTGCTTTGCTTCTCTTTCCTTAGGTTCTCAACTCCTGATTCGCATATTATAGTAATAGTCAGCATTTACATTCATGTCAGTCATTCTTCTTCCTTTTGTGAGCTTACATACTCACGATTATCATTAACGTTCAATTGACCACCATTGTGGCCTGTTCAGAAGCTTTGACACAGGTGCTGCTGTTTTATTTATTATAAAAAACATTGGCATTTTATTAGGTTTATTAAAACTATTGTGTGAAAAGCTGATTTTATCAGGCCCACACAGCATCCAGCCCCCGCGACAGCTGCCATAAAAAATGTGCTGCTTCCTGGTACATCTTTTATGACGTGCAGACTACGCATGGATAAGAGGTGGTTGACAGTGTCATCCTTTCATTTCAAAAGCATGAGACGTTTCAGGTACACCAAAAGATCGTAGAGTAAGGTTTCAGGCGTGTAAGAGACTCTTTCTTGCGTTGTTTTGTTTTTTGCATTGTGCTCTCGAACACAACGTATCAAGTCGTCGCTCGCCCTGTTGGAGCGTAGTGACTTGCGTGGCTGGACTTTTGAAAACAGTCAATACCCTCTAAATCAACTCATTCAAAATGTCTTGTAAATATTACAACCGGAAAGAACCTTTCCACCCTGCTCTGTGAGTTTACATAAAATCATTCGTCAAAGTGTCAGTTGGATGTGTGTTGAGCGCTCTTGTGTATGTAGGAAGGGTAACCTTGTTGATGACCCTTCTTGACAGTATATATAATAAACATACACACTGGTCCTTACTGACAGAGAACCTCTACACATATCTACTTGCGACGACGTGCACATGGACTCGACTACATCACAGCCATCATCCTCACCAGACACAGCATCAAATCAATCAGATGAACACAAGGGTGCGCTCAAAAAGCATACCCTCACGCGTCATGTACGGTTTGATTGCGAACGCCAGCTGTTGCTCGATATTGGCAGAGAAGATGTGCGCTGGCTCAAGGACATCTCAAAGCTCAAGCCTGCTCCGTTCAGGCTCCAGTCAAGTCAGACGCTCTTTGACCTTGGCAAGGAATTTGAGCAACGTGTGTACTCAAGGCTCTCGCACGAGAACCTGTATACACGCGCGGCGCGTAGCTCTGATCACAGCGTACACACACGCAAGATGGATGCCTCACGTTGGCGCGCACTCGTCGCCGAGTTTCTTGAGACAGAGCATGATGTAGCGATCCTGCTTGAGCACGAGTTTGATGCACCACATAACCTCCTCAAGCGGTGGATTGGTATGGAGGACTTCTCAAAACCTCTCCCGATCAAGAACCCACAGCAACAACTCCGCCCTGACATCACGTTGCTGCACCAACCCTCCACGGGTAAACCACACCGTGCCATCGACCACACAGGCCAGGAGGTGATCATTCATCAGGACGATGAGCGACTTGCCATTTCGTTCGTGGATATCAAGTATACAAACCGTGAGAGCGTGGGGAAAAAGCATTATATTGAGCTACTTTATTATGCACACGCGTTTGCACTGTTTTTACATGAACAGAAGCTTGATGACCTTCTTTATGTGCCCATTCATGGGCATGGCATCCTCCCTCAGTTTGATGCAGGTCGCACCAATATCCTCACCTATGAAGACTTCGAGGATCTGGTTGAACCTCTTGTATGGCATGACCACGCCCACCTCCTTGATAGCGTTCAGCAGGATCTTGCGAGGTTATGGAGCAGGGCGCCCATGCACCACAGAGATGCTCACGCGGCCTTGCAGCCAGGGTGTGTGCTCTGTCCCTACCTCGGTGAGTGTCAGCATCTCGCAGGATATACGCCAGGAAAGACGAGCCATCCTCAGGCGAGCATTGATGTGTTGGCGTATACCTCACCAGGGGTGGTGGAGCAGTTGCGTCCTCATGAGATTCAGACCGTGTCTGACCTTGACGGTGCAGTCATTCCTGATCCTGTCACGCCCACACCTCTGGCTAGTGAGCGTCCGATGTTGTCGCTCAAGGCAAAGTCACTGGTGACAGGAGAGCCCGCATGGGCCAGCGATGCATCGATGGGGGACATGCGTCACATGTCGATGGCGATCCCAAAATACACAGACAGCGTGCTCACGTTTGTCGCCGAACAGGACCCCACCAATGATCGCGTCTTTGTGTATGCTGCCTCTCTGGACCTGCGCATCAAGGACACCACAGATAAAGATGGCCAGCCCGTGATAAGGCCCTATGCGGACTTGCATGACCGACTCTGGACAGGACTTGCCGGGCTTGTCTATCGTCCTCACCTCAATCCATTTGATGAGGTCATGTCACGCATTTATCCTGACGCCAGACTGATTGAAAAAATAGCCAGTCAGAATAACCTCACCGTCGAGCAGGTACATGACAGGCAGCGCATCCGCGTTCGTAGAATGGTGGAGCTGTTGCGTGGGCTTGATCGTGATGGTGAAGTCTCCATTGATACATCGAAGGAACATCAGGAGCATGTGCATGTTCAAATCACCGTGGGCGATTTGAATGGTGGTCATGAGGACATCGATGAGCGACGTCTGGTCAGACAGTTTGTACATCATGCGGTCAGTATCGTGGAGCTTGTGGCCAATTATGAAGAGCTTTGCCCTGCATCCGTCACCTATGAGAATCGTTACGCCAAAACTCCCGAGGATCGTATCGTCGAGACGTTTATTTCACCAAGTTCTGCGCTGTTTTACTGGTCTCTTGATCAGCTCGAACATGTGCGAGATTTGCTCGAACGTCACCTCCTGTACCTGATGACGTCGGATGAAATTTATGATTCTTTTCGACAGCTTATAAATCTTGTGACGCCATCTGCCTCGGGTATTCAGCGTCACTACAGAAACAGAAAGCTCTTTGATCTCAGGCAGTTTGTGGAGACCACCGTGGGTCTTCCTCAGATCATCAACTACACCTGGCATGAGACGGCACACCAGATCCTTCCCAACTCGCCACGCTTTAACAGGCGTTACTGGTCGGACCATTACAACTACATGTATTTTGGCATGTGGCATGACGCGCTTGACCACGGCACGCACGCCGATCGTGGGCAGATTATTGAGCAGGCGCGACGCAAGGCGAGGGTTGTGGGTCAGCTTGTGCGCACCTTTCAGGCACATGCAAGGTTTCATGATGTCATCTCCTCGCAGTCCTATTATCCAATGCGAACACGTGAAATTAGTTCACACAAGGATGACATCTCTTCAAGTCATCACTTTATTGCGCGAGCCTGGAAGCTCTACAACTTGTTGGACGCGTCAATTCAACAGGAGGCCGTCACGGATCAGCGCCTGACGTTTCCGTTAAAGTCCATTGGTAAGCTCGTCGCAGCACATGTGACAAACCTTACCTGGCGAGAGGTGGTGGAGGGAAAACAGACAACCCTTGTGCTTGATTTTACGCTTGAAGGTCTCTCTTCCAACGTCAAGTTCAAGCCAGGTGCGTATGTGCTCATGATTCACGAGAGCCGTCGTGACAGGCGTCCTGACACCTACGGCAAGGACACGGTGATTCTTGATGAGATGCGCTGGGATTCGGAGCTTCAGGGTTATCGTGTGAGCGCACATGTACGCACACATGATCCTCGGCCAGGCAAGCAGGCCACAATTGCTGCGCACTCGGAGTTATCGCGAGAAGGATGGTATCTGTATGATAACAGTATGGATGTCTGGTCTAGCCGCCTTGCGCGCGCCATTGATTATCGTCAGCTTGCCACAAGCTGGCTTGGCTCCATGCGTGCTTATCTGATGGGGTTAATGCCCGCTGATGAATTGCTTGATGTGCCCGAGTCCTGTGCGTTTGATGTCGCCGAGTGTGTGATGTATGCGCCTGAGCTGCTACCATCATCACAGCTTGAAGACGATTTTGAGTTGATGACGCCGTCGTTTCCTCCGTTGGATGACTCCAAGCAGCGTGCTTTAAGGCAAGTCTTCACTCACCCGACAAGCTGTATCCTCGGACCTCCTGGCACAGGAAAGTCTCAGGCCATTTGCGCGCTCATTGATGAGTTTTTGATGCGTCATCCCAATAGGCCGTTGAAAATCCTTGTATCTGCATCGAGTTACGAGCCCATGCGTGTCGTCCTCGACAAGCTCCAGTCCCATCGTGATCATGAGGGTAGCCCCACGCTCGCCGCGCAAATTGAAAAGGTCTGGTTGCATTCCTCGACGCGCGATCCTCTGGATCGCGATGATATTCATCACTTCTGTCTGGATGGTGACAACATGCTCCTTGATGGCCAGAAGATTGAGCGTCGCAAAAAATCAAGGTTGTATCCTGACCGTCGTTGGCGCATGGATGACGAATTACCGGAGCGCTATATCCTGTTTGGCGTCCCCTATCAGCTTGCACAGCTCCTGAAACAGAAGAAAGGAAGAGGGACGTTTCTGCACCTCGAACACTTTGAGTTTGATCTTGTCATCGTGGATGAAGCGTCGCAGATGCCCGTGGACCAGGCCACCACACTATTACCCTTGATTCGTCGTGGCACATTACACACACAGCCGCTGGACGTTTTGGAAGGAGAGGAGCACATTCTTGATGTGAAGATTTTAAAGGCGTTGAAGCGCGACCGACTGACGAGGCGAGATGGACAGGAGATGTCTGCGGACAGCTTGACGCGCATTGTGTTTGTGGGGGATCACAATCAGTTACCACCTGTTCAGCAGGTGGAGCCGCCAGAGAACTTGCAGGCGATTCTCGAGAGTGCGTTTGCATATTTTCAAAAACATCTTGGGGTTCCTTCCACGCAGCTTCAGACAAACTACCGTTCACTGGGCGAGATCGTGGATTATACCAATGCGCTGGAGCTTTATGAGCATCCAATTGAAGCGTTTTTTGCGACCCATGAGGGGATTGAGCCCTTGCCAGAGCCTCCAACCTATCTGGAGCCCTGGTTAAGGGAGTTACTTGCTCCAGAACGTGTGGTCTCGACGATCATGCATGACGCGCAGTTTGACACGGCTGTCTCCGAGCTTGAGGCGGCGCTTGTTTGTGAGGTTGTGTGTGGGTTCTTTGAGCAGATGCAACCAGGCGATGCCACCGAGGAGCTTACGTTCTGGAGTGAGCATATTGGGATCGTCAGTCCTCATAACGCGCACGGCAGGTTGATTATCAGGCGTGTATATGAGCGGCTTTTGGACCCGCTTACAGCACCCCATACATGGCTTGATGGTACACGTTTAATGCAGGCGCTCGGTGAGACAATCTATTCTGTGGAGAAGTTTCAGGGGTCAGCGAGGAGCTTTATTGTGGCGTCAATGGGCATCTCTGCGCGTGACCAGATCCGCGCCGAGGAGACCTTTATTTATGACCTGAATCGCCTGAACGTGTTGACCTCCCGAGCCGTCAACAAGATGCTCCTTGTCTGTTCCAATAACCTGCTTGATTACGTTCCCCACACTCGCCGAATGATTGGTCCAGCCGCCCGTTTGCGCGACTATGCACACAGGTATTGTAACGTGGAACAGAATATTTCGTTTTTGAATCAGGAGCTTACGATGCGATGGCACGATGCAAATCATCAACTCACACGTAGACATTCCCAACCCATCACCTTGCCAGAGGAGCTGCTTGCGCTGGGAAGACAACGCGATCAGGACATATCCACGTCAAACCCGTACAACGAGGCCGCGCTGGACAAGATGCTTGAAGAGCTGAGCCCCGAGATGCGCGCCGTGTTGATGAAGAAGTTGATGGGAGGTGAATAAGAACTAGTTTCAAAACCCTCTTAATTGAATACGCATATCCGTTTACAAGTTGAGAGGAACAGGCGCATTGCGGTCCAGAGTTGTCCCATCTCCGAGCATGCCGTATTCGTTGTCTCCCCAACACATGATCTGCCCATCGTCAAGAAGAGCACACGCACGCGCAGACCCGAGTTGAATGGCCACAGCATTGGAAATACCAACAACTCGCGTCGCTGTGCCCACAGCGTCCGTGAAGGTGCCATCCCCGAGTTGCCCATGATTGTTTGCCCCCCAACAGGCCACCTCTCCTGTATCAAGCAACGCGCACCCAAAACTTCCTCCCAATTGAAGATCTTGAGCCCCATCAAGGTTTTCAATGGCGCGCGCAGTCTTGTACACGGTCCCTCCAGGTAACGTCCCCCAACACCTCACCTTCCTGTCATCTCCACGTGCACAGTTAAAGAACACCGATACTGCAAGCTGCTCTGTCACACCCAAACCTTCTGGTTGGACAGGTGAGAGAAAATAGGTGTCATCACTGGCATTGACTTTATTTCCTACATTACTTCCTGAACACCATACCTCCTTGGTGTTCAGCAAGGCACAGGTATGTGAACTCCCAACTCCAAAATTGAGCACTGGTGATGGATACATTGATTCCTGAGCACTCAAGCTGTCTTGCGATGTGCCATTAGCGAATTTACCAAAATTGGATCCCCAACATGCAACCTGTCCTGACTCCAGAGAGGCACAACTCGTTGTGTTGCTCAAGACTAAACGTGTGGCCATGGTGACATTGTTCACGACGCTGGGCCATCTGGCCATCTCAAAACGTCCTGTCGCTCCACTTAAACTTTCACCCCAGCACGCCACGTCACCTGAATGACGATGTGTGCATGTCCATCGTCCATTTCTTGGAATCTCGAGACTGAGAGCACTGGTCTCGCCACGTACATCTGAAGGGGTATTGATTAATATGTCAGAGCTTTCGATGCCCAACCATCGATCATTTCCCTGAGACCCCCAGCACTTGACCTGTCCAGGTGACACAATGACACAGGAGCGTAATTGTCCCAGGCTCACATCAAGCACCTGAGTCAAACCAGGCACGGTGGTTGGTGTGGGTTGTACCACAGGCTCAAAGGAGCCAAGCCCGAGTTGACCCGCTTGATTACGTCCCCAGCATTTGAGTGTACGATCTTGCATGCGTGCACAGGTGTGGCTATCCGACATGGACAAGGGTGTTTCCCAGCTCGTACAGGCGGTGTCGTCACCCGAAGCATCATCGCCAGCAGCTCGTGTCAGACCCGTTGCACAGGGGATACATTCATGGTTGAGGACGCGTTGGTTTTCAGCACAAAGGATGGGTTCACACATCGTATCGCCCTGTGAAGCGTCATCGCCAGCAAGACGTGTTGTGCCTGGTTCGCAAGAAACACACAGGGAATCACGCACATGTTGATTCACCTCACAAAGTACAGCATCACAGGTTGTATCATCCCCTGAAGCATCATCCCCCGCCTGATTGGTCGTGCCAGGTGCGCACGGTGTGCATGTATGTTCGACTACAAATTCATCCACCATACAGAGCAAGGGTTCACACTGTGTATCCGTGTTCGAGGCATCATCACCGGCAGCTCGCGTTGAACCAGGTTCACATGGCGTACACGTATTGGCCACGACATGAAAATCTTCAGTACAAAGGATAGATTCACACATTGTATTCCCCTGTGTAGGGTCATCACCAGCAGGACGCATTGTACCCTCTGGGCAGGTCATACATTCACCGTCCACGACATGCTCGCCAGCATCACAAAGGCCTTCCATCGTGCCTGGCATATCTGCGCTGGACATGTCTGAAGAGGTCATATCCGCATCAGGCACGCACTCTCCTGTGGATACCATACATACCTCAGATGCTTCACATTCAGGATCACACGCTTGAGCAGGCCCATCATCTTTTGAACAGGCATACAAACCCGTGCAAATTCCAATAATTACCAACATTTTCAATATCTTTGTCATGTTCTCCTCCTACAACATGGATGCATCTTTGCTTCGTTTGACCGAGCCAGACTAATTTATAAACAAAATATATTCAAATAGATATAAAGAGTCGGGTGAACACCCTCTTATTCACGGGATGTCTCCATGAAGAGGTGCTGTGCTGAGCTAACCTGCGAGCTCATCGTGTGTTGGGGGGATTGATAAGGCTAGAGGGTTGAAGATGTGATGACGTTGGAGGAGTGGGCGAGTCTGGTTGAGCGGGGAGAAGAGAGCAGGGAAGGGGGAGGAGGTTCCCTGCTCTCTGATGGATTTACCAGCCTACAAGTGCCTGTACGGTGCACTCATTGTCCTGTACGAAGGAGCAGGTGCTGTAGTCGACCCAGCCACGTCGATAGACCCATCCAAAAGAGCTGTCTTGCCACTCCCAGAAGCCTGGTCCCAGGTTGCACTGGTCTTCATGAGGAGGGCTGTGCCAGCTTGAAACAGTGGGGACCCATGAGTAGTCAGGACGGAGAGAGAAGTCATCAAGTGCGTTGAGGCCTTCATTGCCGCACATGCGGTCGTGCCCAGGGCCGCTTAACAGGGTGTCATGGCCACTTCGTCCAAGAAGAAAGTCGTTTCCACCAAGGCCGATGAGCAAATCATTGCCATCATCTCCGCTGAGTTTGTCGCGGCCATCGCCTCCTTGAATAAAGTCATCGCCAGTGCCGCCCCACACTTCACAAGGTTGATAGCTGCAAAATACGGCGTCATTCCCATCGCCCAGCTCGATCTTGTTATAATCCGAGTCGCTGGGGTTATCTATCACTGAAATCTGGTCGACGTTTCCATAAGTGTAGACAAGGTCGTTGCCTGGACCTGCATCGCCATAGTCTGAACCCGAGCCACCATGGATGATGTCATCTCCTGGTCCTCCTCCAAGGTAACTGTCTCCAGTGCCGCCCGAGAGGTGGTCATTGCCACGGCCTCCAAAGAGGATATCGACGCCGTTCCAGCCTTCAAGGTAATCATGTCCATCACCACCCTTGATGACGTCTGCGCCATCTCCTGCGCGAAGGTCATCGTTGCCTGGACCACCATAAACATCATCATCACCAGCGCTCGTGAGTACGGTGTCATCGCCAGGGCCTGCGTATACGATGTCCGAGTTATCTGCACCTCCCACGCCAGGTCGATGACCCATGATGTCATCATTGCCTGCGCCACCGTGAAGTTGATCAAAGCCCGAGTTTCCTCGCAAGGTATCATCACCATCAAAGCCATAAATACAATCGTTGCCAGCCTGACCATCGAGGAAATCCCCACCAGCGCTACCAAGAATCAAATCAGCACTACCTGTTCCCTGAGCGCCATAACGCTGTGCAGGATTCAGCGTGCACTGTCCCTGACCATGACAGCTCCATTGATACCCAGGCGTGAAGATCGTCGCCTTGCCTTCCGAGGCATCAGCCAGCCAGGATGCAAAAGGTCGACCACAGAACTCTTTTTGTAGGTCCAGACCTGTGCATTCATCCGAGGATGCATCGTAACTTTGAGTGGCCCATGAGCCGCTTGATGGAGGCGTAAAGTCCAACAGGTTATCCAGCGGCGAGGAGCAGGTCGTGGGAACGTTACGCTGAACAGGTTGGACCTGGTAATCTGCGCCCTTGTACAGAATGTAGAAGTTATGCAAGAGCATGTAATCAAGACCTGGAGATTCAATGACACGATGCTCACCATCGTAGCGGCCACCACTGCGACTCACAGACCCAACGTTACCAAAGCGGAAGTTACCCATCCAGCCCTCGGCGTTATCACACCCCGCAGTGTTCTGGCAGGGACCACTGCATGGTGCGCTTGTTAGGAGCGTTTCATAGACCCATTCGTCAAGATAAGCCAGATTTCGGCCCTGCATCACGGCGCGAATCAGAGGTGCAAGTTTGTTGCTGTCATTGCCCAGACGAGACTCGTAATCAACATGATCGTAGACCCAGTGGCTTAGCACGCTGGAGCCTGTACCAAACATGCCCTTGTTGATCTTGGACTGGAAAGGAAAAGATGCCCACAATAAAGACCATCCTCCAGAAGGAATTCCCACAGGACCTGTAGGTTGTGTGTAGGAGTTTCCATTGAAGTAGTTAAAGGTTCCTCCCACATAATGATTTGCAAGAGATGCTAACATATCAGGGAAGGTAATTTCACCGCCCCATTCAGGGGTGGGTGACCATCCATCGGGCGTGCGAATCCACCAGTCTCCATGCTCCACAAACTGGTCGAGAATGCGATAGATTGTGCGGTGCATAATTTCCTGGGCCATCAGCCTCAGGTTACGTCCCTGTACAGTTGCAGCAGGATCAACATGCTCAATGATGATGGAGAGCCCAAAGAACAGATACACGATCTGATCAACGCTCATGACATCGCCTGAATCTGCACGCATCCGCCTTTCTCCAGACCTGCTGACGGTGGGGTTTGTGGTCAGGCGACCGTATCCAGGAAAGCGTGGAGAACCATCAGGCAAGACCATGAATTGACTGACTTTTTGGTAGTTTCCATTCGAGTCATAGCTCCATGATGGGCGTCCTGAAGCGGTGACTTCCCAGTCGGGAGCATCATTACGAAGGTAGAACCCATCAGGCCCCGGGGTCAGGTTAAGATGTGAGAGCGTGGGGTCGTCGATGTAGTACTGTGTGGAGTTGATATCCAGACGCTCCACAGCGGCGAGCGCGTGATAAAGCTCGTCGTGCGTCCTGGTTGTGTCTGCATTCAGGATCTGAAATGCCCCGGACTCGCTGCCGAGCATGGCTAGATATATGCCCTGATGTGCGAGCGTATCAGAGAACACATAGGTGGAGTTCCAGGGTTCATTGGGTACAGGGTGACGCCCACTTGAGATCATGCTCTGACCTGGATCTGTGCCGATCGAGACAAAGCCTGGATTGTTTGGTGTGCCGTCACCTACAAGTCGTTCTCTGTACTTGATGTACTTGCCTAACCACTGGTCTTGATTGCAGTTAAAGTTATTGTAATCAAGGAGGTTAAAACCACCCACATCACCTGGTCCTGCGGTCCATGGTGGAGGAAGAAGGTTTTCTTGCTGTTCATCATCCCCGGCGCGTGACCTCTCGTCTTCATAAGCCTCTTCCACGTCATCATAGACAGGAGGTGCCACGGGATCTGTCACGGCAGGATCTATAATGCCCGACAATGTGCGGTTCATATGTGTATCAAGCGTGGGCTCTTCCACACAGCCAGGTCCTCCAAAGAGCACGCATAACAGGAGCAGTTGGCTCACTTTATTCATCTTCATGTTCATCAAGATACCTATAAGTGTTTTCAATACGACACAGGTGTTCTGTGTCCAGGTTCAGGGTGATTTATCTCACGTATTGTTTCTGTGATGTTTTATGGAGCAGCATCCCTTGATGCATGTTCCAGAAACACGTGGCGAGAACCTAGACGAAATATGTAGCCACCTCATCCGACATCTATCTGACACTTTTTGTGTAGATGATACAGCGGTTGAAGTCGTGTCAACATCCTCTAAATAGCCAAAAATGGGCACCGTTCACGTGGTTGTAAAGATGTGTGTTACCCTGGGGTTTAGCATTTAAGTAAACGATTAAAAGTGATTTGAATTCAATAGTTTAATATTGTTTTAAAGTGTAATGATTACCTTTAATTTTCGGGCGTGAATTGCCCTTGAGCGTTGACTGCGCAACATATCTCTGACATATAGTTGTCATATTTTTGACGCTGACGACGAGTTGCCCTGAACAAGGGTTTTTGTGTCGTGGTGTTCAAGAGCGTGATCACCTGAACGAATCGTCTTTGAAGGAGCAAACATGTCTTATGGTGCGAGTGTTGTACTGACCCATCGACAATCCAGACAGAGCGCAGTGCTTGGGCCTGGTGACTTCATCGGCAGATCCGAGGGAGCGGCGTTGTGTCTTGATGATCCTCGTGTGAGCGAGGCGCATGCGATGGTAAGTTTGCGCGATGGCAACCTGAAGTTAATTGCGTTGCGCGGTCGGTTTCGTAAGGGAAAGGAGGTGCTTGGCGAGACTGTGTTGAGGCCAGGTGTTGTGCTGGAGCTTGCGCGTGATGTGCATCTGGTGTGTGAGAAGGTCCACATGCCTGACGCTGTGCTTGGCTTGTTGATTGATGACGAGCTTGAAGTCATGCTCACCAACACAATGACGCTCTACACCTCGGAGGTTACCACGCTCAAGCGTGGCTATGATCCACATGGTGCTGCGATCTTCTGGACCACAGGCTCTCTCTGGCGAGTTCAGATTGCAGATCAACAACCGCGCACGCTCAAACAGGGACAGACATTTACGATTGGACAGACTTGCGTCAAGGTCATCGCCATCCCACTTGACCGCACAGCCCAGACGCGCACACGTAATTCGCTGCGCTCGCCGCTCCACTTTACCTGCCACGATGCGCACGTCGAAATCGCACGCGTAAATGAGCCGACCATCAGGGTTTCTGGCATACCAGGACGTATTCTCCTGAGTTTATTGCGTCGCCAGGGCACAGCATCCTATCAGGAGGTGGTGAGCGATGTATGGGAACAGGACGCATCCACTGATGTGTCGCTACGCCGTCGCTTTGACACGGGCATACGTCGACTGCGCGCACAGCTTCGCCATGCACAGGATAACGAGGAGGAGGAGCTTGTTCAACTCGACGGGACAGGTGTGGTGACGCTGACCTTATCTGCACGAGACAAGGTGTCGAAGGCATGAAGAAGCCCGACGAGACACAGCTCAGGGATGTGGACGTCAGCTATGAGTCCTCACAGTGGCTTATGAGCGGTGAGTATGTGCACTCACGTGCCAGCGCATTGCTTCAGGAGCATGAGCTACAATGCTCGACAAAGCCTACGGTCAAGATCTCGGAACGTTATGAAAAGATTGCACTTATTGGTGAAGGAGGCATGGGACGCGTATGGCTTGGTTGGGACGCCGTCATTGAACGCAATGTGGCGATCAAGGAGCCGCATCATGACGCGTCACAGGCTGTACGTGCCAGACTTGAACGTGAGGTCATGATCACAGCAAAGCTTGATCATCCAGGTGTGGTCGCTGTGCATGACCTCATTCCAGGCGAAGACCAGCGTTGCTCGCTGTTTATCATGGCTCTGGTACATGGGCAGACGCTTGCAACACTTGTCGAGCGCGCAAGACACACACAAGACAACCAACCTGCCAAACCGCTGGTACGACATATTTTGCAGGCGTGTGAGATCGTGGGACACGCACACCAGCGCGGGATTTTACACCGCGATCTCACGCCATGTAACGTGATTATTGAGGAGCACGGTACAGTACGTGTCATTGACTGGGGTCTTGCCGTCACGTTTGAGGAGGGGCGACAGGCACCTTCTGCGGCAGGTACACCTGGATACATGTCACCCGAGCAGCGCAGTGGATCACGACTTGATGCGACCAGCGATGTCTTTGGTCTGGGGAGCTTGTTGTACACGGTGTTACATGGAGAACCACCCACGCCACACCGTGTACAGAGGTTGCTCCAGACAGAGCGTCCCACACCGCTTGACGCCATTTGTGCACGCGCCATGCATCCGAACTCAACACAACGCTACTGTGATGCGCTGGCGATGGCCGCCGACTTGAACCGATGGTTCGAGGGCGAACGCATCGAGGCGCTTGAGATGAACTCGTGGCAAGTTGTGCGCTGGATGCTCCGTCGTTACAGACGCACGCTTGGTATCAGCGCGCTTGTACTGTGTGTGTTGTTTGTTACGCTTGGATCAAGCGCCTGGTTTGCACAACAGGAGGCCGAGCGTGCGCGTGAAGCAGAGCATGTCGCGTTGACTCAAAAGCATCGCGCCAACGCAGCAAGTTTGCTCGCGGAGCACGAGGCCAGCGAGGCCCGTCAGGCATCTCAGGAGCTTGCGCTCAATGCCGCCGTGCAGGCCTGGCGAGCAGGCGATATCTTGCAGACCCGCGAGTTGCTTGGCACTGCACGAGAGATTGGAGAGGCACCACGTACGCGCGGGCTCCAGATGCAGCTTGACCTTGTACCTGAACCTGTCCTCCATCATCAACGCACCCTGGCGTTTTGTGCGGGCAGAATCTTGCTTACGCCCAATCCAGAGGTTCAGCTGTGTTCCATGGAGGGCAATCTCTTTGAGGCGTGGCATGGTGATAAGAGGTTGTGGCGTATTGATTTAACACCAGAGCTCACGCGTTTAAATCCATACAACAGGATCAAGAGCTGGCGAATCGAGGGTGATGCGTTGGTGATCACAGCCACGTTACGCGGTGCAATGCGTGTGGCGTTGCAGAGTGGGGAGGTTGAACTTTTGGCCGATACCCTCGTGCGTTTTGGTTCATTACAACATGCTGATATCATTGACTTTGAAGATCATTACTGGGTTGATGATACGACCACAGCCTCGCCGTGTGGAGCGAGCCTCCTGAT
This sequence comes from uncultured Pseudomonadota bacterium, assembly GCA_950059285.1. GTDB lineage: Bacteria > Myxococcota_A > Bradymonadia > Bradymonadales > Bradymonadaceae > CATLTV01. The sequence goes on along the minus strand of CATLTV010000031.1, from coordinate 23,147 downwards.
GGCATATCGTGATGTGAGGCAGGCACATTATTTGTGTCAAGATTCGGTGTGGAGACAGGTCCTTGGTGAGCAAGTAAAACGCGTGGATATTCAGGGGCATGCAAGACCACATCACATGGTATATCTTGATGTTCTTGATGAGTACTGGTTTGCCAGCAGTGATGGGAGCATCTGGCCACAGGGACGTTACACCGATCATGTGACGCTTGGAGCGCCCATCAAGGAGATCTTTGCCATACCACGGAGCAGCTATATTGTGGTGCGTGACTGGGGAGGGATCTGGCGAGTGCTTGAGGCGCGGCAGGGCGACTGGGTCGCAAGTTTTGATGCTCAGATTGATGAGCTTCGCGCCACACATGCTGGTTATTTGCAGAGTCTTGATGAGGGTATGCTCAAGGTGTGGGAGCTGCCCATGCCACAGGTGATGAGACGTTACAGGGGAGGTCATGGCATGACCGATGTGGCGTGGTCCGAGGATGGAACTACTCTTGGGGCCACAAGTGGGGGTGGCTTGTTGCATTATATTCGTCCGTACGAGCATACATTTGCAAGCCCATTGATTGCAGGACGTGATGTCGCCAAGTCACTCACACCGATGCAGGGTGGTGGGTTTGTGGCGGTCAGTTCACAGATGAGCACACATGACTTGCGAGGGTTAATTTATTATGACTTCGTGGATGGCGCGTGGTATGCGCGCTCATTGAGGAAGGACGCCAGACATGTGATCACAGGTTGTCGTGTGGAGCGAATGAAGAATAATCATGTGGTGTATATCTCGATTTCAAGAACGCTCATGCATGATGCGTATCAGGGAGAGGATCAACCGTTCAAACGCACCATGCTTGGGGATTATGGTGCATTTCACGACCTTGATGTGGATGGCGCGCGTCATACAGCGCTCGCTGTGGGCAAGAATCTGCTCAAATTCATTCGTTATGATGGCAAGGTTGATGATGTACAAGCACCTCGTGATGTAAATTACGGGACGTTATCTGGAGATGGTAGATACGCGCTCATCAGACGCAATGAAATCCTGATATTTAGTCGTGAACACAAAGAGTTACACCGTATTCAATCACCTAATCTGACAGCAATCGAATGGCGTGATGGTACAGATCAGATTCTGACAGGCCATCTGGATGGGACGCTTCGTGTATGGCAGGCTCAGACCGCAGAGCTCATCGCCGAGGTGTCCGCTCATCAGGGACTAATCGCCTCGATCGAATGTTCACCCGATCAAGCGTTTGTCGCCACTGCGAGCTGGGATACAACTGTACGACTCACAAGCCTTGATTCGCTGAATTGAGTTATTGAAAGAATTACAACCACCAGATCCTGCATTATGGTGTGGATCAAAGAGGTCTTCACTTGTCGCATCTTAATAAAGCATCAAATGAACTTAAAATTTTGATATATTTGACATAAAATCATCGTAGTTCTGCAAAAAACCTGTACGAATTTGTATGCAGCAGTCCTCAACAGTGTGATCGAACAAGTCCCACCACCATAAGGAAATAAAGCGTGATGCAGATTGAAATCAGGCGATTGAGCGCCTGATTTCTTCATGTTAACTGATGCCATCAGGTGGCTTTGATCAGATAGTCTATCTGCCCAAAACCAAATGCGATTTTTTTACCCACATGTGTGACGCGCGCCATATCCAACATGGGGAGTAGTGGGGCGATATTACCGCTTATATCTACAAATCCACGAATACCTTGCAGGTCATGTTTGCGTTGCTGCCGACCCGAGAAGCGACTTGTGCTCATTAATGTGGTACGCGTCTGTAAGACCTCTACATCGAGCTCCTGTGTAAAGCTATACCAGCAGTCAGTCAGGCCACGTATTTGTTCATAGGAAGGCGCTGTTCCATGACAGCTTGCCATGAGTACCATGCGGTCCACCACAGCTTGCACAAACACAGGAAGTTCAAAATCGTGGTAGGATTTCCCTTTGTATTTAATCAATAAGGGCGTCTCCAGGAACAAGCGAATCTTCATGTCTTGAAGGTTTTTGTCTTTTTCTTCAATAACTTTGGGTTCCTGCTCAAGCAGGATCGTGGAAGGTGACAACGGTGCAGTGTTCAGGGTGTCAGGCTCTTCCTGACACCATACAGTCTTCTTTGAATAATGGTCTGAAACACTCTTCAAGCCAAGTTTGCCACGGTTTTTCCCTATCCCAAGCTGAGCCATCCTCGCCAGTGACGCCACCAGTCGCGGCACATGATGACGTGCCTGACCAAAGAGTGTCACCGAAAATGACAACGTATCACCAGGATACAACAAACCACCATCCTCTGGAGGTGTAATCAACACAGGATGTGGAGAATATTTCGACGAGCGCACTCGCGAAGGCGTGGATAGTGTATGTGGTGTTTCAAAGAGGTTGCCATAAAAACACTCATGAGGCAGCTGACAGCTCTGTGTACAGCCACGAGATTGCTTCCCCATACAGGTCACACTCTTGGTCGCGGCTGATAACGCCCCACGTAGAGTGCTCCCTGCATAGGGAGGAAGCTGGACAAGCTCAAGCGCTCCCATGGTCACATCAAGTTTGATGTAGGGGAGCGTGATGGATGTATCCTGTTGATTCATGGCTTTAATTTCGTCTGGACATCATCAAGCCAGACCTTCGTTTTTTTGTTCTTCTTGATATAGTTAGAAATAATGTCCCAGGCAGCCCACTGTACCGACTCAGGTTCACTTTCAAGCTTGAGAATCCAATCGCTGTCCTTTAGCTCTCTGTATTTTTGTGTGGCACTTAATGATGAGTTTGAATCAAACCACTGCTCAAGCTCCATACACATATCTGATTGTTTAGCAGACTCTTTTTGATGCTTGGCAATATCATTATCAGGATTCTCTACGGGTTGCAGATAGCCATATCCAGCACTTGTTTTTGCCCCAATACCAAGCTTAGTAAGGCCAATTGTGAGAATCTCCATGGCAGCTTCTAGCCATCCAAGATCAGCTGCTTCTTGAGATGCTGAGAGTGCGACCAAGTACTTACCTGATGAGGATACAAACTGTACTGGTGTTGGATCTTCAGTACCTTTGGGTGGTGGTATAGTACCTTGAACTGCATCGTAATAGCTCTGATTGTGTACAGTCAGGATATCAGAGTGGATGGGCCAATTGTCTTCATCAGGAACCCACCATGCATCATGAAAGGTTACGAGCCCTGCCATTTGCTCAAAACCAAACAAAATCTCGGCATATGTAGGATCTTCTACATCTTTTGAACCTGCAGTTTTTGACCATGTTGATTTTTTTGATTCTGTTGACTCTGTTGACTCTTTAGGGTCAGGTAAAAGGTGATGTGCTGCAGCTGCTGCGACTCCTTTTAGAGATGGACCTGGAAGGATGGGAACTCCCCATGTGTGTTCCAATGCCAATCCATTTTCAAGCACACCCGAGTCACCAAAACCAACAACTAATCTTCCAGTTGCTTCAAAGTCTTGCAGTACATAGGTTGTGTTATTTTCTCCCAAAATGTCATTAAAAAAGGATTCCTTTCGACGTTTGAACGCACGTTCATAACCATCTGGAATACTGTTCCTACTTCTATCAGATATCTCTGAGAACAGCTTTTGAGTTGCGTTTTTACCGTTATCGTTAGCTATGATATTGGTCTGATGTTCAAGATATCGATCCATCCACAGGCCAATATGTGTTGTCTTTTTACGTTTGAATGGGTTTACGTCATGTAAACAGTCACGTCTTGCTTTACTGGTCATAAATTAGCCCTCACTATCTTCTTCAACATTAGCCATCTCAACCTGAGCAAATCGACGCAACCAGATCATGGCATCTTGAACTGAGTGTGTCAGAGCCATGTATTCTCCAATTTTTGCCTCAAGTACAACGTCCTGAAATTTGGCTACAGATGTATTTTTTCTTCCCAATACATCAATCAAATGTTCCAGGTATGTGTCGCCATATTTATTGTTATTGTTTGTGTCATTACGAGAGCGTAAATAGGTGATGCTTTGGGCCAATCCACTCCGAATTAAAACTGATGGGGACTTCATGCATAATGTTTTAAATTTGCCGTTGAGCTCACCCTCATTTTTCATCTGCTCAACAGCAATGAGTGCGCGCTGAGCCATGTCGTGTTGTTTCATGATTTACCTCCCTTGATGATCACTTCGCAGCGTCCATGCCCAGTTGTTGCATGTCCACCAAACTGAATTGAGCTGTCGCACAACCTCGCCAGTCCTGCCCATACGTCTTGGTCTGTTTTGTGGGCAAGGTGACCGTGTTCAAGCACCAACGCTGCCAGGATAGATTCTGTAGGAAGATTTTCTTCAGTCCAGAGTTGACCGTTCTTCACAACCTTGGTTTCAGGATTAATGCTTGTACGTGTGCGAATGTCCACAGCGTGCTTGGATAAAAACGTCAACACATCATCATGCAAGACGATAAAGCGCTTCTCGAACATCTCCCTCTCGGTTTCATCATCAAACAAAAGCTCCCCAAGCTGTTTGGCGAGGTTGCCAGTGTTTTTGCATTTCTCTGCTCTAAGATCCAGATCCTCAAGATAGATCATGTCCTTGTCGTCTTTCAGACTGGATGGATCAGAGATAGAGATCCTTGCTGTTGTTGTGGACACCTTGTTCAAGGCCTTCAGGTCTGCGTTGATGGTTACACCTTGAACCTCTTTTACATCTCTCAACAATCGTTGAATAAGAAGGGGTGAGGTTGCCCATGCAAATGTACCATACACAGAACGTACAGGAAGACATACAAGGCGAGCATCACTAAACACAAGAGATCCTGCACGTTCAGATGCATTCTCAGTGTCTGGACCAAACATAGTTTTTGTCAGTTCCTGTGTTTCCTGTGCTGAAGATGCGGCACGTAACGAACCCTTGATGGAAGAGCCTGGAAGATAGGGTAAGTGTGTGGTCACTTCACGTGTAATGGGAAGATCCACAGCGCCAACGCCTTGACCGGTCCCTGCGTGTAGAGGGCTCAAACAACGAATGAATAGTAGCTTTGATATTGTCATAACGGTCTCCAATTATTAGAAGTTTTCGAGAAACTCTTCAATGATATTAAATTTTCGAGTGTAGTGAGGGTCGTTGTTCAGATTTGATGTCACTTTAAATGATTTTTTATTATTTTCTTTTAATATTAGTGAGTTATCAGGTTCAAGGCCTTCCAGCCATAAGGCCATTGCATGATTTTTTGATGATGGTCTTAATATGACAGCTGAAGGCAGTCTTGTAGCATCTACAAGTGTCAACTCATATTGTTTGGACATTATCTTTTGATAATTAATAGGGAGTCCAAAGTGCGCACGTGGAAAGGAGAACTGGGCACTATGATTGCCATCATTGTTCTTATATATTGTACGAATATGATTGCCCTCTAGCCACTTTTTAATGCCTAGTTTTAGTTGGGGGGGCGTAGTTCTAAAACTTTTCAATTTATTAATACCTTCGTTCCAGGCAGTAAAGCTGTCTTTATAAGCTTTTAACTTCAGTCTGTTTTGATCATGAGAAATAGCAGGGACAGAGGATAGTTTTACATTACCCAAAGCCTCTATTCTCTTTAGAAGATTATCAGGATCATCGGTGATATCATTATAAGAATCAGCCAATGCAACGGCACCAAAACCACGACTCAAACGTCCCCCATAACCTCCAAACGTGAGCCAGGCGGACAACGCCAGCTGTAGCTCTTGTTTTTGCGTCTCATACCCAACTTCAGAAATGTCTGGTGATTTTTGTAACCTCAAAACAAGATCAAACTTTATATCCGAATAGTCCCATACTTCAGCATTTTTATTATTGGAGATGTCTAGCGGAAATGCTGCATAGCTTGGGACCTTATAAAAGTCGACCTCAACACCCTTAGGCTCTTTGATGTCTGATGTGATTTTGATTTGAACACGTACACTGCTTGGTGTTGAGCCATCAGGTGTTAATCCTCCCCACAAAGCGATTTCTCGCGCTCTCATTTCCTCAAGGGACTGACAGCGTGCTCCTGTTGTTGCTCGCCACCAGTAACGTAGCTGTCCTCGCACAGAAGATGCGCGTACTGGTGTAACAGGATCAAAAGGCTTCATTGACTTGTTTTTATGGTCAACTTTGTTATCTGTATTGTTTTCAACACCGCCGCCAAACACGTAGGTGAGGAACTTCACGCTGACCTCCAGACTAAAAAAATCTTCCTTGAGGTCGTCGCGTGAGATTTTGGGGGCTGTTTTTAAAGTTTTCATCGTATGCCTCCTTGACCAACGGCGATCAGGCCAAAGCCATCTCGTCGATCCTGTTCATTGTCACAAATAGAGCTCAGGTGATGGGTGTTGACCCACTGTTGTGCGTCACCTTCTACTTCCAGCCAGTACACGCTCCCTGCGGGGGCCATCTGTCGTGTGGCCTTGGGCTGGCTCTTCTCAAGATCCCAGCCGCTGATGGTTTGAGGACGCTTCACTGACGCTGCGATCACACGCGCGCCATCAATCTTTGAAGGCTTGTAACCCTCCTCGAAAATGCCTGGTGTCAATAACACCACACGCACGATCTGACCCTTCACCTCGGGAGCCTTCCATTCAAGCTTTTTGGACTCCCTGACGTGTACAATGCGGCGTTCACCGCCCATCACATCGGGGCCGTCATCATCCACGCGCTGCCCCTTGTCATCATCAACCATCATCGCGAACGCGAACTCACGGTAGCCTTCATTGGCCTTGTAACGTGTGGTCTCCAACATGCTCGTCTGGAACAGATGCCCCTCAAGTGCGGTCCCTGTTTTGGGATCAATCTGCACATGTACGCGCGCGATTTGGTTGAAGCTTGAAATACCAATTTTGTCAATACTTTCAATATTTTGAATTGATTCTGGCGTGCCCATCCATGCCATGTACTTCTCCAAAGACCAGAGCGCTGCGCCCTGTGTGGGCTTGCCTGGATTCTCCCCAGGATCTGTGTCAAATCCGACAGGACGTAGCCCCTCGGGAAGGTCGCTGAGGACATCCGAGTCGAGCTCCTTTGGCGATAATCTGCGCAGCGTGAGTACGTTTTTATTCTTGAACATCACCGCATCGGCGGGTGCAGGGAAGTAGTGCTGACAGACCTCTCCTTGTTCATTGAGTTCGACGACCCATGGACCGCGCACTGCGATTGCTCGGGCAGTTTTTGTGTTGAGTGTAAAGGTGCCTGTCCTGTCTCGTCCAAAGCGTGAACGAATCATGCCTGCCAGCGTGGACGGCCAGGGCATGGGCATCGATCGTGCGCTCGCGCCAGCCTCAAACGGACGAGCGTCACGGAACATGATCGTGTCATGAGGTTTGATGATCCATGTGTGCATGGTGTGTGTTCCTGATGATGGGTTCATGGTGTCTCTCCTGTGTCGGAGGATGTCTCAAGATGTCCAAAAGCCATGGTGTAGGCGCGGTTAAACTCCTCTGCGATGCGCAGCTCACTTGACATGTAGTGCACGGCGGCGATGGCGTTTGGCATCTTCTTGCCCTTGATGAGCGCGAAGGCTTCATCCTGCTTGCCAAGGATTTTAACCGCTGTCTGATAAAGACCTTCAAGCTCCGTGACCAGCGTCTCGTTCTTCAGCGCGCGTCGATCAAGCACCTGTTTGACGAGCTTTGCGCAGAGTTTTTGGAGCGCTTCTGTATCGTCGTGTGTGCCTCCAAGATCTGCCTCAAGAGGTGCAATCATATCAAGCAACCTGTAGGGCAACCTGTTTGGTATATCTTCAAACTCAAGTAAGCGCGCCCACTTGTAGATGCGCTTGGCAAGGTTGTGGTCCCAGGAGTCGACGATGAGCAAGGGCTCCTGGCTGCGCTTGGCGAGCGCAATGGCGAGGCTGTTACGCCCCGAGACTTTGGCGAGCTTTTCGGCGCGCTTGGCAAGCTCACGCACCTCACCAAGTGGTTCAAGGTGGTGTGCGATCGCCAGACCCACGGACAGCGTGGGACTTTTAATCTTTGTGCCCTCGAAGATGTTATTCATCGCGTCTGAGAAGAGATCCTTGAGCGCCTCAGCGCATTGCAACGCGGTGTGCATCGGTAACATGGCGAGCACATCATCACCGCCTGCATAAATCAGCGTCCCGCCAAGATCACTCACGGTCTTTTTGCATTTTTGTGCAAACTCCTGATCGAGTATCTTGCTCAAATTTTTGTGTTTTTCAAGGCTTCCTAGCGCATCAATCGCGACGCCCATCTTGTCACCATCGGCGAGCAAGAGCGCATAATAAGCGAGCGGCTCCTGGATGTTGGTGCCTTTGCATTTATTGAAATCTTTGAAAAATGTGTGCTGTGCGTTAAGGATCTGTTTTTTTATGTCTTCTTTTTTGTTGTCATCTTCGGACACCATTGAAAGTACAGAACTTGGCCCATTGGCTTCAATGCGTGAAGGGAACAGTAACACCCCATCAAGACCAAGGTTTGCACCCGTCTTGCGTGCGTCATAATGCTCCAACACACGGCGCCCTTGAAAAGAATTCTCACAACGAGGATCACAACAGGTGTATTCTGATGTAAGCTCTTCCTCTACACGAATCAAAAAACCATTCGGATTTTCATGTAGTAGAGGGACCTCAATATCACGTACAAAATTAACCTGTACTTGATCAAAATCGGTTAACGATGTGGGTCGGCAGAATAGTGGTAGTGCTGCAATATGTGAAGTGCTGTGAAACACGGGTTCATCATTACGCTGCTTCTTGACATTTTGCCCCTCAAACGCCCCCAACCGCTTGAACAAACCTACGCCACAGAGCTGCTCACCTGGCCTCGCCTTGAAATGACCATACAACTGATAACTCGTGTAATTATTAGACCGTGTGTTCCTGCCCATCACCGAGGGACGCACGCCGTCGAGTGATGACTTGGGGATGCCCGCGTCATCCATCGCATACTGTGACCAGTCACGTGTGTTCTTGCGTGCAGCGAGCATCGCTTCGGCCTTCTGACGTAAGCTCCTGTAGGCGGCATCGTCCGACTTTAGATCCTGCTCGGACTTGAGAGCTACCCACATAAACTCCATCATCGATTCGATCTGCTCTTCGGCACGAGTACGGTCAAAGTCCTCCTCTCTCTCGGGTTGAATCTCATCAAAGACAGCCTTTGCTTGAGCGCGAAGATACTGACCTACCGCAGTTCTCCCGGCCTCGGCGATCTCTCTTAACTTGGTGTCATCGCGTGTGTTCAACACGAGCTGGATCTTGTTGGCCACCGAACTATCGCGATTGATCTCACCAGGAAAGATCAGCGCTTCATCCTGTTTTACGCTCGCCTGCTCGATCATGGCCTCAGCCGCTACACGCGATACATTCGACAGCAACTGTGAGCCAAACCACAGGTCCCGACATCGTCGGGCTGACGCAATAAAATCCTGAACTGGTCCAATATGCACCAGTAATATTGAGTAAAAAGACGACATTCATACTCCATCTTGAGGTGTTTCGTTATGCCTGAATTATATGATAAATCAGTAACTTGAAAGCATGTTTTAAAAGATGTATTCCCCGAATATATGCAGGCTAAGCCCATAAATGCAGAATATATTTGTAAGACAGACTACGCTGTAGTTTAGATATTCTGCAAGCACAAAATAGGCTCTGAATTTGAGATCAAATTTTGACTTATGCCCACAACACACGTTCTTAATGATAACCCTCGTGGAACTCATCAAGCACATAGACAAGCTTCCCATCCTCATTACGCTCCTTGTGAAAGAGGATCCTGAACTTCTCGATCACATCACACTCATGGGTGGAGTTGACCGATGGGCTCCCCTTGAAGCTCTTCACATCAAGCGATTTGGGGTTGTATTTCCCGTTCTCAATCACATGGCGAGCGAGGTCGTCGAGGGTCTGATTGATGTGCTTGATCATCTTGGAGGGATAGCCATCGCATGTCTTCAGGAAACGTGAACCATACACAATCTCACCAGTGAGAGGGGAGGGCAGCACACGCACATTATACTCACGCTCCCTGAACTCTGCCCACAACACCTCTCCCCACCAGGAGAGCCCGTAAAGGCCATCGTCTACATGCATCAACAACATCTCGGGGACTCTCAGAAGCGCTGACTTTGGGACAAGCTCATTGCACTGACCCATGAGCCTGAACTGTGTGATGTGCTCCTCGATAATACCATCAACCTCAATGCTGAACGGCAACTTTGGTATTCTTATCAGGGATTTACTGTTGTCACCTTCGCGGCTTGCTCCCTCAAACAGGTACACGATTTCATCGGCATATAACAACCCGAGGCTTTGCAGGACACCATTCACGCTCTTGAATCCTCCAGTCAGGTTCATCGTCACCTTGTATTGACCCTGGGTGTAGCCAGGAAGCGTCTCTGTGATCCACTTGATGATGTCCGAGACTGCTTCACCAAACAGGTCGGCGTCGCGTGTCTGCAAGCGCTCAAACTGCTCAACCATCACGTTTGCCATGGGGTATTGCTTCTTGAGCCATTGTTGAACCATCGACGCTGTCTTGCCTCCAAGGTAGGTACCCGTCGCGATCAGCGTGTGGTGTGTGGAACCACCATCAAACGCATCACTCTCCATCGTGGTCAGGATGCCGTTTAACTCGGCGCACATCTTTTTGGCCTCGGTAACATCGGCCTCTAGCAGCTTCTGTACACGTTGTTGGATGTGATGCTCAATGATACGAATCGTATGTGTATCCTGCTTGATAAATTCACTCTTCGACATGTTTGCACACTCAAGAAGCGTCTTCTTTGTGGTTGGGTTACAGTCATTTGTAAGCAGGCTAGTTCCACAGGTGGATACAACAAGGTGAGAATGGTTTTGCTTTGACATATGTTCTCCGTATTTTCACAATAACATTTCATCTCAACACTCAATGGCGTTCACTGGGTAAGAGGCTGTTGCCCATACAAAACTGACAGTTTGGTGGCATAAAAATAAGACCACCCGCACATCGTTGTGTTTAAGTTGTTGAATTTTAATGTTTATTTTTCTTTAAAATAAATCTAATTATTGAGAACCATAATCCAAAAGGAGTCCTGTTTATGAGTCAAAAGAAGAACCAGAGTCCCGAAAAAATTCACATGTTCGCCTTCCTTGGTACAGGCAAATACCAGCCTTGTACCTACAGCTATCCCGAAGAGAGCGCCCATCTATACACTCGTGAACAGTCTGGTGAAGTCACCTACATTCAGACCGCCGTGGCTCATGGCATCCCTCGTGAACGCCTCGGGAAGGTCACCATCTTTGCCACACCCACGTCACAAGAAAGACATGGTGAAGAGCTCTTGAAAGAGTTCAGCGCCTGTGAGCTGCCCGATCCTCACCTCGTTGAGATTCCTGATCGCCTGGACCAACAAGCCATCTATAACCTGTTTGAGCTGGTCTCCGAGGAACTTCAGAAGGGTCCTGAACACATCGTGTTTGACCTCACACACGGTTACCGTGCGCTCCCCGCGCTTGGTTTGTTGATCATGAACTATGTCAGGAGCTTGAAACGCAAGCTCATCGTGGAATCCATCGTGTACGGTGCCTGGGAGCTTCGTGAGGAAGGCTCTGATATTGCTCCGATGATTGAGCTTGGCACTTTGTGGGAACTTAACAGCTGGGCCAGTGGCTTTGATGCCTTTGCACGTTCAGGGAATGCAGAACCTCTGGCAAAACTCGCTGAAGAGAAGCAAAATCAATATTTTAAATCAGGTCGCCCAGGCTCTAAATCAGGTAAGCCCATACCCAAGCTCAAGAATTTTGCTGGTCGTCTACAGGATTGGTCCACTGCCATTCAACATAACTGCGTCCCGCTGCTCATTGGGCCAGATAGCATCACCAACACACTTTATGAAAACTATGTCCTGTCTGACTGGAACCCCGTCACCGAACAGCTCGGTAAGTTCATCCTCCCTCTCAAGGAGATTCTTCGCGAGGAGCTCGAACCCATGATTTCGAAGGAACCCTGGGACTCCACCGAGGGCATGCGCGCGCAGCTCGGGTTGATCGAATGGTATACAAAAAATGGTATGATTAGTAGTGCTCTGACCGTGGCCAGCGAGTGGACTAGTACCCTGGTCGCTCATGTCACAGACACTGAGAGTCGCGAAGAGAGTGATGAGATCATTGGGGCTGCCACCAAGAACGAATTTAATGAAAACAAACAGGTTATTCTCAGTGGTCAAAAAGTTGAACAAATTACGCTCTCTGATGCACAGTATGAATATCTCCGCACCTTCGTCAATGCCATGGCATCATCCTCTTTGCTGAGCGCTGCATCATCCATCAAGGCCGTTCGAAACGACCTCAACCATGCCTACATGGACAGGACAGTGAATAGCCCTCTTGCACGTAACAAAGATAAGCATGGCAAAGTTACTGGCACAGCCAAGAAAATCACCGAAGCCCTCGCTGAGTTTAAGGCCACGCTTGAACAACTCTCCTGATTTTTGATTTTTTGATAAAAAAATCACATCCAAAAGGATGAAGGGCCATGGTGCTGAATTTATTCATAAATTCAGCACCATGGCCCTTCATCCTTTTCGGTGTTGAACAAGTTCATTCATATCAACCAAAGAAAACTGTCAGTTTCATCAACAGTCAGGACTCTCTCCAGTGTCACTCACTCTTAAAACATGACTCATGGAGACATCCTCATGGCACGTACACACACCACACATCATCCTCTTGCACTACTTATCCTCACATCCACGCTGTGGTTGTCATGCTCGGATAAGACTCCAGAAAATGTAAATAAAATCAATCAAAATCAAGACCTTAAATCTGATAGTAAAGGGTTATCATCACAGCAAGACCTGATTCAAAGTATCTCATGGGGTACGTTTCAGGACCATCCTCTCAAGCCCGAGTTTGAGCGCTGTCACGTGCTCTCTACCAGGGATCTCGGCGTGCTCTACCTCCACCAACTGGAGCAACAGGGGCACAACTACCCTGATCCTCGCGACAGGCGCCTGATGTGGCTCTATGGCGTCTCGTTCTCTCAGGACACCAGCGCCTTTGACAAGGAGCGCAAGCTCAAGGAACTGCGAGTCCAGTTTAGCAAGGAGCTAAAAGCCATCATCAACACCTCATCGCTGTGCATCTCACACGAGCTCGCTCTCAATGAGTACGACTTTGACAAGAATCGCTACCCGTTCGCGCTCCATCACACCAAGATCCTCTGCTCCGAGTGTGAACACACCCTCTCACTCCAAAACAACGATCCTCCCGAAGATATCAAACCCCAGGCGTTTGATGGCAAGCTCTTTGTCCTCGATTTCTTCGACTTTCCACGCAGCTTTCCCATCCCCGCTGAACAGGCCGAGGCGCTCCTCACCATCCCCCCTCGCTTCAATCAGAAGAATGACTTTGACTCCCCACGACTCGTCAAAAAAGAGGAACCCACAAACGATTCAAACACTCCAGTGACGCCTGATATCACTGCGATTCAACCCCACATCTATTTCATGAACCAGGCCGATCCTACACAGATCGTCGCCCTGGTGCGTGATCACTCTCAGAGCACACCCACAACCCGAACCAAAGCCACAGTTCAAACCACCTCAAACCAACAGCTCTCTCACGACGAGATGTTCTGGATCAAGCAGCTCTTTTCACAGCTCAAGGAGCAGCAATCCTATCCTCGCCTGAAGGCCTTGAGCATCGTGGATATCCACTCGGTCCTTGAAAAAGAGCGCTCCGGTATCTTCACGCCTCTTATCAATATTCACACCGATGCTACGATCTACCTCGATAAAAATAACCGCGTTGTAAACGTCCTGCCCGACAAGAAAAGTCTAAATAATCCAGACACTTTTGCTGACCTTGACGACAAGGAAAGAACACGCATCGCGCACGCCGTGTGTGATCAGAACCTCACCCATAAGAGCCGCACTATCATGCGTAATGGGGCGCTCTTTGATGAGATTACCTACACCTGTAGCCGCTGCCCCCTCAAGGCCAACTCGCACACCGTCAATAGTATGGAGTTCACGATCTCTGATGGTTACCCAGGGCGCTTTACTGCCCCCTGGCGAGCGGGGTTGTTGATCGATGCCACCGACTGTTCGCATGATGATGTGACCATGGATACGTCGGCAAAGCTCCTTGTGGAGCGTGACCTTCAGGGCAATGTCTTCCTGCGCAGCTTCCACTCTGGGTTTTATGGGTACTGTCGCCTCCTTCATGATTCCACACAGCTTACGCAGGATATCTTCCTCTGTGAGCACTCCGAGGAGCCCCCAGGTGAGCAGCTCTCCCTGGTGCGGTTTGATCCGCAAAACCGTGAGGCCATCTACAACCTCCCTGTGCTCGTGGGTAGCGAGAGTTACCCCTGTCAAGGCGAGAAGGTGGACAGTGAGGTTAAAGATGCTGGCCTGAAAGACCTCAACGGTGATGGTGTTCCAGATATCATCATCACGCTGCATGCCGAGGAATGCCCCGAGGACACCGCCACGATAAAGCTCATGGCCAATCCCGAGGTGCACGATCCTTTCGCTCACATTTCCACAAAGTATCAGCCCGATGCCGAGACCTCGGCCTTCTTCTCAAAATTTTAAATATTTGGATATTTGAATATTTGAATATTTAAATATCTAAATATCCAAAACTCTCAGGTTGTTGAGCCATACTAACTTATTTTTGAAAGGATTTTACCCATGAAATCAACACGATATATGTGTTTTCTGTGCGCCCTGTTTTTGGGCAACGCTGGTTGTGCCTCCATTCAAGAGGAGCATTCCGAGAAGGATGTTCTCATCCAGGCGCTCGCCAGGAGACCCCTGAGCAAGGATGTGGTGCACGCCCTGGAGACCGAGTATGTCGGGAGCTTCAACACTCACGATGCTGCGCTTGTGATCAAGGGCACCTCCCAGACCATCTGTCGCAATGAGATCTATGATGTCTACGAGGAGCAACGCCACACCGTGCGCCGTATCAAGGACCCTGTGGTTCCCCTGTCGGTATCTGTCCTCGGTATGCTCTCTGCAGGTTGCGCCTCTCTTCACATGGCGCATCAGGGCTGTCTCTCTGGAGGAGAGAACGAGGATGGTACGCCCAATGAGCCCTTTACACCTGCACAGGATCGCGCCGCCGCGATTGGTTTTGGGCTGTTTAGTGTCGGAGCGTTTGCGCTGGTCGGCGTGGACCTGATGAGGGCTCGTGATCGCGTCGAGGTTCTGGACCGACGTGAAGAGGTTCACCCCGAAGAGCGCGTGATATGCCACACAGGACCGATGGCACATGCAGATCTTGAGCTCGCATTCTCTGACGATAGCGGACTTTCAACCATGCATATCACCACCAATGAAGATGGTATCGCCCGCTTTGAACTCTCAAACCTGCTTGTCCTGCAAGAAGCATTGCCTGAAAGCAGCTCGCCAGGTCTGATTCAAGTCAGCGAGAATCAAACGGTCAAGCTTCCACCACTTCCTCAGAAGTGGCAACGCGCTCGCCGAAAACACTTTGATGATGAGCTCTGGAACAGGGCTGTATCCTCTGGACACATCGATGATTACTTTGGCTACCTTCAGTCTTATGCCTCGGGTATGCACGCTCGACAGGCGCACGCGTTTCTGTATCCCGCGCTCATGGAGAAGGGCTCTACGACACAGATTTTACAGTATCTGGATACGCATAAAACCATGCCTGGTGAGCAACGCCGCACACTTCATTCACGCTATGCACAACTTGTAAACGAGGCGTTCATCAAGGATTACCCCAAGCTCTGGGACGATGATGACGCGCTCCGTGCACGCTGGGACAAGCTCCCTCCCGAGTCCATCGAAGAGATCTCCCGCCACGTGTATCAGTGGCACGCCGAACAGCTCAAAGAGATTGATCCTGCGGACTACGAGGCCCGCTGGTCACATGCGCTGGCGCTCTGGAAACAGCGCAAACCCCTGGCCCATGAACAGGTGCAAAAGACTGAGATGCTGCTCGCCAAGTTAAGCAGCGACAACTTCATGGCAGTGCATAAAAATAAGACAGTCCAACCTCTTACGCCGTTAATGCAACGTATCAAGACGCTCCATGCTCAGGTGGTATCCTCCGAGGCAAAGGGGCAAATCGCCAGGGTGTTGTCCCTCCACCATTACAGTGAGGCGGTCGATCACTTTGAGCTCAAACACATCGATGAGGCACAGTCTCAACTGGACGACGCCAGGACATATGCTCGTGAGGTGAACGAGCAAAAACTGTCTGCCGAGCTTGATCGCATGCAGCTCAAAATCTCCAACGTCAAGGCAAACGCGCTGCTCGCCAAGCTGACCCCGGAGATGTCCTACACCGAGCAAACCGACCTGCTTCGTCAAATCCTCGCGCTTGAGCCCGAGCCCGAGCTTGCGACACAAGCCAGACTCGCTGTGCTTGACACCATCAAACCGCTCCTCTCTGAGCAGCTGTCCAGAGGCGATGATCTGATGGCGCTCAAATTGCTCATCAGCTCCGACTCCAAAGTGGACGCTCGCTACCAGTCCGTGATGATCGATGTCCTGATTGACCAGGCAAAACACCAGGCCGAACACGACATCGCCGGGGATGTCTACGTCTGGCGAAATACCCTGCAAGAAGCCGAGGAGCTTGCGACCACAAAGAAGGAGCAAAGAAAGGTCTCCAAAGCTAGCGCCGCGCTGCAAAAGAAGCTCGAGGCCGCCTATCCCATCGATGAGTTTGATAGCTGGAATAATCGCTATGAGTTCATGGCCCTCTATCCATTTACACACACCGCAAGTGAGTTTGAAGACGTGCTGTCCAGACCCTGGAAGCACAAGGGCGCCAGAATCGCCGTGGGTGGTTACGTCAAACAAAACGTCGGCGGAAAGTACCTGATGAAAACAGATAGCGGACACTTACTCTTCCTCGAAAGCAAGACGGATCGAGCTCGTCGGGCACTCAAGAGCGGCCGCCGCATCGCAATGTACGTCGTGATTCGAGGCACCATTCCATACAAGAAGGGAGGAAAGACCATCAAGGTCGCTCGCGCCGACGCGATCGCTGGCGTGCGCTGGTAACACCTCACCTGTGCATCGCACAGACTTGATAAAAACTGGCTCTAAACTAACCTCAAAAACAAGGAATAGAAATGAATTTAAAATCAACATCTTATGTTATGTTCGTCGCAGCGTTGCTCTGTACAATGGGGTGCTCTGGAGAGCCTCCCGAGACTCACTACACGGTGTGTCACGAGGGCAAGTGTGGTGTCATGAATGATGAGGGCAAGATTGTCGTCCCCCAGACCTATGATGTGGCGGGTCAACCTTCACGTACAAACCAGCTGGTCGCCGTGAAGCTTGGTGAAAGTTGGGGCTACAGTGACTTCACGGGCAAGCTCGTCATCAACCCACAGTTTGAGTTCGCCCATACGTTTGATGAGGGGAGGGCGATTGTAAAACAGAACAAGAGGTATGGCGTGATTGATACGGAGAACAAGTGGCTCATCAATCCACAGTTTGAGGGTGCCGCAGGCCCTTCTGACGCGTTGATGCTCATTATACGTGATGGCAAGTATGGCTACGTCGATCACAAGGGAGTACAGGTCATCAATCCGCAGTTTGACGACGCCGAACGCTTCGAGGACGGTCTGGCGGCTGTACGCCAGGGCGATCGCTGGGGCTTTATTGACACCAAAGGGAGCTACGTCATCTCACCACAGTTTGATCAGGCTTACAGCTTTCATGATGGTTTGGCTGGCGTCAAACAGGGTGAATCGTGGGGCTTTATCGACAGGGAGGGCACGTTTGTCATCTCCGCCCAGTTCGAGCTTGTGGGAGACTTTGCACACGGGCTCGCCCCTGCCAAGCTGATCAACGGCCAGTGGGGTTTTGTCGACCAGAAGGGCGCCTGGGTGCTCGCTCCAGGCTATGACTCCGCCGCGACTCCATGTCAGCCCAACATCCTCTCCATCAAACGCGAGGGTGCCTGGGGTCTGATTGACAAGACAGGCAAGGAGCTGATCCCTGCAAAGTACAAGTACCCGCTTTGCTTCAAGGGCAAGTTAACTCTCACCGTGCCCATTGATGAGGAAAATGTGTTCGTGCACATCAACCGCGAAGGCAAGGAAGTATACCGCCAGAATTTTTAATTTTTTAATTTTTTAATCGGGTTACCACATCATAAAACAAAACCGAATGACCATGCGAGCATTGCCTGAGCAATGCCCGCATGGTCATTCGTTTTTGTTTTATATTTCAATAAGATAAAGCATCAAAGGGGCGAGCATTGATGAATCAATGCTCGCCCCTTTGATGCTTTATCTTAGCGCTCGAGCATAAGAGGTAAGAGGGCTTCGAGACGTTCTGTGGCCGAGGCATCATCGGGCAGCTCGGGTACTGTGCGTTGTTGCGCTTGTTTAAGCTGTTGTTCGACGAGCTGGCAGTGTTGTTCAAGTTGATCAGCCTGTGCCTTGAGCATCTTCCTGTGTTTGTGCAGTTCAAACTCTGTCCTTACAAGATCACAAGTAAGGGTTGCGAAAAACTTGGCAGGATTCTTCATAAATACCTCCATGGGGTGTGGGATTACTGATTAGAGAGCAAGAAACGGAGCACATTGTCACCAGAGAGCATGCAATCGGTCTCATGTTTCAGTGCCGTGAGCATGTCTAGAGCCTGGTGGAACTCATGCGCGGGGAGCTCAGGCAAAAGCTTTGTGACTGCGGAGCGCAGCGCATAGTTATGACGCAGCTCCGCCTCGAGCTTTTCGCTGTGGAGCTTGACTAGCTTGTGGAGGTTGGGCTCCATGGCCAGTAGTTGCTCGGTCTCTTGACACACTTTACGGTAATTTTTGTAGGCGGAGAGGGTGGTCTTGTATTGGTAGTTCAGGACTGTAGAGAGAACAAGTTCAACCATAATAGATCTCCATGATGTAGAATGAGTGTGCTGTGTGTAAAGTGTTTGAAATAACGGTTGTATTTTTAGTTAAAACAACCGTTATTTCAAACGCTTACTTCATCAGGCGCTGCTTGCGTTTTTTTAACGCCTCCGCGAGCTCTTTCTGATGTGATGCATCGAGATCTTGATGAAGGTTGTGTACGTTCTGTAGCTCCTTATCCACAGAACGCTGAACACGCTTCTTTACAGCGTCCTGTTTTTTACGTGCTGCTTTTTCCGCACAGTCAAGTTCATCCGCAACGACAGCGAGAGCACAGAAAGCAGCAGCACCACCAAGCAAAAGAAATAACGGCATCGATAACCTCCAAATGAGTTAAATTTAAAAAGTAGGTAGCAGGGTAGGGTGAGAGAGAGCAGGGTCCAGTCAGGCTCATCACCATCATCTGGTGGTCATGAGTCTGACTGGAGCTGCTGTTAGAGCGTGATGGAGAAGGAGTTGCTGGAAGAAAAGAGAAGTAGAAAGCGTGGAGTTTAAGGAGCAAAAACCAAGGATAGTAGCCGTGTTACATTCTGTTTTTGCGACACCAAAATACGCGATTTCTACGAGCTTTTCCCAACAGATCCTTCTTTATTACGCTCTAGATCTCCTTGAGCGCCTGGAGCAGCACATCCACAGCATCGGGAGCGTGCTTGCCAACCGCTTTGCCAACGGTCTTTCCAAGCTGTTCACCCACGCCAAGATCAAATGCTTCATCAACCAGTTCACCCACAAGCTGGCCAACTTCGACGGCACCTTGTTTTGCGACCGCGCCACCAACTTCCTTGAGCACATTGAACGCTAGCGTTTGAAAATCCATCACGAACCTCCTTACAAATCAGTCAAGTTTCAAACTCACGAGCAACACAATCAGGCTGCTCACACCCTGAATGAGTCTGATCAGGCCCCAAAACTGACTATTTCCCCCAACTTTTTTACTCTTTTATTATTTAATCATGTTAAAAGTCCTTTGATTTCAGTTATTTGATAGGCACAAAAAAAGAGACCTCAAAAGGTCTCTTTTTACACAACACATCTCTTCATCACCTCCAACTCGCGGTTAAAGCTCCAAACACAGGAGCTTCATATGAGCTAGAGTGACAGGAAGGAAGTGCAAACGTTTCAGTCCTCTATGTCGAGGAAGTTAGGGGGCAAGTTTGAGGGTGTTAATAGTTTTGAAAAGTCACGCCATGCACATCAAAACGTTCCAACAAGGCGAGCGAGCTTGATACGTTGTGTTCGAGATCAGCAGAGCCAAGGAATCTCGCAAGCTCGCTTCCAAGCGCTCTGCTTACTCTCACACAAATTTTTTGCGTAGCCTGCCCACCCATCAAAAAACCTTTATATATCTAATCACTTAAATAGGTCATCACCCTTGTGTAAGAGGCGCAGCGAGGAATTTGATGGAGCGTTTTGCAACCCTCTGTGTCGAGGAAGTGGGGGTCGCGACAGACGCAAACGTGGCATAATATATTCTTCATTATGTTTCAGTCCTCTGTGTCGAGGAAGTGGGGGTCGCGGCGCATCACACAGGATCACGGTCGACAAGGAGAGCGCGTTTCAGTCCTCTGTGTCGAGGAAGTGGGCGTCGCGACGGAGTGTTGAAGAAGATTACAGAAAGCGTAGAAAGTTTCAGTCCTCTGTGTCGAGGAAGTGGGGGTCGCGACCGGAGCTTTATCAGTGGCTTGTAGAACGTACAGGTGTTTCAGTCCTCTGTGTCGAGGAAGTGGGGGTCGCGACCGAACATCCTGTAACTCATGAAATAACTTTGGCGGTTTCAGTCCTCTGTGTCGAGGAAGTGGGGGTCGCGACTCGAACACGCCAGCAATCTAGCACTACAATACATGTTTCAGTCCTCTGTGTCGAGGAAGTGGGGGTCGCGACCCAGAGCGTACATAGAAAATCGACTCTGCGGCAGGTGTTTCAGTCCTCTGTGTCGAGGAAGTGGGGGTCGCGACTTGATGATCACATCATTTCATGTGCAAAAAACAGAGTTTCAGTCCTCTGTGTCGAGGAAGTGGGGGTCGCGACAATCTTGCCTTGCACTTCTGCAAGGCGAGCGAGAATAAGTTTCAGTCCTCTGTGTCGAGGAAGTGGGGGTCGCGACGCCTTTGTAGAGTGCTTTCCTCTTAAAGTTGACCAGTTTCAGTCCTCTGTGTCGAGGAAGTGGGGGTCGCGACTTTGCGAGTACAACCACCACGGTCTCTATAACGAATTTCAGTCCTCTGTGTCGAGGAAGTGGGCGTCACGACTTACTGGCGATCCTCTACAATCATTTTGATTGGCTTCAGTTTCAGTCCTCTGTGTCGAGGAAGTGGGGGTCGCGACCTCAAACTAAACGCCTTACGGCATCAATGAACAGCCAGGTTTCAGTCCTCTGTGTCGAGGAAGTGGGCGTCGCGACCCGACCATAACCCATCCAATAACAAAACCAATAACCGTTTCAGTCCTCTGTGTCGAGGAAGTGGGGGTCGCGACCTTTCTTCGAGCGTGCTGGCACCACGCTCGGAGTGTTTCAGTCCTCTGTTTCGAGGAAGTGGGGGTCGCGACGCAAGAACGCCCCCTACGTGCTGGAGGGTGAGATATGTTTCAGTCCTCTGTTTCGAGGAAGTGGGGGTCGCGACTGATGAACTGCAACCTCATTCTGGAAGACAAGGTGTTTCAGTCCTCTGTGTCGAGGAAGTGGGGGTCGCGACATAAAAAGAGGAGAGGGTTAAAGGATAAAAACATCGAAGTTTCAGTCCTCTGTTTCGAGGAAGTGGGGGTCGCGACATGATTGGCAGCGAACAGTTCGTACTTTGAACTCTATGTTTCAGTCCTCTGTTTCGAGGAAGTGGGGGTCGCGACGCTACTACCCCCCGCCGCCCACGCCCAGACAGACGTTTCAGTCCTCTGTTTCGAGGAAGTGGGGGTCGCGACATCCACGACACACGCAACAGATACACCCCGAAGCATGTTTCAGTCCTCTGTTTCGAGGAAGTGGGGGTCGCGACCACCCTGAGAAGGAGGACTAAGGATGAAGCAGTATTGTTTCAGTCCTCTGTTTCGAGGAAGTGGGGGTCGCGACATTCAAGATCGTCGAACACCATTTGCTCATCGTCGACGTTTCAGTCCTCTGTTTCGAGGAAGTGGGGGTCGCGACGAAAAATGACTTTTAAGTCATTTTTCGCCAAGAAGTTTCAGTCCTCTGTTTCGAGGAAGTGGGGGTCGCGACGACACTCAAGGCAGTCCTCGTGATGGGACTTATTGACGTTTCAGTCCTCTGTGTCGAGGAAGTGGGGGTCGCGACGACGCGGTTATTGAAGTCTCCATCAATCTGGGAGGTTTCAGTCCTCTGTTTCGAGGAAGTGGGGGTCGCGACAAGAAAAGACAAAGCCCTCATGGGGCTACAAAAGTTTCAGTCCTCTGTTTCGAGGAAGTGGGGGTCGCGACCACTATTGTGGCTTCGGCCACGCTATCATGAATGGTTTCAGTCCTCTGTTTCGAGGAAGTGGGGGTCGCGACGACTAAGAACAATAGGTTCGCTTTGATTGAGCGAGGTTTCAGTCCTCTGTTTCGAGGAAGTGGGGGTCGCGACTTCACCTTTAAGGTTTGTTTTTCTGGTAAAGGTGATGTTTCAGTCCTCTGTTTCGAGGAAGTGGGGGTCGCGACAACTTACAGATCAACTTTGTGACGAACTCGACAAGGTTTCAGTCCTCTGTTTCGAGGAAGTGGGGGTCGCGACCAACTTTTGAAAGAGTTAGTGATATTTTTAGTCAAGGTTTCAGTCCTCTGTTTCGAGGAAGTGGGGGTCGCGACAGTGGTCAAGGATGTGTGAGGGGTCAAGGCCCATCAGGTTTCAGTCCTCTGTTTCGAGGAAGTGGGGGTCGCGACCTGATTCAGCCCTACATGAGGTGAGACAGTGAAAGTTTCAGTCCTCTGTTTCGAGGAAGTGGGGGTCGCGACGAGAGATACCAGATCGTGGAGACGTTTGGCGCAAAGTTTCAGTCCTCTGTTTCGAGGAAGTGGGGGTCGCGACCTAGAGAGGGTATAAGAGAGATAGCTTATGCCTAGTTTCAGTCCTCTGTTTCGAGGAAGTGGGGGTCGCGACCATACACAATCGAGCAAGTGATCGCACTAGTCGAGGTTTCAGTCCTCTGTTTCGAGGAAGTGGGGGTCGCGACATCGAAGACGTTATGACGCGTGACGGATATTCACGTTTCAGTCCTCTGTTTCGAGGAAGTGGGGGTCGCGACATTGCGCGATCTTGTTCGCACACAGAGCGATATTGGTTTCAGTCCTCTGTTTCGAGGAAGTGGGGGTCGCGACATCTCAAACCCACCCGTGGTCTCG